>JAQWJQ010000024.1 GCA_029248265.1 Planctomycetota bacterium
ATGGAGGTGAGCTCCCACGCCCTGGTCCAGGGGCGAGTCGGCGGGCTCGAGCTGAGGGTCGGGGCCTTCACGAACCTGACCCGCGAGCACCTCGATTACCACGGGACCATGGCGAACTACGGCCGGGCCAAGGCGCGCCTCTGGGACCACGTTCGGCCTGACGGCACGGCGGTCATCGCCGGCCGAGGCGAAGGAGCCCAGCGGATGCGCACGGCGGCCATCGCCCGCGGGCTGCGGGTCCTCGACGTTGCGGTGGGGGAAGACGCGGAGCTTGCAGCCCGTGATCTGGAGCCGATCGCGGGCGGGACGCGGGTCAGCCTGTACGGCCTCGGCTCGGACCCCGTCCGGCTGGATCTCCCGCTGCAGGGGGAGCACAACGTGGAGAACGCGCTGGTCGCGGCAGGCATCGCCTCCGCGCTGGGGTGCTCCTCGACGGCGATCCTGAAGGCTCTACCTCGGGTGACTGCGCCTCGAGGACGCCTCGAGCCGGTTCGACTTCCTTCGGGGCTCCGGGGCGCACCCTTCGAGGTGCTCGTCGACTACGCCCATAGCCCCGACGCGCTCGAGCGGGTCCTCTCCACCCTCCGAGCTCGCCTCAACGGCAACGGGCGGCTGATCTGCGTCTTCGGTTGTGGAGGCGACCGAGATCAGGGCAAGCGCGCGCCGATGGGGCGCGTCGCCGGTCGCCTGGCGGACGTGGTGGTCGTGACCAGTGACAATCCACGCTCGGAGGACCCTGGTCGTATCGCCGAGGCCGTGGGCGCCGGGGTCGAGGCGGAGAGCGGCGCGGCGCCGCTCCTTGAGGTCGACCGCCGGCGCGCCATCACGGCAGCTCTCTCCATGGCGGGCGCTGGTGATCTCGTGCTGATCGCCGGGAAGGGACACGAGGCCATCCAGGTCATCGGCGAGCAGGCACTCCCTTTCGATGACTGCCAGGTCGCGGCGGAGATCCTCGACGAGATCGCCCGGCGGAGGTGCGCGTCTTGATCCCCGTCACCCTCGAAGAGGTCCACGGTGCCTGCGAGGTGCTCTGGTCGGCCGGCCCCACGGCAGCCGCCGGCCTCTCCATCGCCGGGGTCACGACCGACTCCCGCGGAGACGTCTCAGCCAAGCTCTTCGTCGGGATCCCGGGGCCCCGCTTCGACGGAGCCCGGTTCGCCGCTGCGGCGGTGGAGGGGGGCGCGGTCGCAGTGCTCGCCCAGGACGGGCCTGGCGTGCGGGAGGCTCTCGAGCGGCTCGCGGTGGAGGCCTCTGTGCCCGTCGCGACCTGCGCCGACGCCGTGTCCTCCCTGGGCGCCATCGGCGCTGCCGTCCGGGCCAAGAGCTCCGCGGGCGTGGTCGGGATCACCGGGTCATGTGGCAAGACCTCCACCAAGGAGGTCCTCGCCACACTGCTCGGCGCGACCCGTGAGACGTGCGCGAGTCGCGCTTCCTTCAACAACCACATCGGGGTCCCCTTGACCCTCCTGGAGGTCGCGCCGGATACGCAGTCGCTGGTCGTGGAGATCGGGACGAACCATCCCGGAGAGATCGCGCCCCTGGCGGCGCTGGCTCGCCCGGATGTCGCGATCGTCACCAACGTCGGCCGCTCCCACCTGGCAGGCCTGGGGAGCCTCGACGGGGTCGCGCTGGAGAAGGGGGCGCTGGTGGCGTCTCTCCGGAGCGGGGGCACCGCGATCCTCAACGCGGACTGCCCGCGCACGCCGGAGCTTCGCGCCCGCGCCGCGGCCGGGGTCAGGGTGCTCACCTTCTCGTCCCGGGGGGCCCCGGAGGCCGACCTGGGCGCCGACGAGATCAGCGTCGGTCCGGAGGGCACGCGCTTCACGCTCCGGGGCGCCGCCCTGCCAGCGGGTGCCCAGGGCCGGGGGGTGACCATTCCGCTCCTCGGGGAGCACGCGGTGGCGAATGTCCTGGCGGCGCTCGCTGCGATCGTCGTCCTCGGGGCGGACCTCGACCGGTCGCTCGAGGCTGTACGCCTGCTGCGTCCTGCGCCGCATCGGCTCGAGGCGAGCATGGCGAGGGGGGTCCTCCTCATCGACGATGCCTACAACGCCAACCCGGAGTCTGTCGCCGCCGCGACGCAGTTGCTGGTGAAGGCGCGGCTGCCTGGTGGGGGTGGCGTCGGCGGCCGTCGCTGGCTCGCGTTAGGCGAGATGGGAGAGCTGGGCGCCGCGTCGTCTGCGCTCCACCAGGAGGTGGGAGAGATGGTGGCCCGCGCGTCCATCGATCGCCTCGTCGTGGTCGGGCCTGTTGGGCCCGGGCAGCCGCTCGCTGCGCTCCTTGAGGCCGCGGTCGCAGGGGGGGTCGACACGGTCCATGCGGCCTCGATCGAGGCCGGTGTTGAACGGCTCACCGACGCTCGTGGGGGCCTCTCCGCGGGCGACGCCTTGCTGGTCAAGGCGAGCCGTGCGGCCGGTCTTGAGGCCCTCGTCGACCAGGTCCGCGCCGGCCTGCACGCGGGCCATGACGTCACTCCAAGCCGGCCCCGCACCGAGGTGTTGCTTTGATCTTCGAGCTCTTCCCGTCCCTGCTCGAAGCCAGCTCGATCTCCTTCAGGGCGGTCATGGCAGCCACGACCGCCATGGTCCTCACGCTCCTGCTTGGCAGCCCCACGATCGCATGGTTGCGGCGGCACCGGGTCGGGGAGAACACCTCGAAGACTGACTCCGCAGAGCTGGCGCGGCTCGCCGAGGTGTCCGGCAAGAACTCGACGACGACGATGGGGGGCAGCTTCCTGATCGTGTCGCTCGTCGTGAGCGTCTTGCTCTGGTGTGATCTCGGCAACCTCCAGGTCGTGCTCGGCCTGGTGCTCGTGGTCGGACTCGCGGCGGTGGGCTTCGTGGACGACTACCTCAAGCTCTCCGTCGAGGGCTCCCAGGGCCTCTCCGCGAAGGCGAAGCTCGGCGGGCAGACGATCGCGGTCCTGTTCGTGGTGGGCGCCTTCGCTTACTACGCCCATGACACGGGGCGTTACTCGCTGCTCGCGGTCTATCCACCGTTCTTCAAGGACCTGGTGCTGCCCCTCGGGGACTCGCTGCTCGGGACCCTGGCATTCATCTTCTTCGGCTGGCTCGTCATCGCCGGCACGTCGAACGCCACGAACATCACGGATGGAATGGACGGCCTCTTGGCGGGCTGCGTGGTCCTCTCTGGCACGGCGCTGGCGGTCTTCTGCTACGTCACCGGGCGGCTGGATTGGACCCTGTACCTGAACCTCCCCTACATCCCAGAAGCGGCCGAGATGACCGTGGTCGGCGCGGCGCTCGTCGGGTCATGCCTCGGCTTCCTCTGGTTCAACGCTCACCCCGCAGACGTCTTCATGGGGGACTCTGGTTCCCTGCCGATCGGAGGCTTGATGGCTTGGATGGCAGTGGTCGCCAAGCAAGAACTGGTCCTGCCGGTGCTCGGCTTCGTGTTCTTCGCTGAGCTCGGGTCCAGCGCCCTGCAGCGGACCTGGTTCAAGTTCTCCGGAGGCAAGCGGGTGTTCACCATGGCGCCCATTCACCACGGCCTCCAGACCAAGGGCGGCATCTTCCGGCCGGGCAAGCGGCCCTGGCACGAGGTGAAGATCGTGACCCGTGCCTGGATCGTCGCGGCGGTCTGCGCGATGGCCAGCCTCGCGCTGATGAAGGTGCGCTGATGGTGATGGCGACTCGTTCAAGCTCCTCGGGAGGTGGCCTGCCGTTCCAGCGGCTGGGGTCGTTGATCCCTCGCTGGGCGTCGAGTGACCCCACTGGACCCAGGAATGCGCTGCTCTACACCACGCTCGCGCTCCTCGCCTTCGGGATGCTGATCCAGCTGTCCCACGCCTCGACCACACTCCCCGCGGCGGAGTTCTCGAGCGCCATGGGAGAGCAGCTGCTGTTCCGGCTCACAGGCGCCGGGGTGCTCCTGGTCGGGATGTTCGTCGGTCCGCGCGGGATCGAGCGCCTCATCCCGGCGGCGACGGTCCTCTGCACCCTCGGCCTCGTGCTCGTCTTCGTCCCTGGCTTCGAGCAGCCGATCAACGGGGCCCATCGCTGGATCCGGCTCTTTGGCCGCGGCCCCTCGATCCAGCCCTCCGAGGTGGCGCGGGTGGTCTTCGTCCTCTGGGTCGCGCGCAGGTGCGCGCTGCTGGACGGGGACGTGCGGAGCCTGCGTTATGGGTTCATCCCCACGCTCCTGATGGGGCTGCTCGCTGGCGGCCTGATCTTCAGGGAACCTGACCTGGGGGGAGCCCTGCTGTTCCTCCTCTGCTTTGGCCTCACGCTGTTCGTCGGCGGCGCCCGCAAGCAGCACGTCGCACTCGTGGCGGCGGTCGGAGTGCTGTTGCTGCTCGTCGCGCTGAGCACCTTCTCCCACGTCTCCGAGCGCTTCGCCGTGTGGACCGGGGGGTCCTCCAACTCTCAGGTCACGCGCGCCAGTGAGGCCATGGCTTCGGGGGGCTTGACGGGCGTCGGTTTCGGCCAGGGCGGCTTCCGTAACGCCGGCCTCCAGTACACCCAGACGGACTACGCCCTGTCCCTCGTCGGGCAGGAGTTTGGGCTGCCAGGGCTCCTGCTCGTGATCGGCTTGTTCTCCGCCTTCGTCTGGTTCTCTCTCCGGCTCGTCCTGTCGGTGCGCGACCGCTTTGCGGCGCTCGCGGCCTTCGGGCTGACTCTCTCCGTGGCCCTCCAGGCCATGGTCCACCTCCAGGTGGTCACCCAGCTCGCTCCGCCCAAGGGCATGGCGCTCCCGTTCCTCTCGGACGGCGGGAGCTCCCTCTTGGCGTCCTGCCTCGCGGCAGGGCTCGCCCTCGGGGCCGCGCGCCCACGCGACCACCGTTCTGTCCCTCGCACCGCACCCTGACTCATGCAGCCCATCGAACGATACGCCCTCGTCACCCTGCTCTTCCTTGTCGTCCTTGTCGTGGTCGGCGCTCTCTGGGACGACGGAGAGGTGCCCGCGTCAGGGGGGCCTGCGCAGGAGATCGCACGCGCTGAGTCGCCTGCGGCCAGCCCGGCGGCTGCTGCCCGGCGCCGCCGGAGCACCGAGCGCCCCCCGTTGAACATGCGCGAGCCGGCCGCCGAGGTCTCTCGCCAGCGGACGACCGCGCCGCAGCGCCGGGGCGCGAGCGAGAGCGCGGGGCGGCAAGCCCCCAGGTCCGGGGGACGGGCGGCCCAGGGCGCGCCGAGTTACGTCGCGCCGGGCCGCTCCGGTGCGGGCCGTACCGTGCCCGGTGCGCTCGCTGATCAGCGGCCTGCCGCGCCGTCCGCCGAGGACCTCGCGGGTGCGCTGCGGCGTGAGCCCGTGGGCAACGCTCCGAGCGGCTACCTCAATGCGCGCGGCCTGACACGCGACCTTGGACGCGCCCGTGAGGGGAGCGGCTCCGCTGGCCTGCGGCCGGCCACTCCGGAACCGTCCGGTGACAGGGCCGCGCCCGCCCCGGCGCCCAAGACCCGCGCCTACACGATCCAATCAGGGGACAGCCTGGCGCGGATTGCGAAGCGTGAACTTGGGGATACCGGCGCGGTGGATCGCATCGCGTCCTTGAACGGGCTGGCCGAGCCTTACACCATCTACTCGGGGCGCACCTTGCAGCTCCCCGTCGCCGCGCTCCAACCGGCGAGCACCCCTTCCGCACCGACCTCCGCCGCCCGGGAAGCCTCCGCACAGGCCCCTCGCGCGACCGGCGGTCGAGCCACCTACACCGTTCGTCCGGGCGACTCCCTGAGCCTCGTCCTCGAACGTGAGTTTGGCACCTCCAAGCGCTCCCTTCCCCTCGTGAAGACCCTGAACCCCGGCCTCGACCCCAACGCGATCCGGCCTGGCATGCGGATCATCCTCCCGCGCGCGGATGAGGTCCCCGGCGGCGTTAGCGTCGCCTCCAGGCCCGTAGCCCCAAGCGCGGGACCCGCGACGGTCCAGGCTCAGCCGTCGACCCGCAGGGAGTTCGTCGTTCGATGAGTCGCCGCTTCCGCATGACGCTCTTCCTGTGCCTCGCGGCGGCGACCGGGTTGCACCTGCGCCCCTGCCTCTGGACCCTCCGGGGGGGCTGTGAGCCCGCCCCTGCGCTCGAGCAGCGCGACGCCCCGTCGCTCTCCATGGTCGCCGTCGAGCGGGGGGGGCGTCCGTCATTGGGCGGTCTCCTGGCCGCACCGACGCTCCTCGGAATCGAGGCCGCAGTGGCCGAGGCTCGCTGAACCACACCGCAGATGGCTGAAGACAACCCCCTCCCTGGATACGAGATCCCGCGTGGCGACGACCCGCAGGGCGCGTCCCCGCTCTCCTCGGCCGATCGACCGCGCCGCAGCTTGCGCCTCGCCATCGCTGGTGGCGGGACCGGCGGACATGTCGTCCCGGGGCTGCACCTCCTGGACTCTCTGCAGGAGGTGATCGGGCAGGTGGGCGTGGCCGCCCCGCGGCTGGAGGACCTGCTCTGGTTCCACAGCGGGCGGCGCGCGGAGGAGCGGTGCCTCAAGGAGCTGGACCGCCAGGCCGCGGAGATCGGCGTGGACCTCGAGCGAGTGGTGCTACCGATCGAGCCTGAGGGCGGCGGCGCCCCCAGCCTCGTGCGTCTCAGCCAGCGGATGGTCCCCGCGTTCTTCAGCGCGCGGAAGGCGATGCAGGCGCATCGCTCCGAGGTGCTCCTGGGGCTCGGCGGCTTCACGACGGCGCCCGCGGCGTTGGCGGCACGCGCGCTCGGAATCCCGGTGGTCCTGCTCGAGATCAACGCCACCGCAGGCAAGGCGACGCGGACGCTGGGTCCGTTCTGCCAGCGCGTCCTGCACGCCTGGCGTGAGACCCTCCCGCTGGACCTCGAAGGTGAGAAGCACCAGCTCGTCGGCCCTCCGGTCGCGCGGCGATTCGTTCCGCCTGCGGACCGCGACATGGCTCGACGGAGCGCGAAGGATGACCTGGGCTTCGATCCCGACCGCCCCCTGCTGCTCGTCCTCGGCGGGAGCCAGGGCGCGCTAGGTCTGAACGCCTTCATCCGGAACCACGTGAGTTACCTGCTCGGCTCGGGGGTGCAAGTGCTGCACCAGGTGGGGCCAGGGCGGCGCTCTGAGGGCGCGGACAGCCTCGATGGTTACGAGGCCATCGAGTTCCTGGATGACGTCTACACCGCGCTGGTGGCCGCCGACGGTGTGCTTTGCCGCGGCGGGGCCTCCACCCTGGCCGAGATCGGCGCCATGGAGGCGCCCGCCTGGGTGGTGCCCTATCCTCACCACGTGGATCAGCACCAGGTGCGGAATGCGCGCCAGCTGAGCGGCGGCGTACGGATCGTCGAGGAGCAGGACCTCGACCACGCTCGCTGTGAGGAGCTCGTCAGGTTCCTCGGTGCACCTGGCGCCGAGGAGCGAGATCGCATGCGGCACCACCTCAGGGAGGCGGTCCCCGCGAACGCCGCCCAACGGGTCTGGAACGAGCTCGAGGAGCTAGCGGTCGTTCGTTGACGCCCAGGGGGTCGACGTTGAGGCCCCTTGAACAGACGGCGGGCGCCGGATCACCTCAGGATCCGGCGCCCGCCGTCGTTGGGAGCGCGCCCTCGCGCGCCCGGGCGGTCAGAAGCTGAACTGCACGCCCATGTAGTAGCCGTCGAGGTCGAGGTCGGTGTCGATCCGTGCGTCGTCGTCGGAGTATTCGGCGTCGATCTTCATGGTCTTGTAGCCCACGACGAGGTCGCCGACCCCGAACAGGTCGACCTGAGCAGAGACGCCGATGTCGAAGATCGAAGCCTCGGACTCGTCGTACTCGATGACCAGGCCGCCAGCGTCGGCACGCAGGTCGACCCGGCCCCAGGTCCAGGCGGCTCTGGCGGCCAGCAGGGGGACGGGAATGAGCTCTTCCGATTGGATCGACGTGCCAGCGCCCCCGAGCTCACGCAGGCTGAGGTCCAGGTCCAGGAGGGTCGCGCCGAAGCCGATCCCGAGGTCCAGTCCATCGAGCGGGATGATGTCCCAGGTGAACAAGGCGCGCGCGGTGTTGAGCCGGACGTCCGAGGCGACGTTGGTGCCAGCGCTGATGACCGAGCCCTGGAACTCGAAGTCGCCTGTCGCGGTCCCTGTCCCCGCAAAGTCCACCCCGTATCCGGCGATGGAGAGCTCGGCGCCGGCGAAGTTCAGCCGGACGAGGCCGCCGACCACGGCCTCGTTATCGTCGAGCCCGAGATCGTCAAAGGTGGAGGCCACCGAGGTCCCGGCGCCATCTCCGACGGCCAGGTCGCCGTTGATCCCGACGGACGCGATGAAGGGAGTGACCGAGGCGCTCGGGGCGCCGCAGGCGGTGAGGGTGATCAACGCCGTGGCGGCGATAGAGGAGTAGTGGCGCATGGCAGCTTGGGTAGGGAGCGGGGCGGTGCGAGGGCCCGGTACAGGGCTGACTTCGTCCCCGGGGGGTGTTTCCTTGAGCCTTGATCTCCAGGGCGGTGATGCGGGGGTGCCAATCGCCCGCCATGGGCTAAGGAGGGGGGGGCTCCTCCCTCCGGGGGG
>JAQWJQ010000066.1 GCA_029248265.1 Planctomycetota bacterium
TCGATGCTCGAGCGAATGAACGGCACCCTTGTCCACCGGGGACCGGATGACGAGGGGTATTGCCTACGGGCGCCCTTCGGCCTCGGCTTTCGTCGGCTGTCCATCATCGACGTCGCTGGCGGGCACCAGCCCATCGAGGCGCCGTCGGGTGACCTCGCGGTGGTAGGGAACGGAGAGGTCTACAACTTCCAGTCGCTCCGGAGTGACTTGGAATCAAGGGGGGCCACGTTTCAATCAGGGTCGGACATCGAGACGATCCTGCACCTCTACCGTGAGCACGTCCCGTCCGGCGGGGGGGAGGCAGACCTCTCTGCAATCCCGCGAGCGCTCGTCGGCATGTTCGCCTTCGCCGTGGCGGACTGGCGAGACCCGGATTGCCCCCGGATCCTCCTCGGCCGCGACCGGTTGGGGATCAAGCCGCTCTACTGGTGTGAGACCGCCGAAGGGCTGTTCTTCGGCAGCGAGGCGAAGGCCATCCTGGCCGCGGGCGTCACGGACCGAGAGATGCGCCGCGAGGCGCTGCTCGACTACCTCGTGCAGGGGTACGTCGGCGGGCAGAACAGTGCCTGGGTCGGAGTGCAACGACTGCCTGCAGGGAGCGTGCTCTCGTGGAACCCCCGGGACGGCGTCCGCATCCAGCGCTACTGGGACCTGCCGAAGGATGAGCTCCGCGGTGCACCGCGGGAGGAGGAGGTCCGGGGGCTGCTCGACCAGGTGGTGGAGGACCGCCTCGTGGCGGAGGTCCCCCTGGGCGCCTTCCTGTCGGGAGGGATCGACTCAACGGCGGTGGCCCACTCGATGAAACGCGCGACCGGCGAGGCGCCGGTTCTGTGCTCGGTGGGCTTCCAGGAGAAGTCCCATGACGAGCTGGGGCTGGCAAAGGAAACGGCCGGGGCGCTCGGGGCCGTTCATCACACGGAGATCCTGGAGCCGGACCCTCGGGCTGCGATTGACGAGTTGCCGTGGTTCTATGACGAGCCCCTCGCAGACCCCTCCACTGTGCCGACGTGGCTGGTGTCCAAGGTCGCGCGGCAGCACGTGACGGTGGCGCTCTCAGGGGACGGCGGGGACGAGATCTTCGGCGGGTATCGGCGCTATCTTCACGACCTCGCTGAAAACCGTATCCGGCGGGCGGTCGGGTCTGCGGGCCGAAGCGTGATGGGGGCCATTGGCCGTGTCTATCCGAAGCTCGACTGGGCTCCTCGGGCCTTCCGCGCGAAGACGTTCCTGATGAACACGGCCGATGACCCCGCGCGCGCGTACTGGCGCAGCGTCACGCACATGGAGCGAGACGCCGCGGCGTCGCTCCTCGCGCCGGACCTTCGTGAGGCGCTCGGTGACCACGATCCGTTTGACGCGTTCGAGGCGCACTACGCGCGGCCGGAAATAGACTGCCCGCTGTTTCGCGCTCAATACGCAGACTTCCACACGTGGCTCCCGGACCGCATCCTGGCCAAAGTCGACCGCGCCTCTATGGCCGTGTCCCTCGAGGTGCGTGTCCCCCTGCTGGACCACCGATTCGTCGAGCGCTTTGCCCACTCGCCGACGACCTCCAAGGTCCGCGGTGGCCGAGGGAAGCACGTGCTCAGGGAGTCCCTCCGTGGGCAGGTCTCTGACTCTGTGCTGGACGGTGTCAAGCGCGGCTTTGACACGCCGCTGGCAGTTTGGATTCGCGGGCCCCTCGCGGAGGCGACCCGCGACGCCGTTGAGGGCCTCCCGGAGGACTGGTTCGATCGAGGCCGCCTGCGGAGTACGCTCGAGGCGCACATGTCCGGCGCGGTCAACCACGACCGCCTGCTCTGGAGCCTGCTCGTGCTGGACGCGTGGCGGCGCCGGCATGACGTGGCACGGATCGGCGCTTGATGTCCATGCGGGTCGGCGTCCTCACCAGTCTCTACCCTTGCCAGGAGCGGCCCTTCGAGGGGATCTTCGCTGAGCGGAAGTGGCAGGGGCTGCTCGCGAGAGGGCACGACGTGACCTTGGTCCACCCTGTCCCGTGGGGTCCTCGTTGGTTGGCACCGCTCCTCGGTGACGCCCGCGCCTACCTCGCTCGCATCCCGAGGCGAGAGGACCGCGGCGGTGTCGAGGTCCTGCGGCCCCGCTTCGGTCATCTGCCGGGGCGTAGCGCAGGGAACGCAGAGCGTTTTGCTCGCGCAGGCCTTGGGACCCTCTTTGGCACTGGGGCTCCGGCGCCCGACGTCGTGGTCTGCGACTACGCGTGGCCGGCCGCTGCGGCTGCCGAGGCGCTGCGAACCCGCGGCGTCCCCGTGCTGGTCAACGGGCGTGGGAGCGACGTCCTGCAGGTCCGGGAGACCCCGGGGCTGGAGACGCACCTGGCGCGGGGGCTCCGCTCCTCGCGCGGCTACACGGCTGTGAGCCAGGACCTCCTCGACGCCATGGTTGCCACTGGGGGGCCGAAGCCGGTCCAGGCCTTGACGCCCAACGGGGTCGATGCGGACCACTTCAAGCCCGGAGAACGGCGCGCGGCACGTGCCCGTCTCGGGCAAGCGACGGAGGGCGACCTTGTGCTCTGTGTCGGCCACCTGATCGAGCGTAAGGATCCGCTGCTCGCCCTCGCGGCGTTCGCAGCAGGCGCCACCGAGGGCGCTCGCCTGGTGTTCGTTGGGCGGGGCCCGCTCTCCGACGCGGTCGAAGGCGCGGCGGCGGAGCTCGGGTTGGGCGACAGGGTCAGCCTCCTGGGGGAGCGGCCGCCGGCGGAACTCGTGGACTGGTACCGCGCTGCGAATCTGCTCTTGCTCACGAGCCGCCGGGAGGGCCGCCCGAACGTGGTCCTCGAGGCGCTCAGCACCGGGTGCCCGGTCCTGGCGACGAGCGCGGGCGGCACCGGCGAGCTCCTGGAGGATCCGCGTATGCTCTCGATGGACAGGGAGTCCGCGGCCCTCGGGCAGATGCTGAACGACCTCCTCAAGAGGCCGCCTGCCGCCGAGGTCCTTCGGCGGTCGGTTGAGCCTCTGACGTGGGCGGCAAGCCTCGAAGCCCTTGAGAGCGCGCTCCTCTCGGTGTCGAGGGCTTGATCCGAGAGGGGAGAGGGGGAGTTGCCGTTGGGGCTTGCCCTCTGGGGCCACGGGACGATGATTCCTGTATGCCTGGCGCACCCCGACACGCTCTCTCCTTCGACGTGGAAGAGTTCTTCCAAGTTGCGAACCTGAAGGCTGCGTTTCCAAAGGAGAGCTGGGACTCGGTGCCCTCGCGGGTCGACCTGGCCATGGACAAGCTCCTCGAGCTCCTCGACCGTCGCGGGGCGAAGGCGACCATGTTCTTCCTGGGGTGGCTTGCCGTGCGACGGCCCGACCTGGTTCGCCGGTGCCACGACGCCGGACACGAGATCGCGAGTCATGGCTGGGAGCACGAGTTCCTCTGGGACCTGGACGGCCCGTCCGGATTCCGAGAGCACCTCCGCAAGACGGAGGAGGCCATCGAGGCCGCGGGTGTTCCCAGGCCGGTAGGCTTCCGCGCCTCGACGTTCACCCTCACTCGGGAGACCTGGTGGGCCTTCGATGTCCTCGTTGAGCGCGGGTACCTCTACGACTCCAGCGTGCACCCTGTCCGTCACCCCACGTACGGCGTGCCGGACTTCGACCCCGGGATCTCCACGGTCTCCACCGGGAACGGTTCCATCGTGGAGTTCCCGGTGACGACCTTCCCGTTCGCAGGCAAGAACCTGCCCATCGGGGGAGGGGGGTACTTCCGATTGCTGCCGGGCGCGCTGCACCGCGCTGCGCTCGCGAGGGTGACCCGGATGGGGCGGCCCGTTGCGCTCTACCTCCACCCTTGGGAGTTCGACCCGGACCAGCCGCGGATCGCCACGTCCGCCCTCAAGAAATTCCGTCACTACGTGGGACTCGAGAAGAGCCTCTCTCGGCTCGATCGACTCCTCGAGACCTGGACCTTCGGCTCGATGCGCGAGGTGCTCGAGGGAGAGGGTGCCCTGCCGTCCTGAGCGGCGGCAACGGGCCCCAGGTGGACCTCGCCGTTGCGGTCACTCCAGGCCGGCCTCAGCGGTCCCCCGCCTGGCGTTGCGCCCAGACCTGTAGTCCGGTCAGCGCAGCGAGGCTCGTCTTCCGGTACGGCCGGTCACTCGCCTCTTCGGTGAGGGTCCGGAGCAGCTCTGCGGTGACCGCGACGTCCGAGGCATCGTAACGCCGCAACAGGGAGTCGAGGTAGAGCTCACCGAGGAGGACTGGATCCACTCCGGACCCTTCACGGTCCCTCGACCTCCACGCGTTTTGGAGGCGCTGGATGATCTGGCCGGGCCGCTGGGCCGAGAGGCGGAGTTGAGCGAGTGACGTCAGGTAGATGTCGCGTCGGTCGCCGCCGTTCTGGGCTTCGCCTGCGGCGCGCAGCGTCGCGAGAACCGTGTCGAGTTCGGCTCCCTGAGCGATCTGGATCTCAGCGAGGGCGAAGCCCGTATCAGCGGTGGGGTCAATCTCCAGCAACGCGCGGTAGATCTCTGCCGCCGCGACCTCATCGCTCATGGCATTCGCGATCCTGGCTCGTAGGTGCCAGAGCTCGAGGTTGCCTGGCTCGTGCAGGAGGTCTCGCTCGACGATGGACTTCGCGAGGTCGATCTTGATGTTGATGAGCAGGTTGACCCAGCGCCGAGTGCTGCCCCTGCGCAACGCCTCAAGGGGCTGACGGTTGGAACGCTGGTAGAGCTGGTCGATCGCGGTGCGAGCCCAGTCTCCCCAGCGTTCGCGGTTGAGCCCTGAGAGCTCGAGGCGGGCGATTGCGACCATCGGGTCCAACGGATAGCGATCTCCGAGCTTGGAGAGCATGTCCAGGGCGCGATCCTTCCCGATGGTGCCGGCCGGGCTCGTCCCGGTCAGCTCTGATTGGACGGCGAAGCGGAGTGAGAAGATCAGGGAGTCGAGCACGACGGTCTCGAAGATCCCCGGATCACCGAGGGCCGCTTCAATCAGGAAGTTTGCGGCGGGGGACGGTTGATTCGCCTTGATCATCAGGAGGCCGAGCATGAGCCGGGCCTCGGTCTCTGACTCACCCGCTGTGCGGAGGACCGCCTGGAGCGTCGCTACAGCGCTCGCGTGCTCTCCCTTACGGGCGAGCTCGCTGGCCTCTGCAAGAGCGACTTGAACGGGGTCGTTGATCAGCTCTGCCCCGAGGCTGAGTAGCCTCATTCGGCGTGCCCTTACGACCTCGCGGTGCATGGGCTCTGCCGGGTGGCGGGCCTCGGCGAGCTGGATGGCCCACTCATGAGCTGGTCCAAAGCGTCGGTGCTTCTCCACGAGGAGGGCAACGGTGGTCATCATCGCCGCCGTGTCGCCGCTGGCCTCGAGGATCCGGGCCGTGAGATAGTTGGTCCAGATCTCCGATCTGGACTCGACACCGATCTTCGACACGATCGGAAGGAGCCAGGCGCTCCACTCCGGGAGGTCGGCGATCAACAGGATGGCGAGGGTCTCGCGAGGGTCGCGTGAGGCCCGACCGATCGATCCGAAGAGGAGCTTCTCCGCGTCAGCGATTGAGCTCTGTCCGAACCAGGCCGGCATGGTGACCGGGTTGCTCGCCAGGGCGTCGCTCGCCGCGGCTACCAGGGCCCACTCGGGGTCGCGAGGGTGACTCTCGATCCCCGCGCTGGCCAGGCGCCGACCGGCCTCAAGCCGTTCGGCGAGGAGGACCAGCGCCACGTGCTTCTGGGGCGTGACCGCGAACGAAGAGGCTCGCAGCCGTTTGATCTGAGCCGGGAGGTCGGTCCAGCGCCTGCGGCTGACCGCGAGCAGGATCGAGGCGATTTCAGGCGTCCCGTCGCGGAGGTAGGCCTCCGATCGTTCGATCGACTCCTGAGCGGTTTCGGCGCCGCGTTGCCTCGCCATGAGGATGTCCACGAGCACCCGGCGACGATAGAACTCAGGTGTCCGTGTCTCTGCGTTCACGTCGAGGCCGTTGATGATCTCGAGCGCGAGGTCGTGCTGCCCCTTGGACATCAGAAGGTCGGCGAGCTCGAGGAGGGTCTCGGGCGACGCCTCGATCCAGTCCAGGTCGCGAATCAGATCGCTGAGAGAGGTGGGGCGGTCGAGCTCGAGGAGGACGCGCGCCTTGAGGAGGGCCGCATCCTGTCCGAGTCGCCGGCTCACCTCGACCCGGCTGATGTCCTCAAGGGCGGCCACGTAGCGACCTTCTTGTAGGAGGGTCTGCGCCCGGAGGAGCAGGAGTGAATCAGGAGCATTCCGAGGGTCGAGGCGGCCAAGGGCGTCTCGAGCCCGCGCCGTGTCGCCGTTATCGAGGAACCAACGGGCGACCGCGGCCTTGCCGAAGCGAGCTGGCTCTGCCTTGATCGCTTCGATCATCTGCTTCCCGTCGAGGCGTCCGCGCGGCAACAGGCCGAGGTTCCTCTCGGTGATCTCATCGATGCCGGCGTACCCGATCCGCTGGACGAGATCGCGTTCGACGTTGTAGCGGTTGGGGGTGGACAGCTTCGCCGCGATGACGATGTCCATCGCCGGGATGAGCCGGCTGTGCTCCTTCATGGCACGGTTGGCGGCCTGCAAGGCTGAGTAGTTGCGCCCGTCCTCCAGGTGCTTGGCCGCGATGAGCGTGTAGCCCGCAGGTCCGATCGCACGAATGGACGGGATCGCGGTGTTGGAGCGGTTGGCTTCACTGATGAGATCGCTCACGGTCATGCCCCGGGACTCGATGCCCCGCCGGCCGGCCTCGAGCCACTTGTCGACGAACTCGCCGCTCCGCTCCGGAGCGAGGTTGATCGCGTTGGTGAGGGCCGCCTCAATCTCGAGCCAAGGTGTCGGCGTCCGCGCCGTCAGGGCAGTGGCCAACAAGGCCATCCGCTCGGCGGTGTGGAGGCTCTCGCGCTTCAGGCCCGCGGTCAGCCCCGTGATCACCGTCTCGGGAGCGCCCATCAACAGCGCGGCCTCCGCTTGCAGGAAGCCTGCCTCTTCGATGGCGGTCGGGAAGGGATCGACGAGTCTCTTCTCGTTCGCGATGAAGTCCCTCAGG
>JAQWJQ010000290.1 GCA_029248265.1 Planctomycetota bacterium
GTGGATCGCGACGTCGTGAAAGCCTGCTTCTCGCAGACCTCCAACGTCGGCCTCTGCCATGGCGCCCGGGGTCTTCGTCAACTTCTCGGCATACTCCGCCAGCGCCCGATCCGCGGCGTCCAGATCTCCCCGACGCCAATCGGTCGCGACGGCCCGCACGAACGAGGCGCGCGCCTCCGGATCTCGATCACCCCACTCTTCCTCGACCTCAACACGGAGGTCCGCCTCATGGCTGAGTGTTCAGTAATGACAGTCGTTCGTCCGACTCACGATGGTCGCGACCATCTCTCGCTGGCGGCGGGAGAGCCCCTCTTCCGCGTACATGATCCGCTGGTAGAGCCCCATCGAGGCGTCGAGCACTGCCGGCGCGAGGCTCTGAGCGCGCACGATGCCGAAGACGCGCCCCGCCCGGGCGACCGCGGCGGCGTAGCTCCGCGCAAGGCGGCCCGTCGCGTCTGTGATGGAGATGGTCCGGATCCAGGGCATGATGATCTTCGCGCAGCCGTCAGAGGTGGAGGAGGTTCAGGGGGGAGCTGGACCGACGCGCCGACGCGCCCGACCTCCCCGCCGGAATGCCAGAGCGGGGCCATGGGCGCCACCGCAGCTACAGCCTACGGTCCCCGCCTCGCGAGAGGTTGTCGACCCAGGCCCCCAGGATCAGCGCCCGACGCTGCTTGACGAGGCGCAGCTCCTCGAACGCGGCCGCCCGCTCGTGGTCCCCGAGCTTGACGAGGAACAGCGCATAATCCCCGTACCACCGGCTCACGGTGTCCTCCGCGCTTCGGATCAGGCGGAGCGCAGGACGCGCGCCCGTGACCCGTGTGCTGTGGACCAGCAACCGGGCGAGGACACGCCGGCGAATGCTGGTCCGGCGAGGCTGCCCCCCCATGCTCAAGATGAGCGCCTGGACCGTCGAGACCAGGTCGACCCCCTCCCGATTCAGTTCCGTAGCGAGGGCCGCAAGCTCGGAGTCACGGGCGCGGCGAGCGATGTGGTCGTAGACCGCTCGCGCTCCGATCTCGCTGAGCAGGGTCCGCCGGAGGTCTCGCAGCAGGGACCGGTAGGCCCCTCGCCGCTCCCTCGCGATCACCTTGAAGCCGCCCTGCTCCAACACCTCAGGAGTCCCGGGCTCCCCTGATCTTGACGAAGGCCTCGAGGGTCCCTTGCGGGTCAAACTCGACCGCGCTGGGCAGCCCCTCGATGGGCAGTTGAAAGACCTGCTTGCGCCGGCTCACCTCGAGCGTGCGCTGCAGGAGCTCCCCGCCCTCCGTCTTGATCGTCACAGGCAGTGTGAATGGGTAAGCCGGCGCTCCTGTGGCGGTGACGCGCTGCAGCTGGTCCACACGCAGCAGGAGCCGGCCGCGCTCCGAGTCTTCACGCCAAGAGGTCTCGACGAGCGGTCCCGCCGGGCCGAGGAGCCAGCAGCGAATGAAGCCCGCGCCCTGATCACCGAACGCCTCCGCGACCTCTTCAAAGCCCTGAGCTTCGCCAGCAGCTCCCGCGTCGACCACCTGCCGGAGGCCGCTGGTGAACTCCGACGAGCCGATCCGATCCCGGAGCAAGAGCCAGCGCGGCGTCGCCCATTCCGCGTCCGCGGAGGGTCGATACCACCCCCCATCCCGGAGTTCGGAGGCGCCCTCGGCGTCCTCCTCTTCATAGAGGGCGAAGAGGACGTCCGCGAGGGTCGTCACCACGGGGCGATCTTCACCGGCCTTCGGCACCACCAGGAGCCCAAACCAGGCACGGGCCACGGCCCCAGCCAGGGGCTGGCCAGCGAGCGGGTCCCGATGCAGCAGGAGCCGCTCTGCGAAGAGGGTGAACGACGCGCGAGCAGCGGCCCCGACCGGCTCATCAAGGACCAGGCCAAGGGCGACGTCGCGGGGATCGATGGCCTGGAGCGGGAACGCCCGGGGAGCCCTCCAGCGGTGGACCTCGCCTCGCGCGCTCACCTCCGCCGAGATACGCGCCACGCTCGCGGGGTCGAGGACACGGGGCAGCCATGGCTGGCCTTGGTCGAGGGTGAGCTCCTTCGAGGAGAGCCTTCGCGAGCTGGCGGACGAGCTGGCAGCCTGGGCGCCGGGCTCGAGGATCTCAACGGCAAGGGACCCCGACACCTGGCCCGAGCGGTCCACTCCGAGGGAATAGACCGCGTCCGTGACCTCGACCTTGCCGCCGCTCGAGGAGACCGCCGCGGTCTCAAGCGCATCGCTGGAGGCTGCGCAGGCCGCGAGGGCGAGACCGAGAGCGGGCAGGCCGCTTCGGAGGGTCCGGATCGCTAGACTCGTCGGCTGTGCGGCTTGGTGGTCGCCTTGGTAGTGCTCCATCGGTTCGGCCGGAGGGCTGGGCTCCGGGGAAACAGATCGTAGCGTCGGGCGCCCCATGGACTTCCTTCTCGAATGCATCGGTTTCCCACCATCCCTGGACGAGGAAGAAATCGTCGCCCTCGCGTGCAGCCGCGGGGAGCCGACTCCGTGGCGCGGCCCCGCGGATCGACACAGGATGCTCAGCCTCGGCGGCGGGCTCCAGGTGCGGGCTGACAAGGACCCCGAGCGCGGCTTCTGGACGCTGACGCCCTTCTACGATGTCCCCCACCGCCTCCGGTTGTCCATCCAGACGGTCGTCCGCCCCTCGGACTCTCCCTACGACGCGCTCCTCACCGGTTGGGCAGCCCCGCCCCCGCCTTGGTCCGACGAGCGCCGAAGGGGGGCCTACCGCCTCTCCACGTGGATCTCGGACGCACGCCGCCTCGGTCGCAGGGTGCAGGTGGGGCAGGTCCTCGCCGTCTCCATCGCCGGCTTCGCCCTCTCGGTCGACCGCATCCTCCCTCCGCGCACCCGGCCAGAGGGGCACGCCTTCGAGGCCACAGCAGGCGCCCGGATCCGCCCCATCGGGGGGGACGGCGCTCCTGGGGGGTGCTGCGATGTCTCCCTGCGCGTCCGCGCCGTCCGTCGGATCCTCAACGAGGTGACCGGGGAGCCGGTCGAGATGGTCATCTGCGCTGCGCCCGAGCGGCCGCTCGTCCTCTTCCTCTCCCGCTGGCAACTCGAGCGCGATGGGCTCCCCATGCCCCGTGCCGGCTGCCGGATCGAGGGTACGTTCCTCATGAACGGGCGCCTCTCAGGCGGCCTCCAGGCCGCGCAGAAGACCCCTTGAGCGGTGAAGGCGCGACGAATAGTCCAGTCCGCGAGCGCCGATGTGGCAAACTCCCCTTCCGCGCCTGACCGCCCCGCACGCTGGCCCAGGCCTTACGTCCCGCATCCCCCAGGAAGCTCATGCGTCATCTCCTCCGCTTGACCCTCG
The DNA here is from genome assembly GCA_029248265.1 of Planctomycetota bacterium. Classification (GTDB taxonomy): domain Bacteria; phylum Planctomycetota; class UBA1135; order UBA1135; genus Saltatorellus. The sequence goes on from JAQWJQ010000290.1 coordinate 3,301, forward strand.
TCGCCCTCGCCGCTGCAGGGCTGCTCCTCTCCCCTGCGACCGCTCAGGATGCCGCCCCCGAGGGCGGGCTGCAGGCCGGAGCGGCGATGGACGCGCCGCCGGAGAACCTTCCGGCGGACGGGGCGCACGACTGGCAGGCGTCGATCGACCAGCGCATGAAGAAGGTGAACGGGGCCGTCGGGAGCGTCTTCTTCTTCCCGATCCCCGTACCTGGCACGGCGAACACGGACGCGGAGGGGAATCCCGTCACGACCCCGATCCCCTTCATCGGGGGCGAGGTCACCACGCTGACCATTCCGTTCGCGGTGCTCTGGCTGGTCCTCGGGGCGATCTTCTTCACCCTGCGCATGGGCTTCGTCCAGTTCAAGCTGGTGGGGCACGCCATCCAGGTCACCCGCGGCAAGTACGACGACCCGAACGACGAGGGTGAGGTCTCCCACTTCGAGGCCCTCACCGCCGCCCTCTCGGCGACGGTCGGACTCGGCAACATCGCCGGGGTGGCCATCGCCATCTCGATCGGCGGGCCCGGCGCGACCCTCTGGATGATCCTCGCGGGCGTGCTGGGCATGGCCTCCAAGTTCACCGAGTGCTCCCTCGGCCAGATGTATCGTCACGAGCGCTCAGACGGCAGCGTCATGGGCGGCGCCATGTACTACCTCTCGGACGGGCTCCGCGACCGCGGCCCGGTCCTCGCCACCCTCGGCAAGGTCCTGGCGGTCGCCTTCGCGATCCTGTGCATCGGTGGCTCCCTGGCTGGCGGCAACAGCTTCCAGGTCAACCAGTCCAAGGACGCGTTGGCCGAGGTGATCCCCTTCCTCAAGGACAACGGCTGGGCGTACGGCGCGGTGATGACCCTCGCGGCGGGCGGGGTGATCCTTGGCGGTCTGCGGCGGATCGCGGACGTGGCCTCGAAGATCGTCCCGGCCATGTGCGGCCTCTACGTCGCCGCCTGCCTGTTCGTGATCCTCTCCAACGCCGACCAGGTGGTCGGCGCCTTCGGGACGATCATTGACGGGGCGTTCAACCCCCAGGCAGGGCTCGGCGGCATCGTCGGCGTCCTGATCGTCGGCTTCAAGCGCGCCGCCTTCTCCAACGAGGCCGGCGTCGGCTCGGCGGCCATCGCCCACTCCGCGGCCAAGTCCCACTACGCCGTCCGTGAGGGCATCGTCGCCCTGCTCGAGCCCCTGATCGACACGGTCATCGTCTGCACGATGACGGCGCTCGTCATCGTGATCACCGGCGCGTACGTCAAGGTGGACCCCGCCACCGGGGCAGAGACGGTCTTCAACGAGTACATCGTCGGCAGCAACGGCGCCGGTCTGACCTCGATGGCCTTCTCCACGGTCATCCCCTGGTTCAAGTACGTGCTCGCCGTCGCGGTCGTCCTCTTCGCCTTCTCCACGATGATCTCGTGGTCGTACTACGGCGAGCGGTGCTTCTCATGGCTCTTCGGGGACGGCTACAGCATCGTCTACAAGGTGCTGTTCCTCTCCTTCAGCTTCCTCGGGTCGGTCATCACGGCGACCGCCGTCCTCGACTTCGGTGACCTGATGATCCTCGGCATGGCCATCCCGAACGTGCTCGGCGTCTTCCTGCTGAGCGGGAAGGTCAAGGAGCGCCTCGACGAGTACCTCGAACTGAAGCGATCCGGCCAGATGTGAGGGCGCGGGCGCCGCGCCACGCACCCGCCTCTTGACCGCCGCGAGAGCCCTTGAGGGCCTCTTGCAGCGTCTGAGTGCCCCGTTCGGAGCAGGCACCGGGGAATTTATCCCCGGTGCCATCCAACCATGAGCGGCCACGGTCGATACTCCCCCCTATGAAGCTCTCCGCCTTCACCCTCACCCTCGCTGCCGCCGGCGTCGCCGCCGCAGCCACCGCTGGTGCCTCGCTCCTCCAACAGGACGAGCAGCTCAATGATGGCGTCATGCAGACCGTGGTCGGCGCCCTCCCCCCGCAGACGCAACGCAACTTCTTCTCGATGGCGGATGCGAATGGGTCCGATTGGATCTCGTTCTCCGAGTCCGCCGCGACGATGCGCTTTGACGCAGCCCGCTTCCGCATCTTTGACAAGGACAACGACGGTCGCCTGACCATCAAGGAGTTCAGCGCGTTCGTCAATTCGGAGGCAGAGGCTGGCCGCTCGGTCCGCAAGCCCAACGTCCCCGCCGGCCTGGTCAAGCCGCCGGCGCGCAACGCCGAGCAGCTCCGCACGGCGTATGACATCGACCTCGACGGCGCGATCAGCACGCTTGAGCTGGAACGGCTGCTGGTCGACTACCAGGGCACTTCGCGGGACCGCCTGGACGCAGGCACCGCGCTGGATCGACACGACGCGGATGGTTCTGGAGTCCTCGAGCAGGACGAGCTGGAGCGCATCGCCTCCCTCATCAATCCGAACAATGCCAGATCAGGCGCCGCAGGAAGGCGGCCGACCGGCCGCTCAGTGATCGACATGTTTGGCCGCCCCATCGAGCGAGGGGAGAACATCCCGCCCCGGATCAAGGGCCCGGTCCCCACCTTCCACCGGCTCGACGTCGACCGTGACGGGTTCGTGAGCCTCGAGGACCTCGAACGCCTCGAGGGGACGACGTTCGCCCCGGTCAGACTCTCCAGCGTCCTCGCCACCCTGGACCTCGACGGTGATGGCCGAATGAGCGAAGCCGAGTTCGTCGCCGCGGTCTCAAGCTCGTCGAAAGCTCAACCCGCCGGTCAGGGCGACTAGGACACCCGCGTCCGTCGCGACGAGGCGGCGGCGACCGCCTCGCCACCCCTCCGTTGGAGGGTCCCTCCAGGCGAGCCCCTGCCGCGGCGCGGGCGCCAGGCGCGCCTGAGACGGGGCGGACCGTCACTCAGGGGGTTCGGTGGACACCAGGTCCAGCGCTCTCGGCTCGGGCAAGCCCTCGCCCGCAGTGAGCGCCTTCAACCAGAACCGCGCTCCCCTGAACCAGTCCTTCCAGAGCCGCTCGGCGGCTGGCCCAGCCTCCTCTCGAACCACGGCATTGAGGCGCGTGTGGAGCTCCAGGTTGAGCGTGTCGAGGTGGCGCTCGAGGTCGAGCGGCCGAGCGTCCGCCACGGCGAGGGCCGCGGCCCCCACGGCCACGGCCGTCCGGCGGAGCTCCGCGGGGTCCACCATGTCCATGCGGTCCAGGCTTGTCTGGTAGGAGAAGTCCGTGAAGTGCCAGAAGAGCGCCGCGGCGGTCCCCGCGGCGAGGAACGCGTCGTGGTCACCGCTCCCCTCCCACGGATGTTCACGAGTCGACCAACGCTTCCCTCCACGGGCGGCCTCTGCGTAGCTCACATCGATCAACGCCTCCCGGCAGATGATGGACAGTCCGTTGGGGACGATGTCCTTCGCGATGGTGTCTCCGCTCCCCCGAGGGGTGTGAGCGTCGGGCGGGAGCAGGTAGACGCTCGCCGGGTCCCACCCCCGCTCGAGCAGGCAGCCCGCGCCGGTCCTCTCCGCGTCCGCGGCGATCATGTCGGCCACGATCGCCGCTACCGGCTCGCCGCCCACCTCGGCCACCGCCATGGCGCCAGCGCCTAGCTCCGTGCCGAAGACGAAGCACAAGGACCGCCTCGGTCGCTCGAGGACGCCAGAGGCGATGAGGCGCTTCACGGTCAGCGCCAGTTCTGCGACGCCGCCCGCACCCGCCGCGTTGTCGTTCGCCCCGGCGCCGTCCACGTGCCCAAGGACAAAGACGGTCTCGTCCGGGCGTTCTGCCCCCTCGATCGTGGCGAGGACCACTCTCAGCGGGCGGACCTGCTCCGAGACCTGCGCCTCGAGCCGGACTCGCGCGCCGTACGGCGAGGCTGTCCGCAGGAACTCCCCGACGCGTCGAGAGATCTGGAAGCTGGGGAGCGTGGCACCAGGGCGCACCCGGCCGCTGAAGATCGCGTCGTGTCCGCGCTTCTCGCCAGAGGGATCCATGCAGTACGGGAGGGTGTAATCCGAGAGGACCGCCGCGGCGCCCGCGGCGACCGCCTCCTCCTCGACAGAGAGGAGCGGCCGCTTCGTCAGGAGCACGTCGCCCGCCTTCAAGGCGCCGAGCTCCAGCACGAGGGGACCTGCCACGCGACACCCCGGCGCGCCGAGCGGGAGCATGACCCGCGCGGACTCACGCTCGTGCTCGAAGCTCAGGAGCTCGACCTCGCCGGCCTCCTCAGCGCGCCACCTTGCGCCGCGCTTGCTGGCCTTGGCGAGTGCCTCGTCGCTCGCCGCGACCCGGAGGCTGGCCGAACGGGGGGTCCACGCCGCGGTCTCCATCGGCCGGCTGACGACCGAGAGTCCATAGCCGTCCGTCACCCCAAACCCCGCACCGAAGAGGGCTGAGCGGATCTCCTCGATCGAGGCCTCGTAGCCGTCGCTCCCCGGTGCCCGATAGAAGCCGTCCAGGAAGGTCGTCACCGACATGGCCGCCTCGGCGTCGAAGGCGTCCAGCAACGGATGGACGAAGCGCGCCGTCCCCGCCTGCCCAGGGTCCACCGGAGGCCCATCATGATTTCCGATAACGGGCGAGCGCTCCCCGAACTTGTCAGGGATGGGCGGCCCCGAGGACGCCGCGCACGCGCCGAGGCAGGCCACCAGGCCGCTCGCGAGGGTGAGGACCGGGAGCGAGGACCTCATCAGGCGCCTTCCCGCGCGCCGAGGGGTCGATCGAGCAGGAGACCGAGACGCAGCCTTGCCTCCTCGCTGATCGCATCTGGCGCGGTCAGGATCGCGGTCTGCAGCGCCTCGTGACATGCGCAGGGGCCAAGGGCGGCGACCCTGGGGGCCGCCAGGCGGACCGCCTCCCGCGCATGCCCCACGTTCTTGGACATGACCGCGAGGATCGCCTCCACCGTCACGTCGTCGTGGCCCTCATGCCAGCAGTCGTAGTCCGTGGACATGGCGAGCGTCGCGTAGCACAGCTCGGCCTCGCGGGCGAGCTTCGCCTCCTGGAGGTTCGTCATGCCGATCACGTGGGCCCCGAGGCCGCGATACATGTTCGACTCGGCGCGCGTAGAGAACTGTGGACCCTCCATGCAAACGTAGGTCCCCCCATCATGCACGGTCACTCCGGCCTCCTTCGCCGCATCGCGGAGTGAGGCACGGACGCTCGCACACACGGGGTCGCCGAACATGACATGAGCGACGACGCCGCCTTCAAAGAAGGTGTCGGCACGGTGGCGCGTCCGGTCGATGAACTGGTCGACCGCGACGAAGTCACCGGGAGGGATCTCCTCACGGAGCGACCCGACGGCGCCGATGGCCAGGATCCGCGTGACCCCGAGGCGCTTCATGCCCCAGATGTTCGCCCTGTAGTTGATCTCTGACGGGTTGATCCGGTGTCCCCGCCCGTGGCGCGGGAGGAAGACCATGCGGACACCGTCGAGACGACCGACGACAAAGGCGTCGCTCGGATCCCCGAAGGGTGTCGAGAGCACCACCTCCTCGATGTCAGAGATGCCGTCGATTTCATACAGGCCTGAGCCGCCGATCACCCCTACAGCGGGCTCCTCGGCTACGGATTCGGAGGGGAGTTCGGACATGGGCGGATGATACTTCGAGGGCCCCCCCCGCGTCAGAACCACTCGCCCCCTCGCGTCTCCACGCCCGCAGGTGGTCAGCGGCGCCGGGCGCCGCCGCCACGTCGCGGACCCCCTCTCCCCCCGCCGCCGCGGGCCCCGCGTCTCGAGCCGCCGCCACGGCGCCGGCCGCTACCTCGGCGGCTCCCGCCGCCCTGATCCTCGCCGCCGTAGCCCCCGCCGGAGCCGCCGCCGCCATCGCGGCTCCAGGAGCCCCCTCCGGAGTCGTCACGGTCCCCCTGACGGACGAACCCGCCCCCTCTGCGGCCGCCACGACCGCCGCCCCGGCGACTTCCGCCGCCGTTGCCGTAACGGTCGCCGCCGAAGCCTCCTCGGCCCTCACCTCCGCCGTAGCCCTCGCCTTGGCCACCGCCACGGTCGTCCCGGCTGAAGCCTCGGCCCGCGCCGCGCCGGGAGCCACGCCGTGCCCCGCGACGGGCACCCCGCCCGGACCCACCACGCCGATCGCCACCGTACTCTTCGCGCTCGTCCCGAGGCGTGAAGCCTCGCCCACGGCCGCCGCGGCGGCTCCCCCTCCGCGGACCACCGCCATCGCGGGCATCGTGAGGCTCGCTCCCACGACTCTCCGGGCCGACGAGGCGGCGAAGGACCATCGTCGCGTAGGCGCCACGCGGGAGGCCGAAGGACAGCCGGAGCATCTTCCGGCCACGGAACTCGTTGTCCTGCTCGGCGGGCCGGACTCGAAGGTCGAGCGGGCGTACGATCGCCGGGCGAGCCTCCGGCTTCAGCTGGAAGCCAGGGACATCAGGGAGTTGAAGGTCATCAGGCCGGAGCCCCATGCCCTCAAGCACGCGCTCGAAGAGCGCCCGCTGTTCCGGATCAACGACCCCGTCGAGTCGCTCGCCCGGTAGCACCAACGACTCGTGCCATTGCTCGGGGAGCGGCATCGCACCCTTGGGGAAGCGCAGCCGCCCCTCGATACCGGAGAGCCCGAAGCGCTCGGGGCAGTTCTCGTCGATCCAGAGCTCGAGGGCGCGGTTCCAGAGGTGGGACTGAAAGGCGTAGAGGTGAATCAGGCGCTCCCGGGTACCGACCCGCCCGAAGGCCCCGGCGAAGTCGTCGTTGTAGCGCTTGAGGTGCTCGAAGACGGAGTGGTAACGGCCGAGCTTGCCGGCAATGGAGCGACAAGCAGACCAGTTGCCCCAGCTCCGCCAGAGGGCCTCCTTCAGGCTCCTCCGAGCGGGCGGCTCGTAGGGAGAGGAGCTCGCGATCAGCCGCTGGAGGGCCCCGCTCACGTCGCCCTGGATCAGGTCGAGGACGATCCACCCCTGCCCGTGTCGGAGGTTGCCGAAGCGTTGCTCGTCAAAGTAGTTGGGCAACCCGTGCTCGCGCACAGGATCGAGGGACGCGCGCACTCGATCGCAGTCCGCGCCGTCGAGGTCCCTGACGACGATGCCGAACTCGTTCCCCAACGAGGCCTTCGAGTCGAGCGGAGCGGCGGTCCAACCAACGGTCTGGATGCCCAAGGTCCGCTGCTGGACGCTCACGGACGGGCCGCGCTCCAGGCTCATGTACTGAGTGGTCACACCCTGGCGGTCCTTCAGGCCCGCCATGCAGATGTCCCCCGGCGTCACCCCGACGAGGTTCGCGAGCTCCGTGGCCGCCTCCATCGAGGTCAGCTTCTCCTTGCGCACGCGGTAGAGACGATGCGGACCGGTCGACTCGAGCACCTCCGGGAGGAGGCGCTCGGTGACCTTGAAATCTGTGGGACGAACTTTGAGCTTCACGGGCGCGATCAGTGGCGGGGAGGACGGACCTTGCGCAGCTGTTTCAGGACGCGCTCGAAGTCCCGCGGCAGAGGAGCCACGATCTCGAGCGGTTGCGTCCGCGCGCCGAGGGGAGGGAGCACGACCTCATGGGCGTGCAACGTGAGACGGTCGATGAGCGGGCGCTCGGGCAGCCCCCGCTTGGGCCGATAGCTCGCCTTGAACTCGGAGAGCTTGAAGTCCGAGCGGCGGCCATAGAAGCGATCCACGACGAGGGGGAAGCCCTCGTGGCTCAGGTGGACCCGGATCTGGTGGGTTCGACCGGTGATGGGCTCGCAGCGCAGGAGGGTGTACCCGTCAAAGCGCTCGGCGATGCTCACCTTGGTTGTCGACGGCTTGCCGTCGTTCGCGACCTGCATCCGGCCGCTCTTCCGGAGGACCGGTCCGATCGGGTGGTCGAGGACCATGGACTCCCCATCGGCGAGATAGGGCTCCCCCTCCACGAGGGCGAGGTAGGACTTCTTGATGGTCCCGGCCTCGAAGGCCTGCCGGAGGGCGCGCTCCGCCTCGAGGTTCTTCGCCACGACGACGGCACCGGTGGTGTCCTTGTCGATCCGGTGCACGAGCCGCGGTCGGAAGCTGAGGCCGCCGTCCTCGGCCACCTCGCGCTCCTCGACGATCTGCAGGAGCGCCCCCGCCAGAGAACCCAGCTCTCGCATCCAGCGTTCGGGCTCCACCGCCAGGTTGTGTGGTTTCTCGACGATCAGGACATCCTCGTCCTCGTGGAGGACCGGGATCTCGACACCAGGATCGACCGGCCGCTTGGGAGCGCGCTCCCAATCCACTGTGACCATCACGACCTGATTCGGCCGCAGGCGCTTGCCCGGCACCGTGTCGAGGCCGTCCAACAGGATGTTGCCTGCGGCAATCTCCTGCCGGAGGAAGCCCTTCGAGAGGCCTGGGTACTGCAAGCAGAGGAACTCATCGAGCTCCAGCCCAGCCCGCTCGTCTGCGACGACGAACGTATCCATGGCGTCAGGTCGCCGAAGGCGAGGAGGAGCCTGCGCTGTTGGCGCTCGCGTAGACCTCGGGCTTCAGAACGCCAACGTAGGGGAGGTTCCGATACCGCCCGGCGAAGTCGAGCCCGTAGCCGACCACGAACAGGTCCTCGACCTCGTGGACCCGGAAGTCCGCGTCGAGATCCACGCTTCGGCGACTGGGCTTGTCAAGGAACACACAGGTCGCAACCTCTGCAGCACCCCGCTCGAGGAACTCGGCCTTGAGGCGATTCATCGTCTTGCCGGTGTCGAGGATGTCGTCCACCAGCAGCAGCCGGCGACCCTCGATCTCACCCGTCGGGAAGAAGCTGATCTTGAGGTCCCCGGAGGTGGTCCGGTCGCCATACGACGAGGCCGAGACGAACGCGAGTTCGAGGGGGATCGGGATCCGCCGGATCAGATCTGAGGCAAAGATGCACGACCCCTTGAGGATCGAGACGACGGTCAGATCTCCCCCATCGAAGCGCTCCGTGATCGCCGCAGCGACCCGCTCGAGGCCTTCGACGATCGTCTCCTCGGAGAAGAGAACGTTATCGATATCTTGGTGCAGGCTGGTCATTGAGGCCGGAGAGGTTAGATCAGCGGGCTCCCTGGGGGCGGGCGCCTCGGCTGATTTTGGCCCCCTTCCGCGGTATGGGCTTCCAGAGGCGGCCCCTGGCCAGACAGACAGGGGCGCGAACCCACGGGGCCCCACCGCCGCCGTCGGCCTAGAGCCTCGCCACCAGGTCGCGGCCGTCCCCCTTTATGGCTCCAAGCGGTGTCTTCAGGCGGTGGCTTCAGGCGGTGGCTCGAGGCTGTGGCTCCAGGCCGTGGCTCCAAGGCAGGGCCGTGCCCGCTGGCCGCTCCTGAAGAGCCAGACCTCCCTTCCCCGCGGCCCCGCACATGCAGTGATCTCCCGCGCCAGAGCCCCCGCCTGGCCCACGGAGCGGCACCTGGACCCAGAGGCCATCACGAACGGCCGCTTCTGAAGCCGTCCGAACAGCTCGTGGAGGCCGGCCTCAGCCCTCGACGAGCCCTCCGCCCCCGACCGCACCGCCGCGCGAGCTCGACCCGTGAGGTCGCCCCCGGGGCCGGCTTCAGCCCATGATCGACGGGTCGGCGGCCAGCGAGACGAGGTGGGCGAAGCCGCCTTGCCCCGGGCGCCGACGGCCGCGCTCATCCAGCCGCACCAGCGCGCCGCACGCAGCGAGCCAAACGCCGCCACCGAGCGCCGCGGGGATGGCGAGCGCATCCTCCATCCCATCCACGCCCTCAAGCTCTACCCCATGGATCACGCGACCTGTAGGTCCAATCTTGAGCACCCTTGAGGCGCGATCACCGGCGACCCAGACCGCGTCTTCCGCCGCGTGCTCCGCGGGCGCGAGGGCCACGGCGGTGAACGGTAGAGGGCGCGACTCGAGGCATCGCCAGCGCTCTTGAAGCGACGGAGTTCGGCACCATCGCTCGAGCCGAGTGGATGGGCCGGCCGAGGCACGAAGGACCCAGATCTTCCCACCGGAGCCCGCTCGGCAAACGGTCACGCCCGGGGCGGCGACCGCCGCAGGGCCAGTACCTCCCCACCCGGGCACCAACACCGGCGGAGAGAGGGCCGGCCGGAGTTCAGTCCCGGTCCATTCGAGCCAGCGTGCGCGCCCCTGAAGGCGGCGGTCCAGAGACGAGCGCACGAAGACCCCACGGCCCACACGCGGCCTCACCTCCGTTGGAGCACCCACCTCGACACGACAAACCACGGTTCCGTCAGCGCGCAGGCCATAGAGGGCGTGCCCCGCACGGTCCGCGGCCCAGAGAGCCGCCTGCCCACCGGGCTCGGGGCGTTGGCCAGCGGCTCTGGCCGAACTCCCCCAGCCCGAGAGGCCCACGGCCAATCCGACCGCCAACGCGCTCCCCTCGAGGGCGAGCACGCCAAGATCGCGGCGACCCACCTCTTGTGACGGCATGCCCTTGGGGACGAGCGGGCCACTGCCGGGTGGCAGCCGCACGTCGCTTCTCGCCGGTGCAGCGCACCGCGCCGGCATCCCAGACGCGCGCTCGAGCGGGGCCTGCCCGCGCTCGACCCGGAATCTCCGCGCTCCCTCCCTGGCCCTGCGCCATTCCCACAGCCCGTACCCTGCGCCCCCTCCTCACCCCCGACTGTTCCCTGGCGGCAAGAAGGCTCCACCCAACAGAGGCTCCCGCAACAGAGGCTCCCGCACCCGGGGCGGGCGATCCCTAGGCCGGCGGTGGATTGAACGGATAGAGCACGAGGTAGACCAGCACCCCCGTGAGCGACACGTACATCCAGATCGGCAGCGTCCAACGTGCCAGGCGCTTGTGCCGGTCCCAGTCTTCCTTGTGCGCCAGCCAGAAGACCCGCAGGACCATCGGGAGGTTGACGACCGCGAGCACCACGTGGGTCAGCAGCATGAGGAGGTAGGCCGCCTTGGCCGCTCCCTCGCCGTTGAACTTGGTCGGTCCGCCGCTGATCGGTAGCACCGCAAAGTGATAGTAGAGGTAGCAGCTGAGGAACGCGGCGCTGACCACGAAGGCCGCCTTCATCAGCGCCTCGTGGAGCTTCTTGCGCCCGCTGACGATGGCTGCCAGGCCCGCGACCAGGAGCAGGAAGGCCACCCCGTTCAGGCTCGCGTTCACCAGCGGGAGACGAGAGCGACCCGGGAGCGGCCACTGGTAGTCGAGCCCGGCCAGCGCGCGGGCCCGCGCCACGATGAGGCCGTACCGGTCCGTGAGGACCCGCTCCGCCTCGTCGAGGTCCGCACCGTCTTCGCCCTGAGCCGGGTCACGCAGATCGTACCAGCCGGCGACCCTCCCCTCCCGGTCGACCACAGGCATCCTGGTCGCGTGGGTGATGGCGAGGCCTGGCGCCGCCTCGGTGGAGTCTCGCACCACGGGGACCAGCAGCCCCTCGTTCATGAAGCGGTGCATCTGCTCCTCGGTCTCACTGCGGACAAACAGCCAGCGCTCTGGATCCGCGCCGAAGAGGTCCGCGTACTCCTGAAGCTCCGCTGCGGTGTCCACCTCAGGATCGAGGGAGAAGGAGATCACCCGCACCGGGGTGCCCTCAAGGGCGGGGATCAGCCGCTCTGCGATGTCCCTGGAGACGCTCGGGCAGGGCCCCTTGCAGCGCACGAAGAAGGGCACCGCGATCCACGGCTGACCGAGCAGGTCCGCGCGCGTGAGGGCCTCCCCCTGACTGTCCTCGAAGGTGAAGTCCGGCACGCCTCCGAAGCGATCCGCCGACTCGGGGAGCGGCTCACCCTGGAGCTCCTGGGGGTGCGCAGCGGCGGGCTCCAGGCAGGCGACGAGGACGGCGAAGAAGAGAGCAGCGACTCGGGACATGGTGCGGCGGGCCCCTGCGGGCGGTCCGGGATCAGACGCCGCGGAGCACGGGGTCCACGAACAGGAGCGCCATCAGCGCGGGGAGATAGATGATCGAGGCGAGGAGCAACCGCCGCGCGCTCTCGTGGGACTCCTCACGCGCAAAGGCGAGGGAGGGGATGATGTAGAGCGCACCGAGGAGGAGCGCACCCGTCACATACACCGGCCCCGCGAGACCGCTCATGGCGGGCATGAGCGTCACGGGGACGATGCTCAGCGAGTAGATCACCGCGTAGCGTCCGGCGACGCCTTCCGAACCAGGTTGGTTGGGAACCATCCGGTGCCCCGCCCGGGCGTAGTCCTCGCGGTAGAGCCAGGCGATGGCCATGAAGTGCGGAAACTGCCACGCGAAGATCGTCGCGAAGAGCGCCCAGCCCAGGGGGCCGATCTCGCCCGCGAGGGCCGCGTAGCCGATCAGGACCGGCGCCGCTCCGGGGACCGCGCCGATGACCGTGTTGAGGGTGCTGACCCGCTTGAGCGGGGTGTAGATGCACACGTAGACCACGAGGGTGGCGAGCACCAGCACCGCTGAGAGCAGGTTGAAGGACAGCGCGAGCCCCGCGGTCCCCCCCGACCCGAGGACCACGGCGAACACCACCGCCTGCAGCACCGTCAGCTCGCCCGTCACCAGCGGTCGCTGGCGTGTGCGCTCCATCAGGCCGTCCGTCTCTCGCTCGACGACCTGGTTGATGATGCTCGCGGCGCCGGTGACCAGCAGGACATAGAGGCCCGCCTCGGCACAGCGCAGGAGGTTGAGGATCGCCGGGTCGCGGGTCGCCAGCCATCCGCCGAGCGCGGCGGTCAGGAACACCATGGTGGCGACACGCAGCCGGAGGAGATCCAGCCAGGGCGCCAGGGCGCTCCGGGGGCTGGCGGCCGCCGCCGTGTCAGCTTCATCGTGAGCGCTCATGCCCCGACCTCCTCGCCCGTCAATGCCCGGCGCGAGTACATCGCGCCGACGACGACAGAGGACAACAAGACGGCCCCGACGAACACGTGCGCCGTGGCGAAGGCCACCTCACCCACCGACACCTCTGACTCCATCCCTCCAGAGATGAAGTAGATCGCGATGGTCGCGAGCACTCCGAGGACGAACTGAGCGATCAGGGAACCGACCTGGAGGCGCTGGAGGAACCTCAGCGGAGCGCGGTTCGCGCCACGCTCAACGCCCTCTGCTGCCGCGTCACCCAGGACCTTGGAGAAGGTCAGGACAAGCACGACGACCCCCAACGCGAGGGTCCCGTGGACCGCCAGCGCTGAGGTCTGCCCCTGGTGCCGCAGCCAGGCGCCGAGAGTGATCTGTCCGTAGACGACGACCGCCGTGGTCGTCCCGAGGAACCGCAGCCCACCCGCGAAGCGCGAGGGGGTGGGGACGAGATCTCGCCACGTGCGGCTCGCCGTGACGGCAAGCGCCACGATCAGGGTGACGACCAGCTGGGCCAAGGCTCCGTGCAGGAAGGCCAGGTTCTGGCTGTTCTCCAGCACGCGCGTCCCCCCGAGGAGTCCCTGACCGATGATGACGAGGAGCACCGCCCATGCCATACCGGTCACCCCGCGCGCGGCGCGTTGGATGTAGCAGGTGGCGAGGACGCAGATGGCCACCAGCCCCAGCGCGGATGCCCAGACGCGGTGGGCGTGCTCGAGCGTCACACCCCGGCCCTCGTCGAGCATTTCGCTGAATGGATAGGTCCACATGTTCTGGCTGAAGGTCGCCGGCCAATCCGGCACCGCCATGCCAACGCGGTAGGTCGTAACGCCCCCACCGATCACCACGAGGACGGCCACGAAGGCGACGAGGACTCGGCTCGCGCCGCGCGGCCCGAGGAAGAGCAGCGGGATCGGCAGCAGCGGCTGCCAGACGAGCTGCGGATCACGGAACCAGGCAAGCGGGACGCCCACCAGGAACAGGAGGACCAGGGCGTTCCGGAGCCTGAGCCGCGGCCCTGAGGCCGTGACAGCAGGGGGCTGGGAGGGGGCGACTCCGGCAAGCGAGTCGGCTGAGGTGGTGGAGACCAGGCGCTGAGGGGGGGGGCGGCGCCCACAGGTACATAGGCACCCGGGGCGCGAGGTGGAAGCTCCGAAGTTGGTCTAGCCTTGGCGATGAGCTGCCCGGTGAGTTTTCCGGGCAGAGAAGATACTCGCGGGGTCGAGGGCGACGCGCCGCGAGCCACGGGAAGTTCGAGTTGCCCCCCCCGGTGGGCCCGGACGGCTCCCCATGCTCACCACAGCCCGTGAGCGACGTTGCGCCGCGGCGACTTGATCCTAGGATTCGTCTCTACCCTGGACTCCACCAACGGCCCTCCCTGGGCCCGGAGTCCATCGCGACCGCCTGCCCCGCCCTGACCAGACCACCCCGTGCTGACCTCCCCCCTCCTCCCCCTCCACGAACAGTCCGGCGCTCGGCTCACCTCCTCTGAGACCGGGAGCCAGGTCGTCACCTACGGCGCGGCCCCGGCGGAATACGCGGCGGGCACCACGGCCGGCTCCCTCCTTCTCGACCGGGCGACCCGCGGGCTCATCACCGTGACCGGCGGCGAGGCCACCGATTTCCTCCACCGGATCCTGGCCAACGACGTCAAGGCCCTCGAGCCGGGCCGCGGCAACCGCAACCTCCTCCTCACCGGCAAGGGGAAGGTTGTCCACGTCTTTGATCTCGCGGCGCTGGGTGAGGGCTACCTGATCTCCACCGAACCAGGAGAGGCTGCGACCCTCATGCAAGCGCTCGACATGTACCTCTTCGCTGAGGACGTGCAGCTCGCAGATGAGACGGACCTCCACGCCCCGGTCGAGCTCGTGGGGCCAGGAGCCCCTGCGCACCTCAACGCCGTGGTCAGCGGGGTCGACACTGAGGCGGCCGCCCCTCACTCCTTTCAGCTCGGCGCATTCGGCGAAGTCACCACGCGCGTCACGCGCCTTGAGGTTGCGGGCCGGCCGGGGTGGCGCCTCGAGACCGAGCCGTCGCAGGTCGCCGCGCTCTGGGCCGCCTTGACGGAGGCCGGGGCGACGCCCGGGGGACTGGTCGCTTTTGACAGCCTGCGAGCCGAGAACCTCTCCGCCGCTGTCGGACGCGAGATCACCGACGAGATCTATCCCCAAGAGGCCCGGCTCGACGACGCCTTCTCCCTCACGAAGGGGTGCTACATCGGACAGGAGGTGGTCGCGAAGATTGACACCTACGGTGGGCTCAACAAGCAGCTCTTCCGCCTACGGGTGTCGCACGACGAGCCCGTGGCGCCCGGAACACGCCTCGTCCGTGAGGTGGGCGGCGAGCACCGGGACCTCGGCGTCGTGACCAGCTGGGCTTATTCCTTCGCGACCGACAGCGGCGTGGTCCTCGGTTACGTGAAGCGCAAGCACCAGGAGCCGGGGACGGAGTTCCGCCTCGGGGACACCAGCGCCACGGCGGTCCTCGAAGAATGAGTCGCAAGCTGCGCCCCGGAGCGGGCGATGACGAGCAGTACGCTGCGCGGCCTGGTGACGACCTGGTAGAGCCCCTGTTCGGGGCGCTCCGCTCGGGCGAAGCCGACCGGGACGAGGAGCCGGAAGAGGGGCCGAGCAGCCCGGGCCTCCTGGCTCGACTGCGCGGGTTGCTACCCCGTCGGTCCCCCGCGGAGGACCGCGATTGGTTCGCCTGCCCGGTGTGCGGATCCGAGGTGCCCGCTGGGGCCCGATCGTGCCGGGAGTGCGGCTCCGATGAGGAGACCGGTTGGTCCCCCGCCACGGCGTACGACGACCTCGACCTCCCCGAGCGAGATGGCCCTCGGGTCCCCGACACCTTCGAGGAATTCACGCGCGCCACGTCCCCGCGCCGAGGGCCCCCTCAGCGCCTGCTGCTCACGCTGCTCGTCGTCGCGCTCGCCATGATCCTCGCGCGTGCCGCGGCGTCCATCTTCGCCGGCTAGCCACGCCACTCGGCGATCTGCGCCTCGGCGAGGCGCACGGCGACGCGCGCCGGAGCGTCGTCTTCCTCGAGGGCACACTCCAAGATGCGCTCCGCCACGGCCCCGACGCGCTTACCGATGGCTTCGACCGGCTCTCGGCGACGTTCGAGGTGAAAGATCGTGCCGCGGACCAGGGCGCCGGAGTTGATGACGAAGTCGGGCGTGTAGAGCACCCCCATGTCGTGCAGCTCGTCGCCCACCAACATGCGGGCCAGCTGGTTATTTGCCCCCCCCGCGATGATCTTGCAACGCAGCCGATTGAGGGAGAGGTCGTGAAAGAGGCCGCCGAACGCGTTGGGGCTGAAGACGTCACACTCGACCTCCACTGCGCCGCCCGGATCAACGAGTTCGATGTCGAGCTCATCCGAGATGGCGAGGGCCCGCTCCTCCACCACATCCGCTCCGAGGACCCGCGCCCCGAGGACACGTGCTCGGCGAGCGACGCCCTTGCCCACGGCCCCGAGCCCCTGAACCACGATCGTCCTCTCGCTCCAATCCTCCTCGCCAAAGCGGGAGCGGAGCGCGGCCGCCATCCCCTGGAAGACCCCCTCCGCGGTCGCCTCTGCCAGCTCGCCTGGTCCGGCGTCACCGGGGTCGGTCACGAAGGTCGTCCGCTCCGCGACCGACGCGAGCTCAGCGGGCCCGGTGTTCACGTCCGGCCCGGTGTAGAAGGTGCCACCGAGGGTCTGGACCACGTCGCCGATGTGGCGGTAGGCGCGCTCCCAGTCGACCTTCTCGTCGTCCATCAGGACGATTTTCCCGCCCCCCGCGGACAGGTCGAGCAGAGCCGCCTTGTGGGTCATCGCTCGCGAGAGGCGGAGGCAGTCGAAGAGCGCCTCGCGTTCGTCCCGGTATTCCCGGCGCCGAATCCCCCCGAAGGCGGGCCCACGCACGGTGTCGTGGATCCCCACGAATGCCCGCAGCCCTGACCGACGGTCGTGAATCGCAGAGACCTGCTCGAAGCCCTCCCGGGCCATGGCGTCGAGGACGTGGACAGACATGGGTGGAGAGAGAGTAGCGGCGACCACCTGCGTGCGGTCCCGGATCGCCCCGGAAGCTATGGTTGTCGGGAAGAAGGCTTGGGTCCGTTCGTCTGGCCCCCCTCAGTTCCTCTCAGCCCCCCGATCATGCGAATTCTCCCCATGGGCGCTCTCTGCGCCGCCAGCCTCGCGCTCACCGCGTGCAACACCCCTGCAAACCAGGGCGCCGCTACTGAGGGGCAGGAGGTCGAGTGGATCGGCCCCGAGGGACCGGAGCCCTATGACCCGGAGGTCACGCGAGACCGTCGGTTGGCCGGGGACGTCCTCGCGGACATCGACAAGTCTCTGCGTATCTGGAACAACATCCTGCTGACCGGGAGCACGGCCAAGGACGGCTCAACCCTGAACATCGTCGAGGCAGACCTTCGGAGGAAGGTCAACGCCAAGCGGCCCTTGCTCCTCGAACAGCTGGAGACCGGGCCCCCGATCAACCGCCAGATCGCCGCGACCTCCCTCGGATTCAGCTCGAGCTCTGACACCCTCGGCCCGCTGGTCGGCGCACTCCGAGACGACTCGCCTGACGTCGTCGCGAATGTCCTGCTTGGTCTCTCGATCCTCGCGGATCCGGACACGCCCAGGATCCCCATCGCCGAGAAGCTGGAGGACGTCGCCCAGCCCTTCCCTGTTCGGAACAACGCAGCCCGTGCCCTCCGGGCGGTGGGCCTCAACAACCTCAATGAGGCAGACCGAGCCGCCACCATGCGCGCCGGGCGGGCGGCCCTCGGCGATGCGAACGAGGGGTTGCGCCCGAGCGGGGCGATCATTCTCGCCGAGGTCATGGATACGGAGTCCATCTCGGCCCTCGCCCGAGCGCTGATGGACCCGACCCCGCTGGTGGCCCGCGCGGCGTCGCGCGCCCTCGCGCGCATCGGCAGCGTGGACTCGAGGTTCGAGGGGCAGGCGGCGCGCGCTCTGACTGCCGCGCTCGAGCTCGTCGACGACGACAGCGTCCGGCCGTCGATCCTCAAGGACCTCCAGGTCCTCGCAGGCAAGAACTACGGGGACAATGTGGAAGAGTGGGTCCGGTACGCCCAGAAGCTCCCCTGAGCCCGGGCGCGCGCGGGCGGCCTCGATTCGGGGATGCCGTTTCGCGCAGGGCGCGCCGAGGAAACCGCTCCTCCGTGCTCGACTATCCCTGACCAGATGAGACTCGTGTACGACCTGATCGGCCCCATCGGGCACGCGCTGGCCGCAGGCTCGGCCCCTGTGGTCGCCCCGCTGGCGGTCGCGATCCTCGCGTTCGGGAGCCCTAACACCGCCCACGGCGCCCAGGAGCCGCCCGCCCTTGATCGAGCCGAAGACCCCCTCGACGCGGCCGCACGGCGCGCCCTTGACGAGGCCCCAGCACGAACCCGCATCGGGAAGATCCGCGGCGCCAGGTTCCAGTCGCTCATCGTCTTCGACGACCCTGACGCGGGGCCGCATCGACTCAGCTTCAGCGCGAGCTTCCCGGCGAGGTCCCGACTGACCCTCTCACGGGACCGTTGGCGCGTAGAGCGTTATCAACTCGGCGACGTTTGGTTTGGCCTGGACCGCTCGAATCAGCGGCTCGACGCTGAGCCCCGGAGTGTGCTCCTGACGGGTGAGCGCCTCGAGTCCGCTCGCTTTGATGTGGCGATGCGGCGCGCCCTCTTCTTCTGGCCCGACGCGGGCGCGCTCACGGGCGACGGCTTCACCCGAACGGCAACAGTCGACGACATCGGCGTGCTGATCGCCACCCTCGATCGCGAGAGCGGTCGGCCGACGCGGCTGGCTGCCTTCGGGCGTGACGGCTCGGCGCAGGCGGAATTTCGTGAGATCACCTGGCAGCAGGCGGAAGGGCGGTGGTGGCCGGCACAACTGGAACTCCATGTGGGTGGGCGGCGGGTCTGGCGCGAGACGGTGGATCGGATCGAGGACCGCTGGAACTTCATCGACACCTGGTTCCTCCCCGTGGATCGGTCCCGGGGGATCGTCGGGCAGCCCAATGACGCGCGCCTGCGGATGGTCCCCCGCGAGCCAGCGTGGGCGAAGGACTATCCGATCGCTTCGACCCCGGACCTCAGCGCCTGGCGCTTGGCCGCACAGCAGAGCCTGAGCGTGGCGCAGACGGAGCTCGAGGAACTCGGCCTGGAGGCCAGCCGTCGGGTGGCCATCCTGCTGGGGGCAGAGGGACGCGCGACGGCCCTCCAGGTCCTCGTCACCCGGCCCCAGGACGGAGAGGGCCGGCTCGAGGAGCTCGCGGGGTGGCATCCAAGGGACGCTTCATTGACCTGGCAGTTCGCCGCCGGGTCAGAGCGGCCCGGGGCGGTGGCCTTCGAGGCGGTGACCTCTGCCGCGACTGCGAGCGGGACCTCCCTGGGCCAGGCGACGGTCGAGATCGATCTGGAGCAGCCCGGCGGGACCTTCGTGGTGCAGGCCTTTCGAGTCAGCGAAGGCAGAACGCCTCGATCCGATCAGACCCCCTGAGAGGTCAGTCCGAGCGTCCTCCTGAGGGGACGGTACGCGCACCCGAGGCACGGGGTCTCGGCGGCTGGCGCTGTCTCATTTCGAGACAACGGGGCGCCCGAAAGGCTCAGAATAGCCCTGAGGGGCGGTGCGACGATGACCAAAGACCATCCTGCTAGTCTGGGTGACGGGCTCGGCACGGGATTTGTCGTTGAAAGGTGTCCCCCAGCCCTCCCCCGACGGAGTCCCCCCATGAACTGCTGCCCTTCTCCCCTCCACCGAGTCTTCCGCTTGCTCTCCGCAGGCGCAGCGGTCGCCGTCCTCTGCCTGGGTGGGTCGATCGCCGGGGCCGCCCAGCCTGAGCCGACGCAGCGGAGCTCCACGTCCCGTGCCACCAGCTCGCGGAACACCTCGCAGCGCTCCACCTCGCAGCGGTCCACTTCTCAGCGGTCCACTCCGCAGCGCTCCACCTCGCAGCGCTCCACCCCGCAGCGGTCCACCTCGCAGCGGTCCACTCCGCAGCGCTCCACCACGCAGCGATCCACCCCGCAGCGGTCCACCAGCCGCCGGTCGACCCCCCAACCCACGAGCAACCCCCAGCGCTACACCCCGAGCCGCAGCGCCTCGTCCACGCCGACGCGGACCACCAGCCGCCCCACGTACACGCCGGCGATCCCGGGTCCCTCCTACACTCCTCCGCGCACCACCTCAGCGCCCACGCGTACGTCGACGTCAGGGTCTGTGATCAGCGGTCGACCCGCGCCCGCACGCCCGTCCACCACCTCCACCGGCCAGCCGAGCACGAGCCAGCCCCAACCGATTGGCTCCCCCACCACCGGCTGGTCGACTCCGAGCCGCTCCAGCTCCTCCGGAAGCGCCAGCACAACCTCGGCCCCTGGCCGTAGCGCTCCCACGGTCATCGACTTCGGGGAGGCCGTAGTCCCTGCGCGACGCCCCTTCCCCAGTCCGAGCGCCGCTCCGACCCGGGCCTCCTCGGCCGCCGGGAACGGCCGCTCACTGAACCAACGGATCCGCGGCCTGAGCTCCGACGTGGACCTTGCGCGGGTTCGTACCAGCGCCTCGGCCACCCCACGCTCGAAGGGGCAGCTGAGTCACGCCGATGTCCTGTCCAGGTATCGCCCCGGCTCGACCTCGGCGATCACGCCGGCCGGCGCCGACGGAGCGACCTCAACGACAGGCGACGGGAGCCTAGCCACCTCGCGTATCTCCGCCGCTCGGAGGGACGCCGCGGCTCGATCCGCCGCGGCGAGGACCGCCGCCGCCAGGGAGCAGCAAGCCTCAAAGAACGCAGCTCGAACCCAAGCCGCCCGCGCCGGCGCCGCAGACCAGGCGACGGAGCAACGCGTCCGCGAGGCTCGCGAAAAGGCCGCCCTGGAGGCCTCCACGGCGGACCAGACCCGCGCGAGGGTCGAGGCTGCTCGGCGTGACAAGGCCGCGTCCAACGATGCCCGCACCCAGACCGCGCGCGAGCAGTACAGCCAGCGCGTCCGCGCGGCCCGCGAAGCGGCGTTGACCGGCGCGGGGCCCGCCGTCGCCGGCGGGGTGACCACCACCTCAACTGGCGGTGACTGGGGCAACGACAACTACAGCTCGTGCGGCTACTACGACAGCTGCTACTGGAACACCTGGGGCTCCTGCTGGTCGCTGGGCTGGTGCAACTGGTGGTGCGGTCCCACGTACTGCTGCGGCCTGTGGTGGCACTCCTACTGGTACGCCGGCGGCGCCTGGTGCTATCCCTGGAACTTCTACTGGTACGGCCCCTTCATCCCGAGCTCCTACACCGTCGTCTACCAGGACGTCGAGCCCGAGGTGATCTACATCGAGGTCCCCGCGGTCGAAGCTGGCGAGGCCGTGGTGCCCGCAGCGGCGCCGGCCTTCGTGCCCCCCACGGAGAGTGACCCGAGCATCGTGCGTGAGCTCAATCGAGCCACCAGCTACTACCTGACCCAGGGCGACCGCGCCTTCCGAGAGGCACGCTACGGCGACGCGGCCCACTTCTACGCCAAGGCCCTGGAGTACTCTCCTGACAGCGGGATCCTCTACCTCGTCCTGGCGGACGCGCTCTTCGCCACCGGCGACTATCGCTACGCCGCCTTCGCCATCCGCAAGGCCCTCGAGCTCGAACCTGAGCTGGCCAGCAACGTCATCGACAAGCGCGACTTCTACGCTGTCGCGCTCGACTTCGACCGCCAGCTTGCGACCCTCGAGCGCTTCGTCGAAGACCACGTGATCGATGACGATGCCCGGCTCGTCCTTGCCACCAACTACCTCTTCGGCGGCCGGCCCGCGGCCGCGGTTACCCTGCTCCAGTCTCCCTTCAGCGAGAACCTCGCGAAGAGCCCCACCGGCCAGTTGATCCTCGAGGCAGCGCGCAGCGCGCAGTTCGGCGAGGCTGCCCCGGACGCGGTGGAGGCCCCCGCGGCGGAAGGAACGGACACGGCCCCCGTTGGAGCCAAGCAGCAGTGAGCGCCTGAGGCCGCCGGCGGACATCCGCCTGGCTTCGGCTGGGGTCAGCGGACCTCTCTGGGGCCCTCGTCCCCCTGGAAGAAGGCGATCGGGGGCCGACGGCCGTACCGACGTTCGTAGGCGGTCACGACCGCGTCGGACACGCGCTGCTCGTCTCCCGCTGCGATGAGCATCACGGCGCAGCCGCCGAAGCCAGCCCCCGTCAGACGAGCGCCCAGGGCGCCCCCCTCCACGGTCGCAGCCTCGACGAGCACGTCGAGCTCCTCGCAGGAGCAGTCGTAACGGTCCCGCAGCGAGGCGTGGGTCTCGCTCATGCAGCGCCCCAGGGTCGAGAGGTCGCCTGACAACAACGCCTCCCGGGCGACGAACGTCCGCTCGACCTCCTCCACCACGTGGGTCGCGCGCCGAAGGAGGTCCGCGTCCAGCTCATGGCCGTGCTCCGCGAGCACCGTGCGGTTGATATCCCGGAGCACCCGCGCCTCCGGCGCATGCACGCGCAGCGCGTCGAACGCTGCCGCGCACTCCGTCACCCGCCGATTGAACTCTCCCCGCGCCAGCAGTCGCTGGATACCTGTGTCTGCGACGCCGATCGAGAGGCGCTCGAAGTCCATCGGCAGGTGCTCGAAGGTCTCATCCTTGCAGTCGAGCCAGAGGACGTGCTTCGGTCGCGCGAAGCCGACGGCGTACGGGTCCATGATCCCGCACTTGACGCCCACGAAGCCTCGCTCAGCATCGAGGGCCGCCTCGACCCGCTGGACGGGATCGAGCTCGAGACCGAAGATGGAGTCCAACGCGAAGGTCATCCCCACACAGATCGAGGCCGAGGACGAGAGGCCAGCGCCCACGGGCAGGTTCCCACCGAAGAGCACATCGAAGCCCCCCGCGATCTTGGCGGGCGCCGAGTCGTCAAGGCGCACGAGCGCCAGGAGGACACCAAGGGGGTAGTCGAACCACTCACCCCGCGGGCTCACCGGCAGCTCAGAGGTACGGAAGTGTCCCTGCGCCTCGGCGAAGCGTGAGCCCATGCGGACCTGGCCATCCTCCCGCGCGCGAATCGCCACGAAGGTGCCGCGGTCGATCGCCGTCGGCAGCACTGGGCCGCCGTTGTAGTCGAGGTGTCCGCCAAACAGGTTCACCCGCCCCGGAGAGAAGAAGGTCCGGACCCCCACGGATGCTCCGAAGTGCTGTTCGAAGGCTTCTCGGTGCCCCTGCAACGCCTCAGAGAGGCGACCTACGACAGGGTCCCCCAGGGACGGGGCGGGGAGCGTGGTCGGGAAGGGCATGGGACAACGGGAGACTAACCCGCCCTCCCTCAGGGGCCGCAGATTATCTTCAGGGCCGCCTGAGGCCCTCCTGGAGCAGCACTCGACGCCCTGAGCACCGTCCGAGTAAGGTCCGAGGGGCAAATGCGCCGAAGAGTCCCTTGGAGTGGCCCACTCCGTCCCTTGCCATGCCCCAAGCGTCCATTCCCCGAGACTACGAGATGATCCGCCCCCGACTTCGAGTCGCCATCGCTGGCGTGTTACTGGCCACGGTCACCGCCTGCTCGTCGCTCGAGATCACTCGCGATACGGAGACCTCCGGGTCCTTCAACTCCTCCGCGAGGACCTGGGTCTTCCTCGGCTGGCACATGCCCCGGCCGGCCATCCAGATCGCGCACGAGAACATCTCGGACTCGGGTCTACCCAACACCAGGGAGACCGAGGTCCACAGGACGGACTGGGGGTGGTTCAACTGGGTGATCGAGATCTTCTCGACGCGGACCGCCCACGTGAAGGGCACCTGGGGCTACTCCGGCGCCGAGCTCCCGCCGGACCAGTAACCGGGCGACCGTCGAGGCCTCCCCATCGCGAGCCGACGGGCGGTCAGGCTCGCGGGCTCACCGGATCCAGCCGGGTGACCATTGGGCGCCGCGCGGGCACCGTCGTCGCCGCCGCTCCCCGAGGCCGCTCCGGGCCTGGCCCGAGGCACGCCCATCAGCTCGAGGACTCCGAGTAGGGACCTGCCGGAGGCCTCTAGTCGACCGAGCTCGGGCCCTGCAGGCGCTCGACCAGCTTCCTCGTGAAGCGCCGGCTCGCCGCCCAGGTCAGGTGAGACCCGTCCCGCGTCTCGAACCGCTCGGGGTGCGCAGCCGGGTCCTCGCCTGCGGCAAGGCCCGCCTCCTGGTACTGATAGAAGGGCACACCAGCGGCCTCCGCGATCGCCTCCAGCCGCGCATCCGGAACGAACTCCCGCTCCACGGCGAGGACGCTGGGGGAGACCGGAAAGCGCACACACGTCACGTCGACGCCGCGCGCCACCAGCGCGCGGAGCTTCTCCACGACGACCGCCTCCGCAGCGGCGCGCTCTTCATCGGAGATCTCCTCGAGCGTGATCCGGCAGGCGCGGACAAGCTTCTCCGCGTCCGCGACCTCGAACCACTCCCGGTGCCAGCGACGGGTCGCGAGAGTCCGGATGTTCTCGGTCCGGAAGTAGTTGAGCCGCTCGCGTACGACGCGGTCGAGCTGTTGGGTCCCCCCCTCCTTCCGGCGCGTCGTCTCGCGGAGGACCTTGCGGAAGCTCGAGAGGTGGGTGTCGACGATGAAGGGCGAGTAGCCCTCGTCAATGAGGCGCACGCGCTCCTCGTCGACCCAGATCCCGAGCGCGCTCTCCAGCGAGAGCGGCTCAAAGATCGGCGGCGGGCTGACGAGGGATGCCCGCATCACCGGGTTGGTCTTGGCGCCGAGCGTCGAGGGGGAGAGGGCGATCAGCATCCGCTCCGCAGGGAGGTCCATGATCGCAGGCAACAGCACCGAGAGGTCCGCGTTCGGCCCCCAGATCAACCCGACGCTGTCTTCACCTCCGCGCCGGACCACGTCGAGGTCCGTGTCGTCGTAGACGCGACTGTCCCCCACGAAGAGCAGGTCAGCGGTTTCGACGTCCTGCTTGGCATAGAACGGACCGAGATTGGGGCCCGCCCAGTAGATGACCCCGTCGAAGCGGTTGGGGTGCATGATCGGCTCGGGGATGCGCGGCATCGCGACCGCCTGCCAGCACGCGAGCCCGAGCACCACCAGCGCGACCGTGGCCACCAACGGCCTCCAGGATTGGGCGCGGCGAACCCGGGCGACGGTCCCGTCGGGGTCGATGCCCGGCCACGCGCCCTCTTCTGTTGCTTGCTCCGCCATCAGAACTGGAAGTAGAAGAAGTCGGCCGTGTCCGTACGCCGGACCACCACCAGCGCCACGATCATCACTGACGCCGCGATCACCCGGTGCCAGGGACGCTCACGCCAGGCGAACCACTCGCGGAGCAGCTGGGTCACGTGCATCAGCACGATCGGCAGCACGAGCAGCAGGTGGCGGGCCTCGGCGAAGACCTCCCAGCCCATGCCCTGCTGGAAGGGCACGATGTAGGCGATCCGCCAGACCTCGAACACCGACGCCACATCCGGGGCGCGGAAGAAGACCCAGTTGGACTGCATGAAGACGTTCATCAGGAGGATCACTCCGATGCGCTTCGTGATGGCCGTTGCCCCTTTCGGGCGGTCGAGCGGCCAGCCACGGGCGCGCCTGCCGCCGTTGAAGGTGTTGACCCAGAACCGGTTCACCACGACGCCGATGCCGTGATAGAGCCCGAACATCACGAACGTCCACGCGGCCCCGTGCCAGACGCCAGCGAGGACCATGGTCGTGAGCATCGCGGTGTATTGACGCCCGCCGTTGCCCTTCTTGCCCCACAGGGGCAAGTAGACGTAGTCGCGCAGCCAGCTCGACAGCGTCATGTGCCAGCGGACCCAGAGCTCCTGGGGGCCCCGTGAGATGTACGGGTAGAGGAAGTTCCGCGGGAAGCGCATGCCCAGCAGGCACGCGAGCCCGATCGCGAGGCATGAGTACCCGGCGAAGTCCGCGAACACCATGCAGCCCAGGTAGACCAGGGAAAGCCACACGTGAGCGGGCGTCGCCTGCCCGGAGGGGATCATCGCGAAGATCCGGTCGATCTCAGGGGCGAGGTTGTCGGCGACGACGATCTTCGTGAAGAGGCCCCAGACGATCAGGTAGAGCCCGTTCTGGATCCGCCAGGGGGAGGGCCACTGGCGCCGTTGGAACTGCGGGAGCAGCTCCTGGGCTCGCACGATCGGCCCGGCGACCAGCTGCGGGAAGAAGGCGACGAAGAGGAAGAAGTCCCTGAAGGACTTCGCTGGAGCGAGCCGGCCCCGATAGATGTCGATCGAGTAGCTGAGCGTCTGGAACGTGTAGAAGCTGATCCCGACGGGGACGACCCAGGGGATCGCCGTGTTCACGCCCTCGACCCCGAGCGCGCCGGCGATCGAGTCGAGGTTCTCGAGCGCGAAGTGGCCGTACTTGAAGTAGCCCAGCAACCCGAGGTTGGTGCACAGACTGACCAGGAGCCAGCGGGTGCGCGCCCCGTCCGTCTTCGCCGCGTGAATCCGCCCACCCGCGGCGTAGTCCACCACCGCGGAGATGATGATCAGCGGCAGATAGTAAGGGCTCCACCAGGCGTAGAAGATGAGGCTCGCGGCGAGGGCCGCGGTCTTCGCCCACGAGAAGGGGAGCCTCCACCAGAGGAGCCATGAGAGCCCGAAGAGGACCCAGAAAGTGCCGGAGTCAAATGACATGGGGGGTGGTGCCTCCAGAGCCTACCCCGCGGTGGGCTCGGAAGAAGACGCTCGGCGCCAGAGTCTCTGGAGGTCGAGGAGAGCGAGCCTCGATCCGCTCAGCCGGGAGCTCCCTCTGAGCGGGTCCCGTGATGGGGCAGACGGATCGTGGCCCGCGCTCCGGGAGCGTCCCCTCGGTTCGTCACAGCGACCGCTCCGCCGAGGTCTTCAACGATGCGCCGGACGATGGCGAGGCCCAGCCCCGTGCCGCTGGAGCGGGTGGTGAAGTAAGGCTCGAAGAGCCGTGACTCCGCCTCCTCGTCGATCCCCCGCCCTGAGTCGAGGACGGTGATCTGCACCATCCCGTCCTCCACTCCAACGGTCCCCTTGATCACGCCGCCGCTCTCCGAAGCCTCGATGGCATTGCTCACCAGGTTGACCAGCGCTCGCTGCATCTCATCGGGATCCGCCTTCACCATGAGCCCGCGGCCCAGGCTCGTGCCCTTCTCGAGCCGCACGCCCCCATCCGCCGCCCAGGCCTGGTTGAGGTCAAAGACCTCTGCGAGGATGACGCCCGCATCTACCGGGACTGGGTCCCTGTGCTGCCCAGCGAAGGTGTAGAAGTCGCGGGCGATGTCGAGCATGTTGCCGACCTGACGCTGGACGACCTCGATCGTACGCTCGAGGATCGCGGGGAACTCCGGGGAGTCTTCTTCGTAGGCCCGCTTCAGCAGCGACGCGGAGAGCTGAATCGGCGTCAGCGGGTTCTTGATCTCATGCGCGACCTGGCGGGCCATCTCCCGCCACGCCGCGTCCTTCTCGGCTTCGACGAGCTGCGCGCGGTTCTCCTTGAGCTCGCGGGTCATGCGATTGAACGACCGCGCGAGGTCGGCAAGCTCGTCGTGACCGTGAACCGTCACCTGGGCGTCCAGGTCCCCGCTCGCCACCCGCCGGGTGAAGGCCTCGAGGTCCTGGACCGGCCGGGTCGTCCGACGCGCGACGACGACCGTCACCAAGATCGCCAGCAGCAGGACGATCGCGCTCGCCTTGGCGATGGTCGTGGTGATCTCCTCTACTGGCCCGTAGATATCGGGATAGTCCACGCCGACGCCGACGATCCAGCCGAGCCCCTGCGGCTGCTCCGCTCGCGTCCGGCCTTGCTTGAACGCGGCCTTCTTCCGGATCCCCAGGAACTCATAGTCCGGGTACATCCCTGAGCCGCCGGAGTCGCGGACGGCCTCCCCCATCATGGGCAGGGCGATGCGTGGCCCCGAGACGCGCTCTCCGTAGAGTGACCGGTTGGGGTGCGCGAGGATGGTGTCTGCGTCGGAAGCCCAGACCCACGCGTAGCTGGAGTCGTAGATGTCCGCGGATGCGGACCCGGAGGAGATGCCGCCGGCCCGGCGGACGCCGTAGCTCTCGATCTCTCCCTGAACGACCCGCCACGGCACCAGCGTCACCACGCAACCGAGGAGGTCTTCCGTTGGGCCACTCCGCCGGACCGGCTCAACGAAGCCGAAGTGCCGACCGAGCTCCGGCCGCTGCCCCTCGAGGAGCCCGGGGTCGAGATCAAAGCGCGCCTGATCCAGGGTCACCGCCTGACCGGTCGAGGCCGACGTGAACCACGCTTGGCCCCTCCACGGGAACTCCCTGAGCCGGCGCTCAACCTCCGGGTCAAGGCCGGCGCCCTCTGCATCCTCCGAGTTGGTGACCACCACCGCCCCCTCCAGGTCGAGCACCACCGCGAACTCCGCGGCGCCGCGGCGCTGCACCAGCTGGTTGAGCAAGTAGGTCCCACGCGGGAAGCTCGCCGGCGACTCGCCGGAGGCGCTCGCCTGACCGCCGAGCTCCTGGAAGTCCAACAGGACCTCCGCGACGGTGGGCGTGGCCGCCACCACGACGGCGTCCTCTCTCCGTTCATCCACGATGCGGTCCAGCCGCTCCGACAGCTCCGCCGCGTGCCCCAACAGGTGGTAGCGCACGACGTCGTCTGCGAAGCGCTCGGAGACGAAGTCGTGGACGTACCACGCGAAGCCCAGGAAGGGCAGCACCACGACCGCGAGCACCGCCAGCACCCATTTGGTGGAGATACGCCTGATCATCCGCCTCAGTGTAGAGGGTCCCCTCCCGTCACCAGCACTCTCACTTGACATGTCAGGGGAGCGCACAACAACCTTCGTGCCGCCCCCATGCCGTCCACAAGCCCCCCCCAACGCGTCCTCGTCGTGCGCCTGTCCCACCTGGGGGACATCGCGCAAGCGATTCCGCTCATCCACGCCCTGCGCGCGCGGTGGCCGTCCGCGGAGATCGGCTGGGCGGTTCAACCCGAGTTCGCGCCCCTTATCGAGCCCCTGGCCACGGTCCTCCCCTTCGACCGCAAGGGTGGGCTCCAGGCGTGGCGAACCTTCCGCGCGGCGGCGCGACGCTTCCGCGCCGACCTGGTCATCGACGCCCAGGGGAACTGGAAGAGCGCGGTCGCCTCGCTCCTGGCCAGCCGAGGCCACTCCCGCCGGGTGGGCTTCGCCCTCGAGCACTGGCAGGAACCGCTGGCGGCCCGCCTCTTGCGGCCAGACCTCGCTCCGCCCTCCATCGGGCCCCACCTCGTCCAGCGGGCCGTCTCGCTCGCGACCTCCGTCACCGGTCACGACTCTCCACCTCGCCTTGACCCCGCGCTCACCGAGGCCGAGATGCAGGAAGGCCGCGAGTTGATCCAGCCAGCGGGGGGCGCTCCAGTCCTGCTCCACCCGGGCGCCCCTGGAGACCCGCGATCATGGCCCACCGACGCCTACCGCCAGCTCGCCTGCGAGCTGCTCGACCGCGGCGTTGAAGTCTTCGTCCTGACCGGCCCCAGCGAGGTCTCCGTCGGGCTTCAACTGCAGGAGTCCCTGCCCAGAGCCAAACACCTCGTGGGGCAACGGGGGCTTCGGACGCTTGCCTCTGCTCTGGCGGCGGCCACCCAGCGCGGCGGCTGCCTCGTGGCGGGTGACTCGGGTCCAGCCCATGTCGGCGCCTCCGTCGGGCTGCCCGTCGTGCTCATCGCAGGGCCCGAGGATCCTGCCCACACAGGCCCCTGGCCAGTGGCACCCGCAGCAGTCCACCGGGTCGCGGGGCCGCCTTGGCGAGTACGCGCGATCACCGAGGTGTCTGTGGAGGACGCCCTCAAGGCCGTCCTCTCAGTGATCACTCCCCCTCGAGGCCGCTGATCTGATCGAGGATGTCCTTGTACTCTGGCCAGAAGACCTCGATCTGGCGGAGGAGGACGAGCTTCTCAGCCGGGGCGGAAGCGGCCTCAGCCTCGGCGTAGAGGCGCGCAGCCTCCGCCACATAGGCCTCCAGCGCCTCGAGCCGCGCCCGCGCGTCCTCATAGAAGTCTCGCCCGTCGAGCACCTCTCGGTACGCGAGAATGGCCGCACCGAACACGAAGTCATGCTCCAGGTCGAGGGCTCGGCGATAGAGCTGCTCGACCTTGATCGAGCCGATCTGCTCCCGGGTGGCCTCCACCGCGTCGGCCTGCATCGTCGTGCGCTCGGCGGCCTCGGAGAGCAGGAGCTCCGCCTCCTCGAACTCTGAGCGGAGGACAAAAGACCCCGCCTCGTTCAGGAGCTCCGCGACCTCTGCTTCGACACGCATGGTGCCTAGAGCGGTCTCGATCTCCTCGGACAAGGGATCCAGTCGCTGCGCCTCCGCGTACTCGGCCCGAGCCGCCGCGAAGCGTCGATCTGCCACGAGCTCCTTGGCGTACTCCACACGCGCCAGGGACTTCTCTCGGCGGACCTCTGTGATCCGGCGTCGAGTCCGCTCCGACTCAGCGTCGTAGCGCCTCGACTTCTCAAAGCTGTTCTCTGATTCGTTGAGCCGCAGCTCGGTGAGGTCGCGGACGCCGTCGAAGTAATAGTCCTTCGCGAGCCCAGCGCGGTAGTCCTCGAGCAACTGGACGCGGGCGAGGCCCGCGGGCGCGAGACCGTGGTCGGGCTCGTAGCCGATGGCGCGCTCGTACGCGACGCGCGCGGCCTCGAACTGACTGGAGGCCATCGCAGAGCGAGCGATCTCGAACCAGCGGTCCGCCTGCTTGCGCTGAATGCGGCGGCGCCACGCGTCGAGCATCGGCTCCTCTGGGAACCTCCCTTCGATCTCGTCGAGCAACTCAAGCGCCGCGTCGTCTTCATCCGCGAACGACAGGCTCCGTACCACCTCCAACCCAGAGGCGATCGAGACCTCGACCGCGGCCCTCGCCAGGTCTTCCTGGAGGGGGCTGTCCGCAGGGATCTGAGCCTTGGCCGCATCGGCGGCCGCGGCGGCCGCCTCGTAGTCCCCGCTCCTCGTCAAGGTCTGGACCTCGAGCAGGAGCATCTCAGGGGTCGTGTTCGAGCTGGCGCACGCGCTCAGGAGGAGCGCTGCGACGGTGAGGAGGCGGGTCATGGTGGCCGAGACGAGCGGGCGCCCCAGGTCTTCCCCGGGGAGCACAAATATGGAGACCTGGGAACCGACCACCCCCACGCAGGGACGGCCAGTGAGGGTCGGTCAGCTTCGTAGGGAATCGTAGAGCATGATCCCGAGGCTCCCGAAGACCAGAACGGGGATCCATGCGGAGAGAAGCGGAGATAGCTGCCCCTTGACCCCCAGCGTGCGGAACACGAAGTCCGCAGAGTAGTAGAACACGCACAGCAACCCGCCCAGGGCGATCCGGTCCGTGCTCCGCCCCCGCTCATAATTGAACATCAGCGGGATCCCCACGAGCAGCAGCAGGAGGTTCGCCAGGGGGAAGGTCAGGTGGTAGTGCCAGAGGGTCTGATACGAGTTGTCATCAGGGTCTCGCGCCATGAGCTCCCTGACCTCGGAGAACGTCAGCTCGAGAGGAGCCTCCTTGGCCCGGCGGTAGGTGAGCGCCAGGTCCGGCGTGAAGGCGTAGTCCTCGAGGGTGTCCACGGCCTCATCCGAGGACGCGCCGTCTCCGTCGGGATCGATGGTCGCGCGGACTCCCCCCTCGAGGTCCCAGCCCGCACCGTTCCAGACCGCGCGCTCCGCGTCGATGCGGACGTACCGCCCCGCCCCCTCCTGCCCCAGCGTCCGCCGGATCGCGGTGAGCCGCTCGATGCGCGGCGGGCTCCCGTCGGCGGGACGCGGGATGAACTCATTGAGGAAGACGAGGCTCCCGGCATCCTCAATGACGGCGACGTCCTCGTAGTGCTCCTCGAAGCGGTGCTCCACGAGGACGTCACGGGCTGCGTCTCGGTCCCGGGCGACTCCAAGGCCGACCGCCTCCCGCAGGAAGAACATGCCCACCGCCAGCAGGAGCCCAGCGAGGAACACGGGCAGCAACATCCGCCGCGCGCTGATCCCCGCGCCGAGCACAGCGGTGACCTCACGCGCCTTGAGCAGCTTGGCCACGGTGAACATGCCCGCGAGGAGCGTGATGAAGGGCGCGACCTGGAGGAACAGGTACGGGAGGTTCAACCCGTAGTACATCGCGAGCACCGAGGTCGGCGCGCTCGACCCGTCCTCCCAGGTCTCCAGGTAGTCATCGAGGTTCGACGCCATGTCGATGACCATGAAGAGGCCCGTCATCAGCAACATGGCGAGCAGGTAGGACCTGAAGAAGTGCGACGCGACGTAGCGGTCGAGACGGCAGCCGAGGGCAAGCCGGCGCGCTGACGCGCGGCGGGCCCCCCCCGCCGCCTCGGTGTTCTTGGTGGGTCGACTCATCGCTTCAAGGCCCTCCTGATCAAGACCACTGCGATGGCGCCACCGACGATGGTCGTGAGCCATGCCCCGAGCCACGGAGGAAGATCCGAAGACTGGCCCAGCTCCTTGCCGAGGCGCATGTTCAAGACGTAGTAGAGGATCCCATAACCAGCAGAGACGGCGAGAGCGCCGAGCTGCGTCCCCCCCCTCATCAGCAGACCGGTGGACGCACCTAGCAGCAGGAAGAGGAAGTAGATCGCGAACATCGTCGCCCGGTAGTGGAGCATGAACCGGTACTCCCGCTCCCGCCCGGGCTCGACCTCCCCGCTGGCGAGCCGACGCCGGATCTCCGACGAGACGAGGTACTTGGCCCGCTGGTAGCTCTGCTCCTTGCGCTCCACCCGACCAGCGAGGTTGATCTGCGCCTCGAACTCCTCGGACCGGCGATCGACCTTGCTCTCCGGATCGAAGAGCTCGAAGTCGTACGCCTTGAAGTGCAGGAAGTCTCCATCGATCCAGAGGTCGACGGAGCCCGCGAAAGCGTCCATCAACCGCCGCTCCTCCTGGTCCTCGTCGAGGTACCGGATGTACGCGTTGTAGAACGTCCCGTCCTCCCGAGCCCCGGCCTTCAGAAGGAAGTCTCCGATCTGCAGGCCCGTCCGCCCCGGCTGGAGGTTCTCGACCACGGACGCCGTGGCGTCGACCATGAAGCGCTTCTGCCGCTTCTTGAGCTGCGGCAGCTCGTTCGAGAC
>JAQWJQ010000292.1 GCA_029248265.1 Planctomycetota bacterium
TCGAAGAGCTTGGGCAGACGGACAAGCTCTTGATCCTGAAGAAGCCCTTCGACCCGGCTGAGATCTGCCAGATGGCGAGCGCCTTCACCGAGAAGTGGAACGCAGCAGAGCGCGAGCAGAAGGCGATCCAGCTCATCTCACAGAAGGAGGTCGAGGCACGGGCCTATGCCTCCTCGCTCGAGACCCTCAACAAGGCCCTCTCAACGGCCAAGGCGGGGGCGCACCGCATGTCGGAGATGAAGTCGGACTTCATCATGCGCCTGACAACGGAGATGGGCTCTCACCTGAGCGCGATCCTCGACCGCCTCATCGAGAGCCATGAGATCGCGGGCGTTGATGAGGCGCTCGACCGAAGCCAGCGGCTCCTGGAGATGATCAACAAGGTGATGGACTTCACCCAGATCGAGGCTGGCTCGATGCTCATCACGAACAAGCCGTGCGACCTGCGTGAGACCCTGGCGAGCACCCAGGAGCGCCACAGCGCCAGCGCCGCGGCCAAGGGGCTCACCCTCCGGCATGAGGTCGCCAAGGCCGTCCCCTCCCTGGTGCAGACGGACGAGCACCACCTGGCGCAGGTCCTCGACTACCTGGTCGAGAATGCCATCCAATACACCGAGCACGGCGCCGTCGAGGTCCGCCTGCTCAGAGAGCCCACCGGCAGCTGGGAGACGATCCGCCTGCGCTTCGAGATCGAGGACACCGGCTGCGGCGTGGCGGGCGAGCTCTCGGGGCAGATCTTTGAGCCCTTCGCTGCCGGGGGGAGCGGGAGCGCCGCGGCAGGGAGCGGCCTGGGCCTGACCGTCGCGACGCGGATCGCCCGGCTGATGGGCGGAGAGGTCAGCTTCGTCTCCAGCACCGCCACGAACGCGGGCGCGGGGTCAACCTTCACGCTCGAGCTCGAGGTTCGACCGGCGGGCGACTGAGCGTGCGGCTGAAGGCTCGTGGCGGTAACCTGAGGGCGAGGCCCTCCCTTGCTTTCCACCCGCCGCCCTATCGACGTCGTCTTCATGGCGCTCGCCGCGCTCCTCGCAGCCCTCGCGGTTGGGCAGTGGCGAGAGAGCGACGACTTCGCTGAACACGCGCTCCAGGTCAGGTCGACGGTCGTCAGCCTGAGGGAGACAAAGAAGCAGGTCCTCGACGCCGCCGCTGAGACCTACGCGAAGGTGGAGTTCACGGACCAGAAGGGCGACGTGATCCGAATCGAGCTCCCGGATCCGTATCGGTCGAGCGCCGCTCCCGCCCCAGCTGTGGGCAGCCCGCTCACGGTCTGGTACGACCCACGCCCTCCCCATACCGCCCGCCTCGCGAGGAGCGGTGGCCGCAGGGGAGTCTCGGTGCTGCTCGCCCTGGCCGCCGGCGCACTCTTCGCCCCCGCGATCCTCCGGCGCAGCCTCAGCGGCTCGGCCGGCGGAGGCTGAGGCGTGCCCAAGGCGCCGCGTGGCGGCGCCGAGTGACCACCCGCCACCAGAGGTCCCCCGGCTGATCGCGCGGCCGGGCTCACGGCGGCGGGTCAACCTCTCACGCGCCGCCCACCCCGCGCCGCCTTGCCCGCCCTGGCCTGAGGGGGAAAGCGTCTCAGGATGAGACACTCGCGCCAAGACGGGTCTGCCGGGGTCGCCAGGCGCCCTTCAGGTGGCCGAGCACCCATGGGAGACCGCTCGCCGGTACCCTGCCGCCATGCAGCGGACCGAAGACGGGCGCGGGTCCATCGGGCCCGGAGAGGACGAGGAGGCGCTCGCGATCGCCCGCCAGGACTTCGGGATCACCGCAGACCGCGCGCTCCCGCTCCCAGGAGACGTGGACCGCAACTTCCTGCTGATCGGGGCCGACGGACGGACGCCCGCCGCCGTCTTGAAGGTCTTCACCTCCCGTCGAGGCCGCGCCCCCCTGGAGCAGCAACGAGACCTCTTTGACGCGCTCTCCTCTGGGGCTCCGGACATCGCCCCCTTGCTGCCGGTGATGCTCCGGCAAGCGCCGGGAGACGACCCCATCCGCGCCGTGAACTTCGCGGGCGCGCCGCTCGACGCCGCGCTCTATCGATACCTGCCTGGACGACCCCTCGCCGAGGTCCGCCCCCACACGCCCGCCCTGCTGAAGGAGCTCGGGCGGACCCTCGGGACCCTCGACCTGGCACTCGCTGGGCTCGGCGACCGCTTCGTCGAGGCGCCAAGAGCGACGCCAAGCTGGCGCCTGATGGACGGCCCCTCCACGGTCGAAGGCCGCCTCCGCTTCGTCCGGGACGAGGCGCGCCGGCGCATGCTGTCCGAGCACCTTGAGCCGAGCTGGCGTGGCCTGGCGGACCGGGTCGGCGAGCTCCCCCATCAACTCATCCATCACGACGCGAACGACTACAACGTGCTCGTCCAGGTGACGGAGGGAGGCGTCCAGCTCTCGGGACTGATCGACTTCGGCGACGCAGACTTCGCGCCGCGGGTCGGCGAGGTCGCCATCGCCGCCGCCTACGCCGCGCTCGGCAAGCGCGACCCCCTCTCGGCCATGGCCCACGTGGTCGCCGGCTACCACGCCACGGCCCCCCTCTCGGATGGGGAGTTCGCCGTGGTGTTCGAGCTCGCCCTCCTGAGGCTCGGGACCAGCGTCGCCATCTCCTCGGAGCGTGCCCCCGAACACGGGGGCGACAACGACTACCACCAGATCAGCGCCGCTCCGGCGTGGCGGGCCCTCGAGGCGCTGGACCAGGTGCACCCGAGCCTCGCCACCGCCGTGCTCCGCGACGCCGCAGGGGTCCCGCCCGTGCCGCGCGTCGCGGCGTTCCGACGCTGGGCCAGGGACCAACGGGTTGCCCCCATCCTGGGGCGCGAGCTGACAGACGCTCCGCGCGTGGACCTCTCCCTGGACAGCCCGCTCACCGTGGAGGGCGGCCGAGAGCGCTCCTCCCCGGCGTGGGCCGCAGACATCGAGGCCCGGCGGATCGCCGCCGGTGCCCCCGCCGCGGTCGGTTACCACGACGAGACCCGGCTGCTCTACCGCTCGGAGGCCTTCGCCGAGGCCCGGG
Organism: Planctomycetota bacterium; assembly: GCA_029248265.1. Lineage (GTDB taxonomy): Bacteria > Planctomycetota > UBA1135 > UBA1135 > Saltatorellus. The sequence goes on from JAQWJQ010000292.1 coordinate 3,014, forward strand.
AGGACGGCCCGGAACCGCGCACGGTCCACCTGGGCGTGGACCTCTTCGCGCCGGAGAGTACGGGGGTCTTCGCGCCGCTCGACGGCACCGTGCTCAGCGTCCAGCGCAACCCTGCCCCGCTGGACTACGGGCCCACGGTGATCCTCGAGCACGCGGGCGAGGACGGGCGCCCGTTCTTCACGCTCTACGGCCACCTGGAGGAGGAGGTCCTCGAGCGCCTCCACCCCGGCGCCACGGTGGCGCAGAGCGAGCTCGTCGGGCGCTTCGGCGCCGAGACCGTGAACGGGGGCTGGCCCCCGCACCTGCACTTCCAGGTCATCCTCGACCGACTCGGCCGGACCGGCGACTTCCCCGGGGTGGCCGCGCCCACCTGGCGCCGCGCCTGGACCGGGCTCTGCCCGGACCCCGCCTCCCTGCTCGGCCTCGACTCCTGCGACGCGGGTGAAGCAGACACCGCCGCCCTCCACGTCGAGCGCCGCGCCACGTTCTGCCGCTCCATGTCGATCCAGCACGAGGCCGACCCGCTGCAGATCGTCCGGGGCGAAGGCACGACGCTGTTTGACGCCGAGGGGCGCGCCTTCCTCGACGCGGTGAACAACGTCCCCCACGTGGGCCACTGCCACCCGCGGGTGGTCGCCGCGGGCCAGCAGCAGATGGGGCTGCTCAACACGAACACACGCTACCTGCACGAGGGGCTCCACCGGTACGCCGAGAGCCTGCGCGCGAGGCTCCCCGAGGGGCTGGACGTGCTCTACTTCGTCTGTAGCGGCTCTGAAGCCAACGAGCTCGCCCTGCGCATCGCGCGGGCGGCAACGGCGCCTGGTGCAGAGCAACTGCTCGTACAGGAGCACGGGTACCACGGGCACACCAGCGCCACCGTCGGCGCGAGCCACTACAAGTTCGCGGGCCGCGGCGGCTTCCCGGCGCCGGACGACGTCACCGTCCTCCCGATCCCCGACCCCTACGGCGGGGACCACCTCGGCCCGGAGAGCGGCCCGCGCTACCTCGCCCGGGTCCACGAGCTCCTGGCCGAGCTCGAGGAGGCAGGCCGCGCGCCCTACGCGCTGCTCGCGGAGGCCATCATCGGCTGCGGTGGACAGGTCGTCCCCCCCCAGGGCTACCTGAAGGGAGCGTTCGAGGCGGTGCGCGCCGCGGGGGGCCTCGCCATCGCGGACGAGGTCCAGGTGGGCTTCGGGCGCGTCGGGACGCACTTCTGGGCCTTCGAGGAGCAGGGCGCGCGACCGGACATCGTGACCATGGGCAAGCCCATGGGGAACGGGCACCCCCTGGCGGCCGTGGCCACGACCCGCGAGATCGCCGATCGGTTCGCCGGCGGCATGGAGTTCTTCGCCACCTTCGGCGGCAACCACGTGTCCGCCGCCATCGGCCAGGCGGTCCTCGACGTGATTGAGGACGAGGGCTTGATGGAGCGCGCGCGGCGGGCCGGCGAGCTCTTCTTCGCGGAGATGACGCCGCTCGTGGAGCGGCACCCGATCATCGGGGACGTGCGCGGCCGCGGCCTGTACCTCGGCGTGGACCTCGTGCGGGACCGGACGACGCGGGAGCCCGCCGGCGACGCGGCGCGCTACGTGGCTCTCCGCATGCGGCAGCGTGGCGTACTGATCGGGACCGACGGGCCGTACGGCAACGTGCTCAAGATCAAGCCGCCCATCACCTTCACAGACGACGAGGTCCGCCGGCTGGTGGCGACCCTCGACGAGGTCCTGTCGGAGACGCCGGTGGCGTCCCCCGACTGCAGTTACTGACCGAGGTCCACCCAGGCGCCGGGCTCGAGGAACTCCACGGCGTCCCCGACCCGCCGGGAGAGCTCCGCGATGATCTCTCCGCGATACGCCGGCTTGAGGTGGGCCAGGAGCACGCGCACCCCTTCCGGGACCCGCTCGAGCTCCGCCGCGAGCGTCGCTGGCGTCAGGTGGCCGGAGCCGTCCGCGATGGCCTGCATGCGCTCGGGGAAGCTCGCCTCCAGCACCACGGCCCGCAGCCGCGGTGCCTCCGCTGCGGCCTCCCAGAGGCGGTCGCATGGGCCAGAGTCGGCGCCGAACAGGATCGCGCCCTGACCGTCGTCCACGAGGAGCCCATGGGTCGGGACAGGGTGCGCCACAGGGAACGCCCTGAGGTCGAAGCCCGCGAGCTCGAACGGCTCACCCTCAGGGAACGGGACCAGCTCCATCAGGGGCCGCCCATCCGCCTCACGAAGCGCCTCGAAGTCCGGAAAGAGCGGCCCCGAGAACAGGTGTGCGCGGAGCGCGTGGATGGCACCCCCGGAGGCGTGGACGCGCACCGGAGCGCGGTCCAGGGACAACATCCCCTCCACCCACATGGGCAGCGAGGCCACGTGGTCGATGTGGGCATGCGTGAGGACGAGGCCTCGGATCTGCCCCATCTCTGCCGGCTCGCCGAACAGGCCGACGCTCCCCGCGTCGATCGCGAGCGGACCCGCGCCGCGCCCCTCCACCACGAAGCTGGTGAGCGGCTGGGCGGGGAGCGACGAAGGCGACGCCTCGGACGAAGAGCCCGGGAAGGAGCTCGGCAGGAGCCGTAGCCGCATTCCCAGCGCCCCCGTCAGTCCGTACCGCCCGAGACCTCAAGGTCTCGGACGAAGATGTTGCGGAAGGCCACGCCCACGTCGGAGTCCGTCTTGCCGGCCGCCCCGTGACGCTGCATGCCAATGAAGCCGCGCCTCGCGCGCTGGGCGAAGGGCTCGCCCTGCTTCGGCTTGATGGTGCTCGTGTCCACGTCCCACAGGATCACCCCGTTGAGAGCGCACTGCATGCGCGGCCCTACGCAGTTGACCTGGTAGGTATTCCACTCGCCGATGGGGTGCAGCGCCGACTTCGCGGGCGCCTGAGCGCCATAGAGCCCACCGGTGAACTGGTAGGGTGCGAGCTTGCCGCCGCTCGCCGTCTCCCAGTTGAAGTCATCGATGATCTGAATCTCGCACCCGTTGAAGGAGGGGTTCCCCTCCTCGGTGGAGCGGAGGTAAAGCCCCGAGTTGCACAGCTTCGAGATCCTGAAGTCCATGCGGTATTCGAAGTCATCGAAGTCCATACGCGACGTGCGGATGTGCCCCGCGCTGCCGGTCATCAGCCCTTGGAGCTCGCCGTCCTTGACCCGGTAGCCCGCGCGCGTCCAGGACGCGTCGTCCATGGCCGACTCCTCGCCGTTGGCGGGGACCCACCCGGTCAAGTCGGCGCCGTTGAAGAGGCTCGTCCAACCTGCGGCCTCCCCCACCGCGGTGAGGGAGAGGGTCCCGTTCTCAGCCTGGCTGAAGACCCGGTCCGCGCCCTCGGGCACTTCACGGACGCGCAGGTTCTTGAAGCGCACCGCCGCGTCCTCAGGGTCGTCGCGCCCGCCGTGAACCTGGATCCCGATCCGGCCCGAACGAGCGAACGGGCTCAGGCCCTCGGGTACGCGGTAGTCCAGCACGCACTGACCGTCGATCCATGCCATGAGGTGCATGGGTTCGCCCACACAGCGCACCCGCATGTGGCACCACTCACCGCTGCGCCAGACCTCGCTCCCGCCCGTCTCCTTGTAGAGCCAGCCGTCGGAGTAGACGCCGCAGATGCTGCCGCCCGGGCGGTCGTCGATGGTGAACTGCGCGCCGCGTTGCTTGGGGAGCATGCGGACGAAGATGCCGCTATCGAAGGGCGCGGTGACCTTGACATCGCACTCAAACTCGTAGTCGGCGTACATCCCCTCGGTGTAGAGCAACCCGCCCTGGGCACCCTCGGCCTCACGGCCCACGATGGCGCCGTCCTCCACGGTCCAGTCGGCGTCCCCGTCGTAGCGGCCGCCCTTCTCGGTCCAGCCGTCGAGGGTCTTGCCATCAAAGAGGCTCACCCAGCCGCCAGGGGCTTGGCCCCGCGCCACAGGGCTTGCCCCATGGAGCGCCTCGGAGGGGCGCGCCCCCATGGAACAAGAGGAGAGCGCCAGAGCGGCGCCGATCGCGGTGCTGAGGAGAATCATGAGGCGAGGTCCCGAACGGACTGGGTGAGGAGGGCGACCCCGTAGCCGGTGCCGCGGCCGCCGCGGACAGCGGGGAAGGCCATGTCGACGTGCGCCCAGCGAGCGTCGGTCCCGTCGAGGTGCCAGTGGACGAACTCGCCGGCGCAGCTCGACTGGGCGTTCATGCGGTTCGCCACGGAGTTCTTCATGTCCGCGATCTGGCTCTTGAACTCATCCCGGTAGAACTCCGGCGCGTAGGGGATCGGGTGGACGAGGTCGCCGCAGGCGCGGCCTGCGGCGAAGATCGTCCGCTCCAGGTCCTCGTCACTCGCGATCAGCGCGCCGTGCATGGCCCCGGTGGCGACCCCTTGCGCGCCGGTCAAGGTCGCGATGTCGATCACCGTGTCTGCCTTGAGGTTCCGCGCAGCGTAGCTGACCCCGTCCGCAAGGAGCAGGCGCCCCTCGGCGTCGGTGTTGTTGATCTCCACGGTCATCCCGCTGTGCATGCGCAGCACATCATCCGGCTTCACCGCCGCCGGCCCGATCGCGTTCTCGGCGAGGCAGATCACGGCGCTGACCTTGCACGGCGCGCCGCCCTTCACGAGGGAGTGGAAGGCCCCGAGCACCGCGGCCGCGCCGCCCATGTCGGCCTTCATGCCGACCATGCCGCCGCTGATCTTCAGTGAGAGTCCACCCGTGTCGTACGTGACGCCCTTCCCGACCAGCGCGATGTGGCGCTTGGCCCGGCTCTTGGCGGTCGGCGTGTAGGTGTAGACGAGCATGCGGGGGGCCTCGAGGGCGGTGCGTCCGACCCCGTGAATCCCGCCGAGGCCTGCCTTGAGGAGCGCGTCACCCACGATGGCCTTGCGCGTCACCCCGGGCACGCCGCGCAGCAGCTTCTGCGCCTCGGCCTGGAACGCCTTGGGGTTCAGCTCGGTCGGGGGGATGTCCACCAGCCGGGCGGCGAGGCGGGCGCCGTCCACGTTCGGCATGATCGTCTTGGGCGGGGTCACCGGCTGCTCGTCGGGGCCGAGGGCCATGACATTGAGCTTCGGCTCCGTGGGCTGCTTACCCGGCCGCCCCGTCGCAGTCAGGCGCGCGGGCTTCTGGTAGAGCGGTAGCGCCTTCCCGATCGCGCCCATGGCCGCCGTCAGGTGCTCCGCGTCGTCGAGCACGAGGAGAATCGCCGCGGCCCCCTTGCGGCCGGTGCTGGACTGCGCGACCACGCGCCGGATGGCCTCGGCTCGCGCGGGCGAGTTGTGCCTGGAGACCTCGTCGGGGAGCACCCCCACCGCGAGCTTCCGCGGCGCCTCTCCCGTGAGGGTCCCGGCGGCGAGCCCGTTGCGGCCCGGATCCAGGTCCCCCGAGAGGTCCAGGGCGAGCCGCATCAGCGGCTCCGGGAGGCAGTCGAGGAAGGAGCCGTCCTCGAAGCGGGCCTTGGGGGCCACCACGAGCAGGGCGTCCGCGCCCTTGAGGAGGGCGCTCATGGAGCGAGTCATACGGATTCGAGTCATGGCCAGACCATACCGGGCGCCCCCGGACTCCATGAGAAAAACACTGGCAGCCACCCCCCTTCGGAGGCGCCGCTATCCTTGTTCGCCCGACCTGCGAGGCCCGCCGCTCCTCGAGCCTCTCCCCCCCATGACCCGCTGGACCCCCAAACAGAGCGCCGACCTCTACCTCGTCGAGAAGTGGGGCAAGCCATACGTGCAGGTCAGCGAGACCGGGCGCGTCCAGGTCCACCCCGATGCCACGGCCGACGACCCCGGACCGGGCGTCGACCTCTTCGAACTCGTGGCCCAGATCCGGCGCCGGGGCGTGTCGACGCCGCTCCTCCTCCGCTTCGACGGGCTCTTGCGCGCGCGCGTGCGCGACCTCAATGGCGCCTTCCAAAACGCCCGAGAGGAGTTCGCCTACGAGGCTCCCTATCGCGGCGTGTTCCCGATCAAGGTGAACCAGGAGCGCTCCGTGGTCGAGACCCTCATGAGCGAGGGCCGCCGCTTCGGCATGGGGCTCGAGGTCGGCAGCAAGCCGGAGCTCATCGCAGGCATCGCCCTCGAGGCCGGCGAGCACGCGCTGATGATCTGCAACGGATACAAGGACACGGAGTACGTGGAGACGGCCATGCTGTCCTCCAAGCTCGGGATCACACCGATCATCGTCGTCGAGAAGTTCACCGAGCTGCGCACCATCATCGAGGCGGCGCGGGCCCTCGAGATCCGGCCGCACATCGGGGTGCGCTGCAAGCTCTCCTTCCGGTCGTCCGGGCGCTGGCAGGACTCGGTGGGCGACCGGTCGAAGTTCGGCCTCACCACGCGCGAGATCGTGCAGCTCGTCGAGGTCCTCCGTGAGGAGGAGATGCTCGACTGCCTCGAGCTGTTGCACTTCCACATCGGCAGCCAGATCACGCACATTCGCTCGATCAAGCACGCCATGCGCGAGGCCACGAACATCCTCGTGGGCCTCACCCGGCTGGGCGCCAACATCCGCTGGTTCGACGCGGGGGGCGGCCTCGGGGTCGACTACGACGGCTCCTGCACCGACTTCGAGTCGAGCAAGAACTACTCCCTCCAGGAGTACGCCAACGACGTGGTCTACGCCCTCGCGGAGGCCGTCCAGGAGAACGGGATCCCGGCCCCCACCATCGTCACGGAGTCTGGCCGCGCGCTCGTGGCACACCACGCGGTGCTGATCGCGGAGGCCGTGGGTGTGACCACGTTCGACCCCTCCGACGAGACCGCCCCGGTGGCCCAAGACGCCCCCGAGGTGGTCCGGTCCATGGCGGAGCTTCCGGGCCTGGTCACGCCCCGCAAGTACCTCGAGGTCTACCACGACGCCCTCGACCTCCGGGAGCAGGCCATGCTCCTGTTCAACACCGGCCAGCTCGGCCTGGACGAGCGCGCCCAGGTCGAGGAGCACTTCTGGCGGGCCTG
>JAQWJQ010000114.1 GCA_029248265.1 Planctomycetota bacterium
TCTCTGCGGGGTGCCTCGTCGCGGGGGCCGCGGTCTCGGCGCGGCTCCCCCTCGTCCCGGCGACCGCGCCCGCGGCGGGCACCGCGGGGGCCGTCGGCGTTACGGCGTCCGCGCGAGCGGCGGTTGTCGTCGCGCTCGATACCGTCATGCTGAATCTCGCCGACCTCCAGGAATTCACCCGGGATCTCGTCTGCGAGGAAGAGCGCGCCGCGGTCGTAGAACTCGGTGCCCTCATCGAACGCCTCACCCGCGAAGACCGTGACCACCGCGTAATCACGGGCGATGCGCCGCCCCGACTCCCGGGCCTCCTCCTCGGTTCGAGCGAGATGCAGGAAGGCACGGCGCCCGCTCCGCAGACCGCTGTCTTCCGCCCGCGACGCGTCGCGGCTTCCGACACCAATGAAGAGCTCGTCAGGCGGCTCGGTGGCCTCACCCGGATCGATCTGGATCGAGTGGCCATAGAGGGCTCGGATCTTCCCGTCCTTGATCTCGTACCGCGGCCGGTCGCTGGAAGCGATGGCCTCCTCGACGTCTTCCTCCTCGACGGAGGTGCCGGTGCGCTCCTGGAGGGCGTAGACCACCTCCTCCAGTTCTCCCCACCCGAAGCGGTCGAGTTCGAGGTCAAACTCCTCCGGCTGGTGGCGGAGCATGAAGGCGAGGGCGCGGGTGATTCGTTCGTTGAGTGAGCCGGAATTCATAACTGGGATCGACGGGTTCGGGCGGACAGTCTAACGCGGTCAGGCCGTGGTGGGAGCCAGTGGCCCCTCCTCTCCCTCAGTACGTGCGACCACCGCGGCAGCGCAGGAGTCCGACCACACGTTGACGACGGTCCGCATCATGTCCAGGGGCCGGTCCACGGCGAGGAGCAGCGCGGCGCCCTCGAGGGGTAGTTCAAGCGCCGAGAGGATGGTGAGCATCATCACCAACCCCGCTGAGGGGATCCCTGCTGCCCCGACGCTGGCCAGCAGCGCCAGCACCACCACGAGGGCCTGGGCCCCAAGCGTGAGCTCAAAGTCCCCCACGGCCGCGTAGTACTGCGCCAGGAAGATCACCCCAATGCACTCGTAGAGGGCCGTCCCATCCATGTTGATGGTGGCACCGAGGGGCAGCGTGAAGGAGGTCACCCGGTTGCTCACTCGACCGCGCTCCTCGACCGTCTTCAGGGTCACCGGCAGCGTCATCGAGGAGGACGAGGTGCTGAAGGCCGTCATGAGCGCTGGCGACATGGCCCGGAACCAATCCATCGGCCGGATCTTGCCGATCGACCTGAGGAGGACAGGCAGGGTCACCGTGGCATGGATCACCAGCGCCGCGGCGACGGTGAACATGTAGAGCAAGAGCGCCTTGAAGGGGGCGAAGCCCGTGCTCGCGACCACCTTCACCAGGAGCGCGAAGACCCCGTACGGGAGGAGCTTGAGGATGCCCTCAGCCATGGTCATGACCACCTCGAAGAGGCTCTCGAAGAGCTCCTTGACCCGTGACTGGTGCGGCTCCTTCGTCCGGGTGATGAAGTACCCGAAGATCAGCGCGAAGAAGATGATCGAGAGCATCGCGCCGTTGTCGGTGAGCGAGGCGGCGATGTTGCTCGGGATCATCCGCTTGATGACCTCAATGAAGCTCGCGTCGGGACTCGACCCCGCCGCCGTGAGCGGCGAGAGGCCGAGGGTCGCCCCGTCGCCGGGCCGGATGATGTTCACGAGCAATTGGCCCACGATGATGGCCAGGACGCTGGTCGCCACGTAGTAGGCGAACGTCTTCCCTCCGAGTCGCTTGAGGTCCCCCATCGACCCGACGCTGGCCACCCCGGTGATGATCGACGTCAGCACGATCGGCACGATCAACATCTTCAGAAGCGCGAGGAAGATGTCCGCCGCAAAGGAGAACGGCGCCACCGCGCGCGCCCGCGGGCTATCAGGGGCGAAGCTGACCGTGAGCGCGACCGCGCCGCCCATGGGATCGACGCCCTCGCCAGCCGCCGCCGCGTTGCCGAGGGGCACCAACCACAGGACCTCACCATTGGTGAGCCCCTGGACGACCCCCTCATCCAAGTCGGCCGCGCTCCTCAAGTCGACCCGCCGCTCGGCCTCAGAGCCGCGCGCGACGACCGCTGCCTCGAAGCGTGCGCCAGGCGCGAGGCCGACCTTCGCCGCCGGGCTGCCCTTGGCGACCTCGGTGACCGTCACCCCGCCGTCAAGGCCGGTGACCCCGAGGCCGGAGTACGCCGGGGCGGAGAGAAACGTCTGCATCAGGAGGCCGACAAGTGCGCCGGCCGCCATCCAGAGGAGGACCTTCCAGTGGAAACTCATGGGCGCAGCCTAGCCAATCGACCGTGCCCACGCCTGCGCCGAGGGGGAGCCGGCCTGGAATCAGGCCGGCCGGCACGAGCATCACGCGCCTGTGAGGGCCGCGCGGGCCGCCCGGACCCTGGCGGCGGCCTGCTCGACCGTGGGGGCCGTCGCTGTGAGGTGCCCCATCTTCCTGCCAGGCCGCGGCTTGGCCTTTCCATACAGGTGCAGCGAGACCTCCGGGATCGACAAGGCCGCCGCAAAGTCCGGCGCGCCGTTGGCCCAGAGGTCCCCCAGCAGGTTCGACATGGCGGCTGGCGGCCCGACCCTCTCGCTAGATCCGAGCGGGAGCCCGGCCACCGCCCGAACCTGCTGCTCGAACTGCGAACAGGTGTGCGCGTCGATCGTCAGGTGGCCGGAGTTGTGGGGCCGCGGCGCGACCTCGTTCACGAGGATCGTCCCGTCGCCGAGGCGGAACAGCTCCACGCAGAGGACGCCGACGACGTCAAGGCCCTCGACCACTGCCCGGGCGATCCGCTCGACCTCCAGCGCCACCGACGGCTCAAGGCCCGCCGGGCAGGTGGTGACATCCAGGATGTGGTTGGTGTGCTCGTTGGCGAACGGCTCGTAGATCGCCACGTCGCCAGTGACGCCACGGGCGACGATGACCGAGATCTCCTCCTCAAAAGGCACCAACGCCTCAAGCACGCAGGGGACCTCCCCGAGCCCCCGCCAGGCAGCGGCGAGCTCAGCGCCGCTCTCGATACGCGCCTGGCCCTTACCGTCGTAGCCGAAGCTCGACGTCTTCAGGACCCCGGCGCCAGGGATACGCTCCCGCGCGGCCGCCAGGTCCGACGCCGCCGCGATGGCCTCGAACGGGGCGACCGGCAGCCCGAGCGCCACGAGGCCCTCCTTCTCCCGGGTGCGGTCCTGCACCGTATGCAACAGGGAACCGTGGGGGCGCACGGGCGTGTGCCTGGCGGCGACCGACCCGGCGATTGCCGGCACGTTCTCAAATTCAAAGGTCACCGCGTCGACCTGACGGGCGAAGGCCGCGATCGCCTCCTCGTCGTCGTAGGCGCCCTGCACCGCGACGTCCGCGATCTGGGCCGCAGGGCCTCCAGGGCCGTCGGAGTAGACGGCGAAGCGGAAGCCCATCTCGCGCGCCGCGATGCCGAACATCCGGCCGAGCTGGCCGCCGCCGAAGACCCCCAGGGTCCCCCCCGGCTCGACCTTTCCTTCGCCGAGGGTCATCGCTCAGTCCAACGGCGCTGAGAGGGCAGCAGCGGCAGCGTCTGCACCGAACGCCTTGAGCCGCTGCTCCACCTCGGGGTCATGGTTCGAGAGGATCCGCAGGGCGAGCAGCGCCGCGTTGCTGGCGCCGGCCTCGCCGATGGCAAGGGTCCCCACAGGGACGCCCCGGGGCATCTGAACGATGGAGAGCAGCGAGTCCACGCCGCTCAGCGTGCGGCTCTTGATAGGTACTCCCAGCACCGGGAGCGTGGTCCACGCCGCGATCATCCCGGGGAGGTGCGCTGCGCCACCTGCGGCAGCGATGATCACCTCCACGCCGCGCGCGCGGGCACCCTCCGCGAAGTCTCGGAGCCGGTCTGGCGTCCGGTGAGCGGACACGACTCCGTACTCGCACTGGACGCCAAAGGTGTCGAGCACCTCCACGGTCGCGCGCATGGTGGGCCAATCGGAGGCGCTCCCGAAGACGACGCTGACACGCGCTCCGCCGCTGGCGGCGTCGGTCAGGTCTTCAGGGAGTTGCTGGCTGAGGGTCGGGATCTGGTCTTCTGACATCGAGGGAAACCTCGCGGGGACGGTCGGGCCGCGCCGGGAAGCGGGACAGAATAACGACCCGGCGCCCCGGTGTCCCGTCTCTCAGGCAGCGACCACGGTTGCCGGCCCGGACGGGGTCTCGGAGGCCACCGGCGCGGACTCGAAACCACTCGACAGAAGTCGCTCCAGCAGCCCCGTGCCGGCGCTCAGCGTCATCAGCAGGCGGTCACCCGAGACCGGGTCGACCCATGCGAGCCCCCTGGAGGCGGTCTCAGACGGGCCAAGATCGCCGTTGCAGCGGCGTGAGGTGGGTTCAGGATCAAGCGAGGGGCAGGCGGTCGTCATAGAAGGGGCTCCATTCAGGGGCCCCCCCTTGTTCGGGGACCGCCGCGGGGCGTTTCATTCCGACCTCGAGCCCGAACTCAATAGCGCGCCATGGTCGGGTCCACATCCCGCGCCCAGCGTTCGACCCCGCCGGTGAGGTTCAGGAGCCGGTCAAAGCCCAAGCTGGCGAGCCCCGCGGCCGCGTTGGCGCTGCGGATCCCATGGTGGCAGATGCAGACCGTCTCCGCGTCAGGGTCCAACTCGTGATGCCGAACGCTGAGCTCCCCAAGCGGGATGTGGATCGCACCTGGGATCGCGCAGATCCCGAGCTCCACGGCCTCACGTACGTCGAGGAGCACGAGCTCTTCGCCCGCGTCCAAGCGCGCCTTCAACTCTGCCGCGGAGATCGGCGAGACGAATCCGTCCATGGCTCCAGCCCCTCAGTCGAAGGAGAGCGCCGGCCGATCGAGCGCCGCAGGGAGCGGCGCGCCGAGCCTCGAGAGCACCGTCGGCGCGATGTCCATCACGGAGAATGCGCCGTCCTCGCTGGTCACCTTGCGGCTACAGAAGAAGATCCCCGTCACGACGTTCGGGTCGTTGGAGGCGTGATCGCCGGACCAGAGGTTCGTGTTGTCGCTGTAGGTGGGCTTGGGGACCACCGCGTTGGAGTCATCCCGGGTGACCGGGAGGCCGCCCCCCACCGTGGACCAAGAGACCCTGTAGAACTCAGCGAAGCCGAGCATCAGGTCCGAGCACGGGTAGTCCTTGGATCCCCACGCGGTCGGCCCCTCATAGACGTCCTGGATGATGGTCGCGCTGGACCCGACCTTGCGGCCCTGGTCCTCTGCGGCGAGGAAGCGAGCTTGGATCTGCTCCAGCACCCCGCGGGCTTCTTCGAGCTTGACGATGCCCGCCGGCTCACGGCCCTCGAGGTTGAGGAAGACCATCCCCAGGCCGAGGCTGTAAGCCTGGGTCTTGGACCAGTCGATCGCGGCGAAGCCGCCCGCCGTGCTGTCCAGCCCCTCCTTCAGCGTCAGGAAGCCCTCACTGGCCAGCCAGTTGTTCACGTGCATCCCGCGGCGGTAGCTCGTGAAGCCGTGGTCGGCGCAGAGCATCAGGGTGTCGTCGTCACGGAGCGCCTCCATGGCCTCCCCCACGATGCTGTCCATCTGCCGATAGATGGCGGGGATCGCGTCCCTCAGCTCGATCTCCTCGCCGAAGAAGGTGACCTTGCGCGCCGCCTCCTCCGCGTCGTACATGGGGTGCGCGGGATCGTAGAAGCGGTACATCATGTGCTGCACCCGATCCGTGGTACTGAAGACCGAGTAGAGCACGCGCCAGTCCTCGTCCTCGAGCATCCGCTGCATGAGCTTGCGGCGGAAGGACATGGTGAACTCGACGTCCTCGAGGAAGACCTCGGGGTCGAGGAGCTCATCCTTGATCTGGTTCGTCATGCAACCCCAGCCGAGGGTTTCGAACGTCGAACCGATGCCCTGAGCGAGCTCGGCCGAGAACCCGAGGGGGCTGCTCGTCGGCTGCCAGAAGGACGGCTTGGCCGGGTCGAACTGGAGCGTGTCGATGTAGATCTCGAAGGGGTCGTCACCGAGGATGCGCGCGCGGGTGACCGCCGGGACCGACACCAGAGGGCTGAGCT
>JAQWJQ010000133.1 GCA_029248265.1 Planctomycetota bacterium
CCCGGATTGTCGTGGGCGGCAGGAGGCGAGCCCCGAGCCGGCGCCTCTGCAGGGACGGGACATGATCCTCGTCGTCGCGGACTCGCTCGACGCCGCTCACCTCGGGACCTACGGCTACTCACGCCCGACGGCGCCGTTCCTCACCGAGGTGGCGGAGGCCGGGGTGACCCTTGAGCGCGCCATCTCGCAGACCTCCTGGACGCTCTCCTCGGTCGTGAGCCTCATGACGGGGTTGGAGCAGGAGGCGCATGGCGTGATGCAGATCGAGCAGTCGCTCCCAGCGGATCGCCTCTCGACGCTAGGCGAGCTCTTCCAGAGCAAGGGCTACCGCACCGTGGGCCTCGTGCAGAACGCCGTCATCGGCGAGGGCACCGGCCTCGAGCGCGGGTTCGATCGATACGACTACATGCGCTTCACGGAGGAGGGCGCAGAGGACCTCGTTCGCGCGGTGGGGGAAGAGGCGGCCGCCAGCGCCCGCGACCAGCCGCTGTTCATGTACGTCCACGTCGGGCCACCCCACATGCCCTATCGCCCGCCCGAGCCGTTCCGCTCTCGATTCGCGGGTGGGGCGCCCGAGAGCCGGGTCGTGGGGTCGATCCGCGACACCACGGACATCATGGTGGAGAAGAGCGCGCCTTCGCATCCGGACGTGATCCGGCTGGTTGAGCTCTACGATGGCCATGTCGCCTACGCGGACTCCGTGATCCGCCGCTCGGTGGAGGCGTTCGAGTCGGAGGGCCGAGCTGGATCGCCGGTCCTGCTCGTGACGGCGGACCACGGTGAGGCGTTCATGCAGCACGGGGCGGTGGGGCACAACCTCTTTTGCTACGAGCCGATGGTGCGCGTCCCGTGGATCATCGCGGCGCCGGGGACGCTCCCGGCAGGTCGCAGAGTCCCGGGGACCGGCTCACTCCTCGACGTGCTCCCGACCCTCGCGGACCTCTTCGGGCTGCCCTCGCCTGACCACCGCACGTCCGGGGTGTCACTCGCCCCGCAGCTCCTTGGAGACGGACCCATCAGCGACCGCCCCTTGCTGATCTCCTCTCGTTATCCCCAACCGGGAAAGGAAGCTCAGCTGGGGCTGGTCGAAGGCCCCTGGAAGCTCGTGGTCCGTCGCCGTGGGCAGCCCGCTCAACTGTTCAACACGGCAGAGGATCCCGATGAACTCGTGGACGTCCTTGGCGTGCACCCCGAGCGCGCGGCCCGCATGCGGGCGACCCTCGAGAAGCGCCGCGCCGAGGTCCGTGGCAGCGGAGCTTCGGCGCGGCGCGACCTCCCGAGCAGCGTGCTGCGGGAGCTTGATGCGCTTGGCTACGGGGGGCAGGACAGTGACGGCGGTCAGCGCCGCTCCGTCGAGCGGCGCTGACCCCGTCGTGGCTTCAGATGGCGTGTTGATGGGGGACGGCAGACTCCTGGCGCATGCGATACCCCACGGACCAGACCGTCTCGATGTGGTCGGAGTTACCGTCCTCATCGCCGAGCTTGGAGCGCAGGCGGCGCACGTGGAGGTCGACGGTTCGCTCGTCTCCGCGGAAGTCGTGTCCCCAGACGTGATCCAGCAACTCGGCCCGGGTCCAGGCACGGTCGGGGTGCCGGAGGAGGAATGAGAGGAGGTCAAACTCCCGGGGCTTCAGGCGTATGACCCGCTCGCCACGGCCTGCGACGATCCGCTCCAGGTCGATCCACAGGTCCAGGTGGCGGACGAACCCTCCCGTGGGCTTACGCCCCGACCGTCGGAGGATGCTCCTCACGCGCGCAATGACCTCCCCGAGGTGATAGGGCTTCAGGACGTAGTCATCCGCGCCAGCGTTCAGCCCGTCGATCCGTGCTTCCGGGTCCCGGCGTCCGCTGACGATGACCAGCGGGATCGAGCGCCCTGCGGAGCGGAGCTCCCGGCAGAGCTCGATGCCGTCGCCGTCGGCCAGGGTCGGCTCGAGCACGATCGCGTCGAAGTGCTTCTGGAGGGCCTGTCTGGCGCCCTGAAGGTCCAGAGCCGCCTCGGTCTCGTGTCCCTCTTGATGGAGAGCGGCCATCAACTCAGCTCGTTCCCGGGGGTCTTCTTCCACCACCAAGACTCGGATGTTCGTCGTTACCATTTCAATTCTGCCCCGATGAGGAGCCAGTCAGAGTACGTTGCGAGCGGGGGTTCTCACTCCCGGTGTAGGGGTTAGCCCTTAAGCGGATAGGTATAAACTGGATGACCCTGTTCCCGGCAAGTGTCCACGTCATGAATTTTGAAGCCGAATCAGAAATCGCCCCGGAGGAGGCCAAGCAGGCCGGTCTCGGGGCCTGGCAAAAGGTCGCACTCGTGGTGGCCCTCGTGAGCACTCTCGGGGGCTTGGCCCTCGGCGGGTTCGGCTCGGAGTCCGTCGGGGCGAGCGGGGCGAGCCCTCAAGCCGAGTCGTTCGCCGCCGGTGGCGGCGTGGTGGGGGCGTCGGGCGAGGCCCAGGAGACGGCTGGGATGTGGGCTCCACTCCTCGCCAAGGGAGGGCTGAGCTTCTTGCTGGCCTTCTGCGTGGGCTACGCGGTGCGGGTGGCGCTGAAGGTGCTGTTCCTGGCTGTCGGGTTGGCGGCGCTGGCCGTCTTCGGGCTCCAATACGCGGGCTTCCTGGGAGAGGTCCAGTGGGACCGGCTCACGGAGTTCTGGGACATCGGAGTTGCTGCTGCCAAGGACCAGGCAGACGGGTTTCAGGCCTTCGTCTCCGGGCGTCTGCCGTCGGCGACCTCCGGTGGCCTTGGGCTCCTCGTGGGCTTCCGACGAACGGGCTGAGTCGCGCCGCGGCTCCATTCCGCGGGGCGTCCCCGTGGTCGTCGGCTCTGCCAGCGCCCTCCGGCCGAAGCCTCTCCTGGGGCCATTCGTGGGCCGGCGTCGAGGGTGGGGCGGTGGGCCCAAGCCGCTCGCTTGGAGCGCCGGTCGCCGCCAGGAGGCGCGGTCAGGCGCCCTCTTCTGTCGAGCGCGACAGGTCCCGTGCTGTGGGGGAGCGCGGAACGCCTGACGGGCGAGGTGAGGTCATCAGGAGTCGATCGAGCACAGGGTGGGTGACCCCGAACCAGTAGCCCTCGTTCTTGAAGTGGTGCCAGGCGTGCCGCCGCTTCATGGCCCGACCCCATGGGGTGCGTGGACGGTATGGCACGTGGGCCGCGAGATGCATCCACTCGTAGAGGCCGAAGGTGATGCTGAAGCCCAGGAAGGTCGGGAGCACACCCTGCGGTCCGCCCAGCAGGAACCCGGCGCCGAGGGCCAGGAGGTGCAGGGATAGGCTCCCCCACAGGGGCACCGAGAGGTTCGCGAGGTCGCTCGGATCCTGGTGGTGTTGCCAATGGAGGCGGCGGTGGACCCTCCGCAGCCAGGGCTGCCGGGGGACAGGCATGTGGAGCAGCCAGCGGTGCAGCGCGTACTCGAGCGTCGTCCAGAGCAAGGCGCCTGCGCCAAGGAGGCCGAGCGTTGCCGGGAGGGAGGGCGCGGTCACCACGCCGGTGAGGCACAACATGGCCGCCCCGATCAGGAGCACGGCCCAGGCGCGGAGCTCTGGGAGGCTGAAGAGACCGGCGAGTAGCTCCCGGGCGGTCCAGCTGCTGCCCGTTGTCGAGGTCATGGGGCCGGTGTCAGGAGGCGTCAGAATCCCAGCCCAAAGTCGGTCCAGATCGTCTCGAACTGGCGCTGGACATGGGCTCGGGATCCCTCGAACACGGGGTAGTCCGTGACGAGCCGGTGACGCTCGCAGCCGTTGTTGGGTTCGTTCGAGAACAGGTGGTTCCAGGTGTTCACGTGGAGCACGGGCCGGCCATCGTCCAGGTCGAAGTGCTCCCAGGGGATGGTCGCCGAGAGGTGGCGGGCGAGCAGGACGTTCCAGCCCTGGTCGCCGCTGTAGGTGCCGGGGAAGCGGATCGCCGCGGGGGCCCCGGATCGGTCCGGGTCGAGCTGGATCACGAGGGTCTCCACGTCCGCGATCCTGCGGTACCCGGCGCGACCTCTCGCGCGACGGACGAATGGGAAGGTCCGGGTCGGCTCCACCAGCCCAAACCAGCGCTGCGCGTCGTAGAGCTGGTCGATCACGGGGAGCGGGTGGTCCTCGTCCGCGGTCACCACATGCAGCTCGGCGGCCTCAGGGCCTGTCTGCTCCACGAAGACCGCCAGGATCGGACAGTCGTCGTCGACCAGGGGGACCCTGAAGACCGGCAGCGGGAAGGGAAGAGCCTCGGGCGCCAGGCGTGCGCAGGTCCTGGAGAAGTCCGGGGCGGGGCAACGTACCGGGGGGCCGAGGACCAGCAGGGCGAGCAGGAACAGGGCGCGGTGGGGGACGAGGAGCACGTTCAACGGGGAGGAGCTGGTGGCTCGAAGGTATCAGCGGCCGGGCCTCGGGGGGGATCCGGCTCGAACTCGAGATCTCGAAGGCTCCCGCGTCGGGCTCATCGGGCCGATGGGCGACCTGCCCTGGTGGGGACGACCGCCGGTCCGTCTGGAAATGAGTCGGTCAGGGAAGGCTCCGGTGAATTCTTCTCAGGAGCCCCTCTCAAGGCGTCGTCCCGGGTACTCTGTGGGAGTTAGCACGTTTCATTTTTGACGCGAGTCCCCCCTTTTCACTGCCATGTCCTTCCTGCCCCCCTTGGCTCCCCGCAAGCGCCTCCAGCGGTCCGTCCTCCTTGCCGGCGGCGCGCTCCTGCTCGTCGCTGCAGTCGAGGCCCAGTCTCGGCAAGGCCTGTCGAGCATGAACCTGCGCCAGGCGATGCTTCGGTTCCAGACCTCCAGCGCCTCCGGCGGCTCCGGCAGCACCGGCGGTAACGGCGGTGTGATCACCGGCGGTCGGCCCCGGTCGATCTCCAGGGTGACGGTCATGAACCCGGGTGTCTCGCCTCCGCCCTGATTGAAAAGGTTGGATGATTTCGCACGGGCGCCCTCCGCACCGTGCCAACACGGTAGGACCTCGTCATCTTGAGGTCCTATCTTCGTTGAGAGGTGGTTTGTTAGCCTCGCCCGCGCGGCTTGGCCCGCGGCCCCTCGCTCTCCGCAACATCGATGACGTCCTCCACGATCACGGCCCTCTTCGGTGAGGACCACGGACAAACGGACCAGTTCGGTCTCTCGGTTGTTGGGGGGCCCCTTTCGGGCACCTCTGCCACGGCCGGCGGGCTCAGCGCGGGAGGGCAGGGCGTCCATCAGAGGAAGGGCCCTTCGCTGGTCCTGAACGAGGACTGTGTGCTGGCCTCCGACGACGGTCGACGGGTGATCCAGGCGGTCGCCGATGGGCACCACGGGCACCAGGCCAGTCACCTGACGATCGAGCTCCTGGCAGCCATCGTCGAGGCGTCGGGCACCGCCTTCTCACCCGAGGAGATCCTCGAGCAGCTTCACCCCCGTTGGGCAGAGGCGGAGTCCGGGGGAGAGGATGGCTCACGGTGCACGCTGGCGCTCCTCACCATCGACCGCGGCGAGGGGATCATGGAGGGCGTGTGCCTCGGCGACTCAGGCATCTTCCTCGGGAACATGGAGAGCGGCGTGCGCCGGGTGGTACCGCCGAACACCTTCTACACGGCCCCGTGGGATCAGGGGTCCCACGGCATCCCGCCGAGCGCCTTCTTCCGGGTCCCGGTCAAGAGCGGCGACTGGGTGGTCACCTGCAGCGACGGTGTCCACGAGTGCCGGTACGAGACGCCGGAGGACTCCATCGGGATGGAGGATCTGGAGGCGTTGATGATCCGCGCGGGTCGCAGCCCCGAGGTCTTCGTGGAGAGCGCCGTTCGGTTGGCCATCTCAGGCGTCCGGGGGAAGCCTGGCGGCGAGGACAACATCGGCGTGGTGGCCTCCATTGCATGAAGCGGATCTCAGGGGCCAGGACGTCGCTAAGTCCGACTGGACCCTCCGCCTCCGCCCTTCCGGCCCCTCCTCTCCAGCTCTTGATCACCCGGTCCTCGGCCCAGCGGGCGTGATAAGTTTCAGGGCCAAGGTCCTGCCTTGGGGACCTGATACGGTCCCTGCCTGAGACGCTTGAGAACCCATTTGGCCTCCCCGAAGCCGACGAGCCTGCGGACGCCCACCTCGCACTGCCCATGACGACCCAAGAACCGCAAGCCTCACACTTCGCCGTCGCTGACGAGGGGCTGGACTCGGAGCTCTCCCTTCGCAGCCTGTTCGTGACGGCGTGGCGCGGCCGGTGGATCCTCCTCGTCTGCGTGGGGCTGGGGGTGGTGACCGGGTTCAGGAAGATCGAGGAGCAAGGTGAGGTCTGGCGCGCTCAGTCGCGACTCTTCGTCCACGGGAAGAGTCGGACCCCGGTCTATTCACAGGGTTTCATCGGCTCGGGTACGTACGAGTTCCTGGGTACCCAGGCTGATGTCCTTCGCTCGATCACTCTGCTGCAGTCCGTTGCCGCTCGACCGGAGGTGGCGCAGTGCGTGATGCTGGCAGAGGCCCCGAACAAGATCGCGGCCCTCCGCGAGGGCCTCGTCGTGGATGTCGGGACGGACAGCGACGTCCTCACGGTGTCGTTGACCTCCGGCGACGTTGCCGAGGCGTGCGTGATCGTGAACACGGTGGTCAGCGAGTACCGGCGCATGGTCGATGTTCGCGGGAAGAGTCAGATCCGCGAGTCGCTCGAGATCCTTGAGCAGCAGCGCGATCTACTTCAGGTCGACCTCGAGAAGTCGCTGACCGATCGAGACGCCTTTCTCGCGGACCATTCCCTGGTGGCGCTCGACCCCGAGGGCGCGGGGCAATTCGAGATCCAGCAGCTCAACGAATTCCGGGGTCGCCTGGTGGCGGCCGAGCGGGCGGCGGAAGAGGCAAAGGCGCGGCTCGCCGAGGCGGAGCTCCTCAGGGGAGACATTGAGGTACTGCGACTCTTCGTGAGCGAGGGCAATGGGTTGGCTTCGAGAGCGACGGCGGATCCGGAGTTCCTGGATCTGATCGCTGACATCGACGAGGCCGAGGACGAACTGGAGCGGCTCAGCGCCCAGCGCAGGGAGGGCATCCGGGTCCTGAAGATGACGCCGCGCCACCAGGCCATCGTCGAGCTGGACGTGAGGATCGCGGAGGTCGAGAAGGGCCTCCTCTTGGACCGGAAGCTCCGAGACGCCTCCGCCACTTCCTCGGCGCGCCTCGAGCAGCGGGTTGAGAATATCTTCAAGGTCCTTCGGGAGCGCTCGTCGGCCGCCGACCAGCAGGTCATCAAGGAGACGAAGCGGGTCGCCGACCAGCGGACCATCGCGGCCGAGGCGGGAGATCTCCAGACCGAGTACCGCCGTCTGGAGGGTACCGTTGCCCGGGCCCGGGACATGGTCGACGAGAAGTCCCAGGCGATCCGGAAGATCAACCTGTCCTGGGCTGAGGCCGAGAACCTGACGGATCTCTCCGTGGAGATCCTCGATCCTGCCCGACCGGACACCGCGGTCCTCGCCAATTCAAAGACGCGCACCCTGGCCCAGTTCTTGATCCTGGGGTTGCTCGCTGGCGCCGGCTTGAGCTGGCTCCGCGAGCTGCTCGACCAGCGGGTGCGGTCGGAGGCCGACCTGGCCCGCGCCGTCCCGACCCCGCTCCTCGGTGTGCTCCCGAGCACCCGGATCGACCACGGCAACCTCGACGCCATCCGCTCCTGGTCCGAGCACTCAGGCCTCGCCGAGGCGGCTCGGGGGCTGCGGACAGCGGTCTACGTCAGTCTGCCGGTGGAGTCGGGGAAGATCATTCATGTGACCTCGCCGGAGAAGGGAGACGGGAAGTCGACCACGTCCGCCTATCTGGCCATCGCCATGGCGAAGGCGGGGCAGTCGGTGATCCTCGTGGATGCCGACCTGCGCTCGCCCAGCCAGCAGGCTATCTTCGGGTTACCCAACAAGGAGGGCCTCGCGGACGCCCTCGTGGATCCCCTCGCCCTGCTGCCAGGCCTCATCCAGAAGACGGAGCTTGGCGGGCTCGAGGTCTTGACCACGGGCCCGATCCCCTCCGCGCCGGCGGAGATGCTGAATAGCCGGCGCTTCGACGAGCTCGTGGCGGCCCTCGCGGCCGAGTACGACCGGGTGATCGTGGACTCGCCGCCGGTCCTCGCGGTGACGGACGCCCGGATCGTGGCCACGCGAACCGACGCGACCATCCTCGTGGCGCGGGTCGACAAGACCAAGCGCGCCGCAGCGGCGGCGGCCTACGAGCGGCTCAATTCCGTCGGGGCAAGGCTCCTCGGGGTGGTGATGAACGCGATGCCCACGGGGATCGGCTACGGCTACGGCTACGGCTACGGCTACGGCTACGGCTACGGATACGGCTACGGTGCTGACGAGGTGCCGGCCGCAGGGGCCGCTGAGGGGACCGGAGGGGTCGACGAGCGGTTCAACGTTGTGGCCGCGGCGCGCCCGGCATCGGCCTCTCACGACCGAGAAGGGGGCCCCGTTGGTGGCGGAGCCCAAGACGAGGCGGACGTGGACGGACTGCCCCGCCGGGTCGACGTGACGCCCTCGACGAGGCGGCGGCGGGCGAGTGAGGCGGAGCAGTGAGCTGGCGGCTCCAGCAACGGCGTCGATGAGCGCCTGAGCCAACGCGATGCCATGTCATTCTTTCTAGTCCTCCCCATCTGCGCCTGCTTGGCGGCGCTCCTGATCACGCCGGTCACGAGTGCGATCGCCCGTCGATACGGCTGGGTCGACCAGCCCGGGCTCCGCAAGGTCCACAGGGAACCGGTGGCGTACCTCGGGGGCGCGGCGGTGATGTTGGCGTTCCTGTTCGCGATCTGCGCGGCCCCCTGGCTGCCGGCGGTTCGCGCCCTCGAGGTCCCCCTGGACCGGCAGGTGATCGCGATCTTCGTCGGCGGGCTGTTGATGTTCGGGGTCGGACTCCGGGACGACCTCCAGCACATGGGGGCCATGGCGAAGCTCCTAGTCCAGCTGGCTGCCGCGGGGCTCGTGGTCCTGTCCGGGGTCTCCATCGACGGGATCTGGCTCTCCCGTCCCGAGGAGATCGACGCCCTCGGCTCCCTCGGCAATGACGTGCCACGGGGGACGCGGATCGACTTTGGCGTCTTCGGGGTGCCCCTCACCATCCTCTGGATCGTGGGCGCCACCAACGCACTCAATATCATCGACGGCCTCGACAGTCTTGCGAGCGGGCTCAGCTTGGTCGCCTGCGGTGCGATCGCCTGGGTCGCATTCCAGGAGGGGCATGTCGCGGTCGGTCTGATGTTGATCGCCCTGATGGGGTCCATCGGCGGGTTCATTCCCCACAACCTGCACCCGGCCCGGGTCTTCCTCGGGGACGCGGGGAGCCTCTCGATCGGGTTCATACTGTCCAGCTCCGCGGCGCTGGTCGCTTCGGGGGCCTCGACGCTCTCGGGGTTCTCGATCCCGCTCATCGCCCTGGGGATCCCGATTCTCGACACCACCTTTGCCATGACTCGCCGCGTCATCGAGGGGCGCTCGGTGATGTCGGCGGACCGTAGTCACATTCATCATCGCCTGATCCAGCTCGGCTTCGGTCAGCGCAGGGCGGTGGCGACTCTGGTCGGCACCTCCGTCGCGGTGACCGCGGTGGTCATCTATGGAGCCACCAGGGGCGACACGGCCCAGCTGTTCGCGCTCGTCGCTGCGCTCCTCGGGTTATGCGCCCTCTTCAGCCGCTCCGGCGCCATCCGGATCAGGGAGTCCCTGGAGGCGTTCCGCCAGGTCGCCTCCTCGGCGAGGTCCGTGAGCGACGAGAAGCACGCTGTGGATGAGCTCGCCCTCGCGTTCCGCGAGGCGGAGACCCTCGAGGAATGGTGGCGTGTCGTGACGAAGGCCGGGGAGATTCTGGGCTTCTCCGAGCTCTCCATGGAGGGCGAGCGTAGGGACGGGAGCCCCTTTCAGCTGCGCTGGGAGGCGGTCCGCTCTGAGGCCAACCCTTCCCCCTCGGAGCTCTTCACCAGGATT
Organism: Planctomycetota bacterium; assembly: GCA_029248265.1. Classification (GTDB taxonomy): domain Bacteria; phylum Planctomycetota; class UBA1135; order UBA1135; genus Saltatorellus. The sequence goes on from JAQWJQ010000133.1 coordinate 9,886, forward strand.
GAGGTCCCGGTGAGTGACCGGCGGAAGGGGGCGGCGTTGGTGCTCCGGGCCTCGGCCTCCCACGACGCGAGCACCGCGACCCTGGGTCGCCGGCTCGCTCTCTTTCACCCGTTCCTCACGCTAAACGGTCTGGAGCGGTTGTCGACGGGGGCGCGCGAAGGGGCCAAGGGCGGCCCTGGTGCCGCCTCCACAGTCTCCTGAGGGAGCCGCCTTGCGTGGGGAGCGCGCGGCGCGATCGCGATCACCCGGTGGGCGGACTTGCTGGTGACTCGCGGCGCAGCACCCAGGCAGGGGCCGCGTCCCCGCTCCCTCAGAGCCGCGTGGCCTCGCTGAACTCTGCCACGGTGCGGCGCAGCCCCGCCTCGAGGGAGATGGAGGAGGTCCAGCCCAGGGAGGTGGCCACGGAGACGTCGAGGAGCTTGCGCGGTGTCCCGTCCGGCATGCTGCGGTCCAGCTCGACCGCACCCTCGAAGCCGACCTCCGCAGCGATCGCTCGGGCGAGGTCGATGATGCGGAGGTCGACCCCGGTCCCGACGTTCACGAAGGACCGATCGCCCCAGCGCTCAGCGTCCAGGTTGCAGAAGTAGACCGCCGCGGCGGCGAGGTCGTCCACGTGCAAGAACTCTCTCCTGGGCTCTCCGGACCCCCAGAGCGTCACGCTGTCAGCCCCCGAGGCCTGCGCCTCGGCGAACTTCCGGACGAGCGCGGGGAGCACGTGGGAGTTCTCCGGGTGGTAGTTGTCCCCCGGCCCATAGAGGTTCGTGGGCATGAGGCTCCGGTAGTCCGTGCCGTACTGCCGGTTGTAGGCCTCGCACATCTTGATCCCCGCGATCTTGGCGATGGCGTAGGGCTCGTTGGTGGGCTCGAGGTGCCCGTCCAAGAGGCACGCCTCGGGCATGGGCTGCGGGGCGTGCTTGGGATAGATGCAAGACGACCCGAGGAACAGCAGCTGCCTCACGCCAGCGGTGTACGCACCGTGGATAACGTTGCCCTGGATCGTGAGGTTCTGGTGGATGAACTCCGCGGGGAGGGTGTCGTTGGCGTGGATGCCGCCGACCTTGGCCGCCGCCAGGTACACCTGGTCGGGACGCTCGGCCTCCATGAAAGCCGCCACGGCCCGCTGATCCGTCAGGTCGAGCTCGTCTCTGGTACGAATCAGGAGTTCGTGGCGGCCGAGGGCCTCGAGGTGTCGGTGGATGGCGCTGCCCGCCATGCCCCTGTGCCCTGCGATGAAGATCTTCACGGTCTCACGACTCCAGCGAGACGGGGACGTCGAGCCCGTGCTCCCGCAGGAGCGCGTGGCGGTGGGCGGTCCTGAGGTCCTCGGCGACCATCTCGGCGCACATCTCCTGGGCCGTGATCTCGGGGGACCAGCCGAGCCGCTCCTTGGCCTTGGTGGGATCGCCGAGCAGGGTCTCCACCTCGGCTGGACGGAAGTAGCGCGGGTCGACCTTGACGACGACGTCTCCCCTCTTGACAGCAGGTGCCGCGTCCCCGGTGACCGAGGCGACCCGCCCCACCTCCTCGATCCCCTCACCCTCGAACTCGAGCTCGATGCCGAGCTCAGCGGCGGACCAGGTGACAAATTCGCGGACGGAGTACTGCACGCCCGTGGCGATCACGAAGTCCTCGGGCTCCTCCTGCTGCAGCATCATCCACTGCACCTTCACGTAGTCCTTGGCGTGCCCCCAATCCCTGAGAGCGGAGAGGTTGCCGAGGTGGAGGCACTGCTCGAGACCCTGGGCGATGTTGGTCAGGGCCCGGGTGATCTTCCGGGTCACGAAGGTCTCGCCGCGGCGCGGGCTCTCGTGGTTGAAGAGGATGCCGTTGCAGGCGTACATCCCGTAGGCCTCGCGGTAGTTCACCGCGATCCAGTACGCGTAGAGCTTCGCGACGGCGTAGGGGCTGCGGGGGTGGAAGGGGGTCGTCTCGCTCTGCGGTGTTTCCTGGACCAGCCCGTACAGCTCGCTGGTGGAGGCCTGGTAGAAGCGAGTGCTCTGTTCGAGGCCCAGGAAGCGGATGGCCTCAAGAATTCGGAGCGTGCCGAGGGCGTCCACATCTGCGGTGTACTCAGGCGCCTCGAAGCTCACCGCCACGTGGGACTGGGCGGCGAGGTTGTACACCTCGTCCGGCTTCACCTCGCGGAGGATCCGCGTCAGGTTGGAGGCGTCCGAGAGGTCCCCGTAGTGGAGTGTCAGCTTGGGATCCGGCGTGTGCGGGTCCTGATAGATGTGGTCGATCCGCTGGGTGTTGAAGGACGAAGCCCGACGCTTGATGCCGTGGACCTCGTAGCCTTTCTCCAGGAGGAACTCGGCGAGGTAGGAGCCATCCTGGCCGGTGATGCCGGTGATGAGTGCTTTCTTGGACATTGGATTCTGGCTATCCCTTGCGGACAAATTGGCCGAGCTTGCTGAGGTTCTTGAAGGCGAGGGTCCCGATCCCCCCGACCCCTGAGCGGCGGAGAGCGCGGTAGTCCTCCCGGCTCTTGCGGAGGATCTTGCGGAGGGACTGGTTGCTCTCGCCGCCGACGCGCATCTTGACCAGGACCCGCGGGATATAGGCGGCCTTGAACCCGGGGCTCCCGAAGTAGCGGAGGATGGCGTCGTAATCCGCTGCGATGCGATAGCTCCGGTCGAAGCCCCCGTGGGCCTCGAGGACGGACCGGCGCAGGTACAGGGTCGGGTGGGGCGGCATCCAGCCGCGCTTGAGCCGCGCCGGATGGAACTCGCCGGAGCGCCAGTGGCGGATCACCCGGGAGGGGTCGTCCTGGGCCACGTACTGGAGGTCACCGTAGACGGCGTCGACGGTTGGGTCCTCGAAGGCCTCGGTCACCGAACGGAGGACCTCGTCGTCCGCGAACAGGTCGTCGGAGTGCATGAGCCCCAGGGCGTCCCCGGAGGCTCGCTCGAAACCCTTCGAGAGAGCGTCGTAGATCCCCTCATCGGGTTCGCTCACGAGCAGGGTCCGATCGTCCCTCATCTCTTCCATGATGGCCAGGCTGCCGTCGGTGGAGGCTCCGTCGATCAGAACATGCTCGAGCTGGGCTCCCCGCTGCGACTGGACGCTGGCAATGGCTTCACGGACGGTCGAGGCGCGGTTGTAGACCGCTGTGATGACTGAGATGCGCAAGCGGGTGCGAGCGGGGCAGGTTGCTCGCGTGGTGGAAGAGTCGTTTTTGGCAGGCGGGCGCGAGTTGGGAGAAGCCGGAGCCGATTGGTGGATCAGACGCGATTCGGGTCGATGAAGAAGCCGATGTTGATCCGGAAAACTTCGGCAGCGAAGGCTCGAGTCCAAGACGCTGCGGAGTGACCGATGTAGATCACGTCGCCGGGCTTGATC
>JAQWJQ010000294.1 GCA_029248265.1 Planctomycetota bacterium
GGTGCATCGAGGGTGAGCCGGCCTACCAGGAACTCCACGAGGGCATCGCGGACTTCTTGGGACTCAATGACCTCTTCGCCGGGCTCACCACCCTGGACGATCAGCCTGACAACGGATGATGAAGCTCTCTGTCGTAATCCCCGTCTACAACGAGGAGCGCACCCTCGCCGAGATCGTCGGTCGGGTCCTCGCCCAGCCCTTTGACATCGAAGTGGTCCTTGTGGACGACGGATCGAAGGACCGCTCAAGGGCGATCATGGGTGAGCTGCAGGAGGCGCATCCGGGCAAGATCCAGACCATCTTCCACGAGGTCAACCTCGGGAAGGGGGGCGCTCTTCAGACGGGGTTCCAGAACGTCACCGGTGACGTGGTCCTTGTCCAAGACGCGGACCTCGAGTACGACCCCGGCGACTACGCCGCCCTGCTCGCGCCGATCCAGTCAGACCTCGCGGACGTGGTCTATGGCAGCCGCTTCCGGAAGGTGCCCGTCGGCCGGGTCCACGCGTTCTGGCACACCCACGGCAACCGTCTGCTGACCCTCCTCAGCAACATGTTCACCGACCTCCACCTGTCGGACATGGAGACCTGCTACAAGGTCTACAGGGCGGAGGTCGCCCGGGCCCTGGACATCCAGTCGAGGACCTTCGCGGTCGAGCCAGAGGTGACCGCCAAGATCGCCAAGATGGGGGTCGGGGTCTACGAGGTCCCGATCAGCTATCACGGCAGGAACTACCACGAGGGCAAGAAGATCGGCCTGAAGGATGCGTTCATCGCGCTCTGGGCGATCGTGCGCTGGAACTACTCCAGCTTTAATCCCGGGAACCCCTCGACCCGCAAGGACCCCGCCGCCGGTCGCTGATCGCGAGGTCGCCGGGGGCCGGCCTGACGGGGCTGGGGGGGCGAGTGGTGTGCTCCCCACGGGGACTGCGGGGCACGCGCCGTCAGTCGAAGGAGGCTCCCTTGGACTCGTAGAAGCGGCGCAGGCCTGGCCGCAGGGCGCGGGCGAACTTCCGCCAGACACCACCGCTCCAGTTGCGGCCGGCGGCTCCCCGGGCCGTGTAGTAGCGCGCGGCGACCGCGTCGAACGCCTCGACCTGCTCGAGGACCTCGCCGTCTGCGGGGTAGCGCCCCTTGCTCCAGACCGCCCTGGCCGCCATGCGCGGGCGCGTGCCGGGGTCGTTGGCGGGGACGCCAACGCAGAGTCCGAAGAGCGGGAAGACGCCGCTGGGCAAGCTCAGGAGGTCGTCGACGGCTGGGAGGTCATTCCGCAGCCCGCCGACGTAGCAGATGCCGTAGCCCAGGGCCTCGAAGGCCAGGGTCAGGTTCTGAGCGAACAGGCTCGCGTCGACCGTCGCCAGCAGGAAGAGTTCCGTGGAGTTCTCATAGCTTGAGCCCGCGCGCTCGGCCACGAGGCGGTGGCGGCGGGTGTCTCCTGCAACCACAAAGAAGGCCCCTGCCGTCTCCACCTGCGGCTGCCCGCCCGCCAGCTCTGCCAGACGCTGGAGGTGTGGGCGCTCGGTCACCTGGAGGAGGTGATAGCCCTGGATCCAACTGGAGGTTGCGGCGCATTGGGCGGCCTCAACGGCCCGCTCAATGACCTCGTCGGGGACCGGCTCTGGCGTGAAGGCCCTGACGGAGCGGTGCCGCCGCATGACCTCAAGGACGTGCTTGTCGTCGGTCATGGGGGTCAGATATCCAGGGGTTCGAGCGGCCGGTCTTGCTCCGCGCAGAGGACCCGCACGTCGGAGCGGCCCGCCTGCTCGAGCGCCTCCATGGCGACCCGCCGCGCGATCTCCGGGCGGTTGTTCTTGGCCGAGAGGTGGAGGAGGACCACCGTGTGGAGATGCGGGTTCAGGAGCCGGCGCAACATGATCGCCATCTGGTCGTTGGACAGGTGTCCGCCGGCACCGAGGACCCGGTCCTTGAGGGATTGGGGGTAGGGCCCCTCTCGCAGGAGCTGGACGTCGTGGTTCGCCTCGATGAGGAGGACGTGGGCCCCGCCCAGGGCTTTGCCCAGGTCCTCTCGCGGCTCTCCACAGTCCGTGAGCAGGGAGAGGACTCTGCCATGCTGCTCGAGGCGGAGGGCGAGCGTTGGGAAGCAGTCGTGGGGGACGAGGGCGGTCTTGATGGCGAGCGCGTCTGCTCCCTCACCGATGACCTCGTCGACACCCACCCCGAGTGGCCGTCGCTCAGGCGCTCGCTTCAGGGACCTGTGTTCGAGTATCTCTGCGGGTGCATGGAGCGTCGCGCCCTGGCGCTTGGCGATGACGCCGGCGGTCCGGCTGTGGTCGAGGTGCCCGTGGGTGACGATCACGTGGTCGATCGCCTTCATCCCCACTCGCGACTCCAGCAGCCGCTCGGTCATCGCCGTGACCGGGAGCCCCGCGTCCAAGAGCACCAGCCGGTCGCCGGCCCAGAGCAGCGAGGCGTTCCCGCCGCTACCGCTCGCCAGAACGCGCAGCCTCACCGCCGGGCACCCGAGTGGAGGCGCTCAGTCAATCGTCCGCGGCGGGCCGGTCACGTCGAGGGTGACGGCCATCTTGACGAGGTCGGCAAAGCTGTCCGCGCGCATCTTCTCCATCACGTGGGCGCGGTGGACTTCGACCGTCTTCTGGCTGAGTCCGAGGTCGCTGGCGACCACCTTGTTGGGCTTGCCGGCGACCACGAGCTCGAAGACCTGCGTCTCGCGTGTGGTCAGCCGGGCGGCCCTGCGCTCGATGTCCGCGCGGTCGCGTTCGCCAGAGCGCTCGACGGTGTCCTGCTGCAGCGCCTGCTGGATTCGCTCGAGCAAGACCTGGTCACTGAAGGGCTTCTCAATGAAGTCGAAGGCGCCCGCCTTGAGCGCCCGCACAGCCATGGGGATATCCCCGTGGCCGGTGACCAGCACGACCGGAGGCGCGAAGCGGTCCTCGTTGAGCTTCTCCATGAGCTCGAGGCCTGAGAGACCAGGCATCCGTACGTCGAGCACGATGCACCCCGGGCGCTCGTTGCTGTACGCGTCGAGGAAGTCCTCGGCAGAGGCGTACGTCTCCGCAGTGCGCCCGACGCTCCCGATGAGGAAGCCGAGGGAGTCCCTCATGGCGGGGTCATCGTCGACAATGAAAACCGTAGGCTGCTGGTCCATGGGTCAAATTTGAGCCGCTCGAAGCGGAAGTGTGAAGCAAAAAGCGGGGCCACCGGGGGGCGCCTCTGAACATCCGAGGTAGGTCAGTTTTCCCCCGTTCGCCTCGATGATGGAGCGGCTGATGACGAGGCCGAGCCCCAGGCCGTTCTCGCGGCTGGTCGCGAACGGGGCGAAGAGTCGCACCTCCTCGTCGGAGGGGATGGGGGGGCCGCTGTCGGTGATCGTGGTCTCGATTGTGCCGGGTCCTCCGCCGTCGCCGGGGGTGTGCCGAGTTCGAACCAGGATGATTCGAGGGGTGTCGCCGGGGACCGTTGCGAGCGAGTCCATCGCGTTTCTCAGCAGGTGTAGTAAGACCTGCTCGATCTGGATGCCGTCGGCGACGATCTCGTCGTGCAGCTCGTCGAGGTCGCACTGGAGCTCGACGCCAACCCGCCGGCGTTGCGACGCAGAGACTTCAAGGGCTTCGCGGATGAGCTCTGTGAGCCTGAAGGCGCCGCGCTGGCCACCCGAGCGCCGGGCGAACGCCCGCATGCGCCGGATGATCTCGGCCGCGCGACGGCTCTGCTCTGCGATGGAGGAGAGCGCGTCGGTGATGGCGGGGTCCTCCGCCCGGCCTTGCTTGATCAGGCTGATGCACCCGTTGGCGTAGTTGACGATGGCCGCCAGCGGCTGATTCATCTCATGGGCGATGCCGGAGGTCATCTCGCCCAGCGCGGAGAGGCGGCTCACCTGGGCCAATGCGTGCTGGTGGTCGACCTCGCCGACCTGGACCGAGAGAGGACCGCGGAGGTCGCGGAGGAAGAGGTGGATCCTCGGCTCCTCGGCGGTGCTCTTGATGAGGAGCGTGTCCACGGGGAGGGCGGAGCCGTCTTCTCGCGTCAGGTTGGCGTGACCTCGCCACGAGCCGGTCCGCGCGACGTGCCTCAGGGTCACAGGTTGCCCCTCGACGCTGCCCGTGAGGTGAAGCGTCGGAAGCGGCTGTCCTGTGACATCCTCACCAGGTCTATCCAGGAGGCGTGCGAACCCCTCGTCGCACTCGAGGACGATCAGCTCGGGAGAGATGACGCAGGTGGCATCGAAGAGCAGACCAAGCGCGGCGCTGTAGGTCCGCGCGCGGTCCCCCTCGCTGATTCCAACCGGGCCCTCCGGTGAGGTGGGGGGGGAGTCGTGGTTCAAGGGGCCCATTCGGCGATGAAGACGTCTGTATCGCCGGGCTTGCCGGCACCTCGATTGCTGGAGAAGGCGAGGTACTTGCCGTCTCGGCTGAACATGGGGAACCCATCGAACTTCTTGCCCGGGGGCCCGTCGAAGTGAGTGACCTGCTCCAGCCCGCCTCCGTTGAGGTCGCAGAGGAAGATGTCGAAGTTGAACTTTCGCTCGGCGGGGTCGTGGTGGTTGGTGGAGAAGATGATCCGGTCGTCGTTCGGAGTGAAGTACGGCGCAAAGTTGGCGCCGCCGAGGGCGGTGACCTGCTGTCGGTCGCTGCCATCTGCTGCGACGGTGAAGATCTCCATGCTGTTGGGCCGGACCTGCCACCGTTGGAGGTCTTCGCGGTACCGCTGCTGCTCCTCGGCTTCTTGGCCCGGCGTCCAGGCGGTGGCTCGGAAGACAAGCCGCTGACCGTCGTGGCTGTAGAAGGCGCCGCCGTCGTAGCCGGGGGCGTCGGTCACCTGCACGAGGTCGTCCCCTTCGAGGTCGCACGTCCAGAGCTCCAGATCGCCGCTGCGGGTGGAGGTGAAGACGATACGGTCGCCCAGCGGGGAGACGGTGGCCTCGGCGTCGTAGCCATACTCGCTGACGAGGGTGGTCTCCTCGCCTGTCTTGAGGTCGGTGACGTAGATCTCGTAGTCGGGCCAGAGCATCCAGGTGTAGCCGACGCTTTCCGGCTTCGGCGGGCAGGCCACGTGCCCCGACTGCGTCGACGCGTAGAGCACCTGGTCGTCACCGGGCATGAAGAACGCGCAGGTGGTGACGCCGCGTCCGGTGGAGACCTGGCGCAGGTCTCCGCTGGGTGACGTCACGAAGATCTGGTCGCAGTCGTCCTTGGCGTTGGTCTCTCTGAGCTGGAGGGAGAGCTGATCGTCCGCGAAGTTCCAGTAGGCCTCGGCGTTCTGGCCGCCGAAGGTGAGCCGCCAGAGGTTCTTGAAGCGCGCCTCGCCCGGCTGGATGAGGTCGTTGGCGAGGACCGCGCCAGGGACCGGCGGGACGAGGGCCATGGCGGCCTCGCCGTTGAGCTCGGATCCATCACCGCCAGCTTGCTGGGGAGCGTCAGGTGCGCCTTGCGTCGAGGCGCAGGCCGCGAGGGAGGTCGCTGCGATCAGGCGCCACGTGAGCCCCTTGGTTCGGTGGGTGCGGCCGGCTGTCGGAGTCATGGGGTCGGGGTGCGGGGAGCTTCGGAGCGGTCTGGGGGGGGTCAGGGCGCCTCGGGCGGAGGAGCCCTGTGCCGCGGGGGGACAGGATCGTACCCACCTCGGCAGAGGGGCTGGCAACGCAGTAGTCGCCAGATCACGAGGACGAGCGCCTTGGGGAGCAGGTGAACGCGCAGGGCCTCCTCCGCATAGGCGCTGCAGGAGGGCTCGAACCGGCACGTGGGTGGCTTCAGGGGCGAAATGAACCGCCGGTAGCCGCCAACCGCGAGGGAGAAGGGCGCGGCGAGCAGGCGTTGCAGTGGATGACGCTTGGCGCCATCGGCCCCTCCGGCTCGAGGGGCAGGGGTCATGAGGCGCCGTCCTTCGGCTTCTTGGCCTCTTCGAGGCGCCGCGCGACCTTCCTCGCCAGGTGCAGCAACTCCTTGGCGGTCTCCGCGGTGGTCGGTACCAGGCGAGGCTCCGCAGGAATGAGGACCAGGTCCAGGTGCGGGAGGTCGGGTGCGGTCAGGCGGAAGGCCTCTCGGAAGACCCGCCGGACCCGATTGCGCTTCACTGCGTGCTTCCAGACCTTCTTTCCCACCGAGAGGCCAAGCCGGGGGTGGTCCCGGCCGCTCTCGGCGCCAACCACGAGGAGGATGGAGCCGCGTGCCCGGCGGCCGTTGCGATAGGCCCTGCCGAAGTCTGCCCCGGAGCGAATCCGGAAGTGACGGGGGAAGCGTAGGCGCGGGGTCATGGGGTCGTGCGGCCGAGTGGGCGCCCGGCGGGATGAAGAATAACCGCTCCCGGACCAGGCTTGACCTCTGTCCTGCTCCGTTGGGTCTTCTCACGCACGAATTTGAGGGGCCTGTGCCGTGGCGCGCCCGCGGTCAGGCAAACTCGACGGCCTGGCAAGCCCAGAGGCCGTGGCTGCGCGCCGCAGGCTCCGCTAGGGTCCGCCAAGGCGTGCCCGGCGGGGACCCCCTCGGCCCATGGCGGGCAGGGCCAGATCACGCAGGATCACCGATGAGTACCGACGATCGAGATCAGCGGGTGGCCCCGTCGCGGGCATTCGGCGCAGGCCTGGCCGCTCCGTCGAGCGCACCCTCGCCCCCTGCAGGGCCGGGGGGCGCGCCGCCGTCCCCCGCGAAGGAGGGCGCCGTGGGCCCACGCGGAGGGGGAGCCTCGGCGCTTGAGGACTTCCTGCGAGGCGAGGTGGCGGCGCCGCTGACCGACGGGGCCGTCGAGGACCTCGTTCGGCCCCTGGTCGGCGCCTTCGAGGCCCCGGCGGTGCTCGGAGACCTCAAGGAGGCCATGGGGCCGGCGGCCTCCGACCGCCGGTTCGCGCCGACCGCCTCCGAGGTGCTCGCTGCCCGCGGGTGGGTGAGCGGCGGCGGGGGGCACGGGGGGGCGCCGGCTGTGGCCGTCGCGATCCAGCCCTCCGAGCCGTTCGACTCCTTCGCCGGCCGTGTCCTCTGTGCGCTGGAGGCGGCACCTCGCGTAGCGCTCGTGGGGCACGCGGCGCTGCCCCACCTGGCGTCCTCCGTCGTGGATAGCTTGACCGCAGCGGGCCTCGAGGTGGGCCGGATCGCGGCCTTCCAGGGGGCGGATGGGGATGCGCTGCGGCGTATCGCGGCGCTCCACTCGGTGGGGCTGGATGTCATCGACTTCGATCCGGTGGAGGGCGCAGTGTTGGATCGCTTGCGCCGCCTGCGGGCGCTCTCCAGCGCAGAGGCCCCGGGGGCGCCGAGGACGGGCTCGGCAGGAGCCGGCGAGGGGTGGTTTGGCCTGGGGGCCGTCTCGAGGCCTCCGGTCCCGATCCTCGCCCGCCCGCGGCTAGCGCGGGCGCTCCACCTCGGGGTCGAGGCGACCGCGGGGGGGGCAGCCCGCCCCGTCCGCAGCGTGGCGCTGCGGGAGGGGGATCTGGCCGAGGCGGCCGAGCAGGTCGTGGAGCAGGCGTTCGGGCGGGGCGCCCTCGGCGGCTTCGCGAGTGACGCCGTGACGACCGTGCATGTCCGCCCCGACCTGCTGTCCACGTTCACCGCTTGCCTGCTTGAAACCCTCGTGGAGGCGGATGATGACCCCTGGTTCGAGCCGCCGCCCTGGGTCCAGCAGGACGCGGACGGGGCGGCCCTTCGAGATGTCACCGCCGGGCGCCGGTTGGCCCTGGATGAGGGGGCGACGCTGATCCACGAGCGGGGCCTGGGTGGAGGAGGGCCGGTCGGGCTGATTTTCACCAACGTCGAGCCCCGGATGAAGCTGGCTGGTGAGATGTCCGTGCCGGGCACGCTCTCTCTGCTGCGGTCCCTCGATGATCTCGAGGCCCTTTAGCTCGACGTTTCGGTTTTGTGGGGCAGTGCACGGGCGGGCCGTCGGGCACTAACCTGCCCGAGGCGAATCCGATCCCTTTTCAAGGTCTGACCTCAACCCGGGCCCTCCCACGGGCCCCTACGCTCCCGTGCGCTCACCGTCTCCCCACCAAATGTGTCTCCTGCAGGTCAGGCGCCAGGCCCCGGCACCGCGACCCGCGGGCTCCTGGCTGGCCCGGAGGTGGGGCCGCGCCCTGGTCTGGTTGGTCCTGCTCACCCTCGCCGCGCCCTCGAGTGTGGCGGCGGCGCCCCAGGAGCAGGAGGCCGCGCTCCGGCCGACGGTGCGCGTGCCAAGCGTGTCGGCGCTCGGGCAGGTGACGGTCGACGGGCGGCTCGATGAGGCGGTCTGGGAGGGCGCGGTGCGGGTCGGTGATCTCACCCAGACGGCGCCGATCGAGGGGGCTCCCATGTCTCGGGAGACGGACATCCTCCTGACGTATGACGCGAACAATATCTACGTCGGGATCGTCTGTCACGATGACCCCGGCAGCGTCAGGGCTCGGCAGATGGATCGGGACGCCTTCGTGCGCTTCGACGACGTCGTCGAGCTGTGGTTCGATCCCTTCGCCTCCGGTCGTTTCGCGTACTGGTTTCAGGTCACGCCGGGCGGGTCGCTCGGTGACGCGCTGATCGCCGACAACGGCTCCTCGTTCAACAAGGACTGGGACGGCATCTGGTACGGGTCCTCGCGCGTCACGGACACGGGGTGGGTGGCTGAGCTCGCCATCCCGGTCAAGACGCTGTCGTTCGACCCTTCGGCGCCGTACTGGGGGTTCAACGTCAGGCGGAAGCGGGTGGTCAACGGGGAGCGCGGTCGCTGGGCATCCCCGCTGGTGGCGTACAGGTTCTTCCAGGTCTCGGACGGCGGGCGCTTGACCGGGATCGAGGGCCTCGAGCAGGGGCTGGGGCTCGATGTCGTCCCGTACATCAAGGGGCTCGCGACGCGGGCGTCCTCCGACCGCTCGTTCGGGGCAGAGTTCGACGCGGGCGTCGACCTCCGCTGGCGACCCACCCCGGCGTCGACGGTCCTCGTGACCACCAACACGGACTTCGCAGAGACCGAGGTGGACACCCGGCAGGTCAACGTCGGGCGGTTCCCGCTCTTCTTCCCCGAGCGGCGGGACTTCTTCCTGGAGGACGCGGGCGCGTTCGAGTTTGGGCTTCCCAGTAACAGTCGGAACACGATTCCGTTCTTCTCCCGCACCGTCGGGCGCAGCGCGGAGGGCGAGGCGGTCCCGATCCTCGCCGGGGTGAAGGTCACGGGGCGCTTCGGTGACTGGACGGTAGGTGCACTCGACACCTACGTGGACTCGGTGGACCCGGTCCCTGCCAGCGGCATGGACCCTGGGACGCCTGGAGTGGACCCTCAGAACCTCGGGGTGCTGCGCTTGCAGCGAGCCCTGGGCGGCGGCCGGAGCGTCGGCCTGATCGGCACCAGCGGCGACCCCGGTGGCCGGGGGGGGCGCTATACGGCGGGCGTGGACCTGCGGCTGGGCTCCGCCCGGCTCTTCGGCGAGGGGCACAGCGGGTTCCTCTGGTCCTACCTGATGGGCAGCGGCGGCGCAGACGAGCCGTCGGGGCTCGCCTACGGCGTGCAAGCCCAGAGCCGCTCGAGCCGTTGGGAGACCGACTTCCGGGCCCAGCGGGTCGAGGCTGGTTTCGACCCTGCCCTGGGCTTCGTCCGCAGGTCGGGGGTGGACCGCTATCAGGCTGGCGCCGAGCACACCTGGAGGTCCGATGATGAGGCCTCGCTCTTCCGGACGGTGGAGACTGGCGCGGACCTGATCCTCGCCCGGGACCTCATCGGAAATGAGGATCGATGGAGCGTCCCGGTGGACGTCGCGCGACTGCAGTTCTGGAGTCAGGATGAGGTGTCGCTTCGGGTCACCCGGCAGGCTGAGACCATCGACGACGCCTTCGACGTGGGGAGTGGCGACGCGCAGGTGGCCCCTGGCGACTACGACGAGACGCGCTTTCGGCTCCGCTTCGAGTCCAACGATCGTCGGGTCGCTGGGCTCGAGGCCTCGGCTGAGGTGGGGGACTACTACGGTGGATCGATCCGGCGGCTGAGCGTGGAGCCCGTCTACATCCCCAACGCTCACGTGCGCCTCGGGATGTCGTTCGAGGATGTCATGGTCGAGCTTGAGGACGGGGGCGGGGACTTCCAGACCCAGCTCTACACCTGGCGTGTCGACCTCAACTTCAACCCGATGACCTCGTGGAACACGTTCCTTCAGTACGACACGGACGCCAAGAACCTGTCCTCGCAGACCCGGTTGAGGTGGATCATCGAGCCTGGCCGTGAGCTCTTCGTCGTCGGGCTCTTCGGGTTCGACAAGGCCTTCCATGAGTCGAGCTTCGTCACCTCCGATCAGTCCCTTGCGATCAAGCTCAATTACACCCTCCGCTTCTGATGAAGGGTCCTAGCTCGCGCCGCCTCGCGATCATCACCGATCCAGCCATGCCGGAGCTGCAGCCCGACGACCTGGGGCTGCCGGCGGCGTTTGGACGCCTCGGGGTTGAGGTTGAGGCCCTCCCGTGGGGCGCGCCGTGCCCAGCTGAGCGCTACGGCGCTGCCCTGGTTCGAACGCCGTGGGAGTACTTCCTGCAGCCAGATCAGTTCCTCGCCTGGATCGAGTCCCTCGAGGTGCCGGTGCTGAACGCGCCTGAGGTCCTGCGGTGGAACCACGACAAGCGCTACCTCCTCGAGCTCGCGGGCTCGGGGGCGGCCAAGATCCCAGCGACAGCCCTGGTGACACCGGACGACTTCCCCCTCGATGCGGAGGCCTTACTCCGCCGGGTGGGCGCGGAGCGTGGCGTCCTGAAGCCCACGGTCTCGGGCGGGGCCTGGAGGACCTCCGTGCTGACGCGCGGCGGCGTCGGCCCCTCCGAGTCCCCAGGTGAGGAGGGGCAGTCCTTCCTGGTGCAGGCCTTCGTGGAGGAGCTCCCTCGCGAGGGGGAGTGGTCCCTGACGTTCCTGGGGGGAGAGTTCTCGCACGCGGTCCTGAAGAGAGCCGGAGCCGGGGACTTTCGAGTCCAAGAGGAGCACGGCGGGACGGTCGAGTCGCTGCATCCTCCAGCGGAGCTGGTGCGCGAGGCGAGGCAGATCCTCCACGCGGCGCCTGGCGCCGCGGCCCCGCTCTATGGCCGCGTCGATCTGGTCGAGGCGGCCGAGGGGCGCCCCTACCTGATGGAGTTGGAGCTCATCGAGCCGGAGCTCTTTCTGCGAGCGCGCCCCGGGGCGGCGGAGGACCTGGCGGCGCTCACGGCCCAGGCCGCGGGACTCTGAGCCTCAGCGGACCAGCCGGAGCTGGCCGCAGGCGGCGGACCCTTCAAGGCCGCGGGACCAGCGGATGGTCGCGGTCAGGCCGCCCTCCACCAGGGTGTCCCGGAAGTACTCCGGAGCGCCGCTCTCTGGGCGGTAGAAGGGGAGCTCGGGCGTCGGGTTGTAGGGGATCAGGTTGACGCTGCAGCGCCGACCGCGGAGGCGGTCCAGGAGCCTCAGGGCGTGCCCCTCGGAGTCGTTCTCTCCGCCGAGCAGCACGTACTCATACGTGACCTCGCGGCCAGTCTGCTCGAACCAGTCGTCCCCTGCGGCGAGGATATCCTCGATGGGGACGCCTGCCATGGCCGGCACGAGGCGGTCGCGCTGCGCCTGGTCCGGGGTGTGCAGCGAGATCGCCAGCTGAAAGCGGGGCCGCTGGGGGGCCAGCTTGCGGAGGCGGTCTGGGAACCCGACCGTGGAGACGGTGAGCTTCCGGCCGCCGAGGCCCATCTCGTCCCGGACGGTGTCCAGGGCGGTGGACAGCTGCGTGTAATTGAGGAGGGGCTCTCCGATTCCCATCACGACCGAGCGAGAGAGGGGTCCGAGAGCTCGGCCTCGCACGTACTGCTCCACGATCTCGTGGGCCTGGAGGTTCCGCGCCAGCCCGAGCAGGCCCGAGGCGCAGAAGGGGCACGCTACCGGGCAGCCGGCCTGGCTGGAGACGCAGAGGGTCGCCCCCTTGTTCGGATCTCGATCCGGCCGGATCGGCGGGATGTGGACCGTCTCCACGGAGACGGGCTTGTCGCGGTCTGTCCGCCCGGGGAACTCGATCAGCAGCTTGTGGGTGCCGTCGGTCGCCGTGAGCTCATCGACCAGGCGCCCGGAGAAGATGGGCAGCTCCTCGCTGAGGATGGCCCGCAGCCCGGCGGGCAGGTCGGTGATGTGCTCGTAGTCGAGGACGCCTCGCTCGAGGACCGCACGGCGCAGGACCTTCGCGTGGAAGGCCTTGCCTCCGCGAGCCACGATGAAGGCGCGCAGGGTGGCTTGGTCGGCTTCGAGGAGGGACCTCGGGACGGATGAGGGGGCGTCTGCCAAGGGACCGCTCAGCGCGCGAGGTGGTCCTTGATCCGGACAGCGAACTCCTCTCCGAGGCGCTTCGCTTCACTCAGGGAGGGCGGGTTCGCGCCCCCAACGGCGCGGTGTCCGCCCCCGCCGTACTCCTCCATCATCTCGCCGACGTGCACCCCGTTGGTCGGCTGGTTCCACGGGTTCTCACCGCAGGTGATGTGGAAGCCAGCGCGGGTGGGGATGACCCCGACGACGTATGACACGTCGGGGTGATAGTAGAAGGGCGCGAAGCGCTCGCGGCGGATCTTCGAGGACGCCGCGTCGTAGAACAGGACGCCGCCCTTGTTCCAGAGCACGCTCGGCGGGAACTGATCGAGGGCCTTGTCGCGGTTCCTGGCGGCGCGGTCGTAGACCTTCTCCACGTCGGGTCGAAGGGCGACGTCGGACAGGGACTCGGTGATCAGCGCGGTGGCCAGCTCGTCGACCCAGGCCGGGCTGGGCGACGCCGTGAGGGCACGCATCAGCCGGAGCGCAGGGTCCTCCCCGAAGATGGCCTGGTCAACACTCTCGAACCTAGCTGCGTCAATGATGTCGGACCAGTGCGCCGCCTCCATGAAGCGGTCCGGCGCCTCATAGCCGAAGTGCTCTTGCGCGTGCCGGATGATGAGGGGCGGGCAAGAGGGAGAGTTCTCGTCCCAGCTCCAGCGGCTCGAGGGCGCGTACTGGGCGCGGAGCTCGTCACTGAGGAAGGTCGTGGGGTGGTGGTCGAACCAGTACTCCGCCCGAGGGTGGAAGTGAAAGTCCACGAGGGCGAACCGCTTGCCCTCCTCGAAGGTCTCCCATCCGTCGCGCTCGTCGTAGTTCACGCTCTTCAGCAGGGGCTTCTCCCCTTGCTCGCGGAGGATGTGCGCGAGCACCGCGCCCGAGACCATCCCGTCGAAGTCCCGGTGGTACCTGATCCTTAATTGCTCGCCTTGCCCGCCGGTGTTCATGGCGCGGATCATAGCGACATACGACGCGGGGCGGTCACCCGTCGCGTCGCAGCTTCCCCGAGGGGCCCCGCGGGGGTCAGGCGCTCTCGCGCTCGGGGGCGGCGTCCTCGTCGCTCCCTTCTGGACTCTCCGCGGCCTCAGGCGCCGCGGCAGCGGCATCGGAATCTGCGTCGAGGTCAGCGGCGGTCATTCCCCTCGCGAGGTGCTCCTCACCGCGGACCACCTCCGCGGTCACCGTGAAGGTGTCCTTGTCCTTGCGGCACGGGAGCTCGTATTGGAGGTCCAGCAGCAGGGACTCGAGGATCGAGCGGAGGGCCCGCACGCCGGTTTCGCGCTCGATCGCGAGGTCGGCGATGGCCCTGAGCCCGGACTCGTCGAAGACCAGCTCCTTCCCGTTGATCTCGAAGTGCTTCTGGTACTGACGCACCAGGGCATTCTTGGGCTCCACGAGGATCCGGACCAGCTCCTCGCGACGGAGGGTATCCAGGGTCGCGATGATGGGGAGCCTGCCGATGAATTCGGGGATGAGCCCGAACTCCATCAGGTCCTTGGGCAGCAGGAAGCGGACGTACTCGTCGCGGGCTCCGTACTCACTGAAGGACGGGAGGTTCGTCGGGGCGGCCCCTGCCACCGACTTCTTCCGGGCGTCCTCAAGGGAGGCCGCCGGCAATTGCTCGCGTCCGAAGCCAATGACGGATTGCCCCACGCGTTTGCCGATGATCTCCTCGACGCCCGAGAAGGTTCCGCCGACCACGAACAGGATGTTCGCTGTGTCGAGCTGGATGTAGGACTGCTCGGGGTGCTTGCGTCCTCCCTGGGGCGGGACGCTGGCGACGGTGCCCTCGAGGATCTTCAGGAGTGCCTGCTGGACGCCTTCGCCTGAGACATCCCGCGTGATTGAGACGTTGCCTGTCGTCCGACCGATCTTGTCGATCTCGTCGATGTAGATGATTCCCTGCTGGGCGCGCTCGACGTCGAAGTCGGCGGACTGCAGGAGCTTCAGCAGGATGTTCTCGACGTCCTCGCCGACGTAGCC
>JAQWJQ010000139.1 GCA_029248265.1 Planctomycetota bacterium
AGGCACTCCGATGATGAAGCGATTTCATCTCCTGGCGCTGATTCCCTCCGCCGTGCTCCTGATCCTGGTGGCCGTCGTCCCGCTCGCGGCCTCTCGGGCAGAGCGCGCCCAGCCGCAGTTGGACCTCGACATGATGATCACCATGCCGAGTGGGGGCTCGCGACCGCTCCGTGAGGTCCTCGCCCGGGTGGAGCCACGGGCGGAGGCGTCCGAGACCATGGGGACGCTGTCCTCAGGGCGCCCCGACCCTCTCGGCCGCGATGAAGAGCGCGGCGAGGATGTGGTCGAGCGGGCGTTCGACGTGCAGGTCGCTGGAGAAGTGGAGCTCCCGACACTCTGCGCCCTCGCCGAGCAGAGGTTCCGCGCCGGGGACTTCGCCCAGGCCAGGGCGCTCTATGCCTCGGTCGCCCCCGACGAGCCGGGCTACTCGCTCGCGCAGCGCCGGCTCGGCTGGGAGATCCAGACGAAGCTGGACGGTGATCCTCTCGCCGGAGTGGGGAGCGTCAACCGGAGCCTCCGCGCCGACCCGATGGACGGGAACGCGTGGCAGGACGCCAGCCGCGTGTACGTCGAGAGCCTGGCTTCGCTCTACCGCTGAGGGGCGACGCTCAGGCGAGGTCGTAGTCGATCGAGGCGGTCAGCACCTCGCTGCGGCCCGCGACCTCTGCCTTGAGGGCATCCACCAGGCGCTCGCGTTCATCGTAGAGGCGGAATCCACGGTCGCCCCGAAGGTACCCGGGTGCTTCGGGGTGTCGCTCCAGCAACGTGGCTTCGCCCAGCTCGTCGCGCAGGCGACGCAGGCGGTCCCGCTTGTCGAGGAGGGCCTTGGTGATGAACGGCATGACGGTCGAGTAGTCCGCCTGCATGGACTCTGTGGTCTGCAGGTAGGCGTCCTTGTCCACCTTGCCCCAGGTGACGGCCTCGGCAGGCGGGCAGGAGGAGAGGGACCCGTCAGTGACTGGCGCGGTCGTGATCTGGATATCGTAGAGGAAGCCCTCGACGTCCTCGAGCCCGAGGATCTGGCTCAGTGCCGGCTCCGGCTGCAGGTTGAAGTTCTTCGGTACGCCTCCGCCGAGGACGAGTGTCCCCAGCGCCTTGGCCCTCGACTCTCGCTGGCCCCAGACGTGGTAGGCGCAGCTCTCGAAGACCTCGGCGTGCAGGTCAAGCTCGAAGGCGTGCTCAAGCATCCCGGCCTCGGCCATTGCCCAGAGCTTCATGGAGTTGAGGAAGACGGAGCCGTCCGCGGGGGCGCCGACGAAGACCGGGATCGCCTTCCGATGGCAGAGCGCGAGGAGCCCCTCGGGGGCGTCGTTCTTCTTCTCCTGGCGAGCAAAGCGCGAGCCCAGCAGGTAGCGCAGCTCGGTGCCGGTCATCTTCTTCTGGAACTCTGGCTCCCGGAGGAGGGCGCTCAGGAAGCGGTCCTGTCCGAGGAGGACGTCCTCGTCGAAGCCCACGTCGGTGATGCGGATGATCCGGTCCTCGCGGAGCGCTCCGTCGTCACCGTTGAGGGGCACCTCGTGGATCGGGTGGAGGGCCGCGTCGTTGAGGCCCCGGTGCCCGTCGTGGTAGCAGACGGCGTCCGTGGTCGAGACCAGGCAGAACCACCCCGTGTCCAGGAGCGGGTTGAGCCAGGCGATGTGTTGGCCAGAGGCGGTCACCGGGCCTGCGACGGCGAGCGTCATCGGGACGCCCTCGCCGATGGCTCGGTCCAGGAGCCCCCAGACGCGCCGTATGTAGCCGCCGCCGAAGCTCGGGAAGGCGTTCTCGATGAGGTGGTCGAGGTGGCGGACCTCGGTCACCGGGCGGTGCCTCAGGGGAGGGCCCCCCTGGGGGCAGGCTCCGGCCGGGGCCGAATCGCGTCGGGTAGGCATGGGGCGAGTGTACGCGGTCAGAGGGAGGCCAGCCGCGCCTCAGGCCCCTGCCCGCTCGGTGACCTTGATCATGTTCTCCAGGGCGAGCCGGGCCTCGGCCTTGAGCTCCTCACGCTCCGCCTCCGTGAGGCGATCGCGCCGGCCGGTGATCTCGTCCACCGAGTCTCCGGCGAGCACGCGGTTGGCCTCGGGGGCCTCGCCACGTCGGAGCAGGTCGAGCATCCCTGCGAGGTGCGGCGGGTCGTTCCTGCTCATGGTCGCGCATCCGCAGCCGGCGGCCAGGGACCCGGGGACCTCCGCGAGATGGACGATGTCCACGCCGCGCTTGGCGCCCTCTGTCTTCGCGTTGCGCACGAAGTGGCCCTCGGTTCCGATCGCGAGGCGGTCTCCTGGCTGGGCGTCCATGACGGCCTTCCAGAGGAAGTTCGTGCTGCCGCTACCGTCCGCGGCGCGGACGGTCTCGACCGGCGACTCGGGGTGGACGAGGACCGTGCGCCCGTCGTCCTTCCAGTGGCGGACCATCTCCGGCTTGAAGACGGTGTGCACGCCGCAGAACGACCCCCAGAGGATCATCTCTGCCGCGTCGAGGGCCGCAAGTCCGCCGTCGACGTCCTCGAGTCGGTAAGACCCGGAGAAGGTCCCGGGGTCAGGAAGCGCGAGGAGGCCTGCGGGGTCCATACCGAGCTGGTCCGCGACGTTGCGGCCCAGGTGTTGGTCCGGCACGAAGAAGATCTTCTTCCCTTGCTCCCGGGCCCAGCGCACGACGTGTTGCGCGTTGGAGCTCGTGCAGACCGCCCCTCCAGTCCTGCCGGCGAGCGCCTTCAGGCGCCCGGAGGTGTTCATGTACGCGACGACCAGGAGGTCGTCGCCGTAACGCTCGATCAGCTGGTCGGCGATGGGGAGGACCATGTGGTCCTTGGCCAGCATCTCCATCGTGCAGCCCGCCTTCGGGTTGGTGATCCAGATCTCCTGGTGGGGGTGGCTGAGGATCGCCACGGTCTCAGCCATGAAGTGGACGGCCGACTCCACGATCAGGCGCTTGCCGGGGTTGCGCTCGGCCTGGAGCGCGAGGACATAGCTGTCCGAGACGGCCCCGTGGTAGCGCTCTACGAGCTTCACGATCTCGCCGCCCATGTAGAAGTGGGCGAGCAGCAGCAGCTCCTCCCCGAAGTGTTCCATCGCCGGGAGGACGTACTGGTCCAGCCAGGGGAGCACCGTCTCGGGGGTCCGGTCTGGCAGGGCCAGATATTCCTCTGCGTAGGGCCTGAACTCCTCCTGGTACCAGTCCATGGGCAGGTCCCTCTGGCAGATCGGGATTCCGTTCTCCAGGGTCAGGCCGGTGGGCGGAACCTCCGACGAAGGGGACGTGGTCGGGGCGTTGCTGGGTCTTTTGGTGGCCATGAGGGCGTCTCCTGCGGGCCGATGGTGCGGGGCGCGCGGCACACAGTTTAGGCCCTAAGCCGGGCGTTCCATCCACTGCCATCGACTCGTAAGCTGCCGGAACGCCCGGAACCTCCAGACCCGCTGCGCCTGACGGGCGTCGAATCATGCCTGACTCGCTTCGAACCTGCCCCAATCGCGGAGCCCGATCTGCCGCGGCGCGGCTTTCCGCGCTCTGCCTGACGCTTCTCGCTGGCTGCTCTTCGGGGGGAGGCGAGGCGTTGCCCGCGTCTCTGGAGGAGGCGCCGAGCGCCTTCCCCAGGCTGAGCCAGGGCCTGAACCTCCGGCCCGTGGACCGGATCGACCAGGCCGCCTTCACCCTCGAGGGCATCAACGGCGGGGTCTTCGATCTGACCGGGGTGGAGCTTCGTGGCCAAGGCGCCGGCGCGCGGATCGACACCGCGCTCGGGTACGGGATCCTGGTGCGCCGCTGTCATGGCATCACGATCCGGGGGGGGGTGCTCGGCGGTTACAAGGGGTGCATCGTCCTGGAGGACTCGAGTGACGTCACGATCGAAGGCGTGCGCTTCGACGGCTGGTACGGGCAACGGCTGAAGTCGACCGAGTTCGCAGGGGACCCCACGGACTCGCTCTCTCCCCATGAGAACGACCGAGGTGAGTGGCTGGAGAACTACGGCGCCGCGATCTCAGCGACCAACTGCCGGGGGCTCCGAGTGCACTCGTGCCGCGGACGGCGGGGCCAGAACGGCGTCCTCCTCACGCGCAGCCAGGACTGTGAGGTCTACGACAACGACTTCTCCTTCCTCTCGGGCTGGGGGGTGGGGATGTACCGCTCCTCCGAGTGCGTCGTCGCCCACAACGTCCTGGACTACTGTGTCCGCGGCTATAGCCACGGGCGCTACTGGCAGGCCCAGCGCGCGGCGGGGATCCTGATGCTCGACGGCTGCTCGAAGAACCTCGTCGTTCGAAACAGCGCCACCCATTGTGGTGACGGCGTGTTCGTCCACGGGGGCCAGGGGATCATCAAGGACGCGTCCGCGACGGCTGCCGGCTGCGACCAGAACATCTTCGCCGAGAATGACCTGCGCTTCTCCGCCGCTAGCTCGGTGGAGATCGCCCTCAGCGACCGGAACGCGGTCCTCCGTAACGACCTGCGCGGCGCTCACCAGCACGGCGTCCTCGGCAGCTACGCGTCCCGCATGATCGTCCTTGGCAACCGCATCGAGCAGGTCGTCGGTGGGGGGGTCACCATCGCGCACGGTCAGGAGTGCCTGATCGCAGACAACGCCATCGCGCGCAATGAGATCGGCCTGGCGCTCTACTGGGACGAGGACCCAGAGTTCGCCGCGGGGCCCTACTCCCGCGTGAAGGACGTGCGCTCCCGCGACCACTTCGTCCTCGAGAACTCCTTCGAGGACAACGTGGTGGATCTCGCGCTCCAGCGCTCCACCGGGCTGACCTTTCACGGGAACGAGTACGTCCCGGGGACCCGGGCCCCGTACCTCGCGGACCTCACCTGCGAAGGAGACGAGAGCTTTGACCAGGGCACAGTGAAGCGCTGGCTTGATGCGCCGCTCGGGGCGATCCCCTCCGGCAACGTCAGCGAGGTGAGCATGCGCCCCTGGGTCGGGAGCCCGCCGGACATGTTGGCGGTGTGGCGGGGTTACAGCCTCCCGCCCTTCCCGGGGGCTCAGGAGATTCGAGCCGAGGAGCGGGACGAGTTTCGCGGTGGCCTCGAGACGATCCTCCTCGGTGAGTGGGGACCCTGGGACTTCCGCTCCGGAGCGCCTCGACCGCCGCGGCGAAAGCCAGGCGGGCTGCTCGTGGACAGCGTCTGGGACGCCCAGTGGTTCCAGTGGGAGCTGGAGGGTAGCGACCCGCGGACGCGCGAGGCTGCATGGCGGCAAAGGGCCTCGCGTCCGGACGCGGTCGCGCGGGTGACGACCTTCACGAACCCCTGGTCCAGCGATGAGGTCAGGCGGGTCGTCGGGGCGGAGTTCTTCGGCCTGATCGCCAACTCGACGTTCACGTGCGACCGGAGCACGAGGGCGAGCTACGTGCTCCAGGTGAGGTCCGACGACGGAGTTCGGATCCTCATCGACGGGCGGCCAGTCCTGGAGGACTGGACGCTGCACGAGGCGCGGCGAGGGGAGCAGCTCGTCGAGCTTGAGCCGGGTGAGCACTCGATCCGGCTCGAGTACTTTCAGGTGCAGGGGAGCGCAGCCCTCTCAATCGACCTCTCGCCACGCTGAGCCCTCAGGTCCGCGCGGCCGGTCGCTCGCCGTCAATCGTCGAGGTGGAACGCGTCTCGGTAGCGAGTGTCCATCATGCCGCGGAAGTCGCGGCGTGAAGAGAGCGCCTGAAGCTCCTTGAGCGAGATCGGTGCGTCCTCGAGGTATTGCTTGGCCTCGCGGAACTTCTTCTGCCGTGCGAGGGACTGAG
>JAQWJQ010000296.1 GCA_029248265.1 Planctomycetota bacterium
CACCGCTGCGCGCGAGCAAGAGCGCCACGTGGTAGGGGTGCGAGATGTAGGGGATCGGATCCCCCTTGCGAGTCTGCCCCTCGTGAGCCAGGAGCGAGGCGCGGATGGCGGCCTCGACGCCACCTGAGAAGAGCCCGACCATTTCCGGTCAGATCTGCACGCCCAGCGGCTTCAGGAAGACAAAGCCCACGACCATGGAGGCCAGCACGAACGCTGCGAGCACGCCGAGGGGCCCGCTCAAGGGGAGCCAGCCGAGGTCGCTCTCCGGATAGACGAAGCTGATCTTCTCCAGCCCGGTCCCCGAGAGGGTGTCCTCAGCGGGCCAGAGGATGGCCTCCAGGGCGCTGCTCACCCGCTCTGGTTGCAGGCTCCGCACGCTGGCTTCGTCACCGGCGACGATCGTCTTCTCGATCGATTGACCGCCCGTCGTGAGGACGATCTTGTACTCACCCGGTTGCTCCGCAATGAACTCCACGAAGGCACGCCCTTGCCGGGGAATAAGCGCCACGGGGGAGACCGCCGCCAACCCCTCGGGGAAGGTGATCTGGAGATCGCCAATGGCGTCTCGGTCCCCCATGACCTCGAGCGTCAACCCGTCCCCCGCCAGCCGCTCGACGCCGGGCTGCTGAATCGGGACCGGCTCAAAGCCGTAGCGCACCACCATCTGGGCCGCCACGAGCGCGAAGGGAATCGCGAGCGGAACGAAGGGCCCGAAGTTCAGGACGAGGTACTGCAGGTTCCTGAAGAGCACCTTCGCGATGGCCTTGCCGACGGTCACGAGATCGTCCTGGTAGATGCGAATCTCGATCAGGTGTCCCTTGATCTTGTCCTTCGTGCCCTTGATCCCCGCCTGCCAGGAGATGTGCTTGAAGATCCACAGCGCGAGCACTCCGAAGAGTCCGCTCACGAACAGCAGCGCAAACTCGTCGCTGACCGCCTCGAGGGGGGTCAGGACAAGGTCGAAGAAGGAGGTGACTGCGCGGTTGGTCGCGTTCATCGGGGACCGGGCGTGGGGCCTATGGTTGGTCCGAAGCGGTGGCGATCAGCTGATGTAGCCGAGGCCCTTGAGCTTCTCAGTGATGTCGGCGTCGGAGCCGGCTTCGTCGAACTGGGCGAGCTCGCGCTCGAGCACGTGGTGGATGAACTCCTCGTGGGAGGCGTACCCAGCGACCTCAGCGATCTGCTTGATGCGGGTGAGAAGCTCGGGGTCAATCTTGACCTTGTTGGCGGATCCAAACATGGAGAGTTGCGGGTTAGAGAAGCGAATAGATCAGTGATCAGAGAGGATGGCTCGACCGACCATTCCCGGGCTCGGCTCGACGCCATACAGCTTCAGGATCGTCGTGGTGAGGTCCTCGAGGCGCGGGTCAGCGAGCTGAACCGGCTGGTTGGTGAGCAGCACGCCGTTGACGACGCTTGGGTGCATCAGGTGGCTGCCGTTGAAGGTGCCGCCGACGTTGTCCGAGAGCACCGCAGAGGGGATACGCCCCTGGGTAGCCTCATCGGAATTGCCGTAGCCCCAGTTGTAGCCCACGACAATGTCAGGGGCCTCGTCGAGGCGCTCGCCGCCCGCGTACACGTCCGTGGCGAGGTCGGCGCTGAGCACCACCTGCTCGCTCCCGCGGTCGTCGTCGCGGATCGCCTCGAGCTCGCGCTTGAGCCGGTCTAGGAGCTCGCTGGCCTCCGGTCCCGACTCCACGATGCCCTGCGCCTCGCGGCCCTTGAGGTTGAGGTAGAGCCCGTTGAAACCCACGCCGTAGGCCGTCGACTTCGACCAGTCCACTGCGTCGGAGATGAAGACGTCCTCGAAGCCACTCGCGCCCTCCGGCAGCTCGCGCTCCCGCCCCTCGTTGAGGACCAGATAGCCGTTCTCCAGCAGCCAAGTGTTGAGGCTGAACTTGCGGCGATAGGCGGCAAATCCGTGGTCCGACATGATCATGACGACCGCCTCATCCCCCACGCGATCGAGGACCTTCCCGAGGAAGGGATCCATCTTGAGGTAGAGGTCGTCGACGACGTCTCGCCAGGTAGAGCCCTCGCGATCAGACCACCAATTCGAGGCCTCGTTGGCGATGGCCTCATCAAAGAACGGGTGGTCCGGGTCGGTGTGGCGCCACATCATGTGCATGGCGAGGTCCACAGAGGAGACGTAGAAGAACAGGAGCCCGCCCTCGTCATTCGCGACGTAGCGGTCCAGCGCGTGGTCAAGCATCCGCGCTCGCTCGAGGTACACGAGCTCTGCCTGGGCCATGAACTCCGCGTCGGTGAAGGCGCCGTCCTTCAGCGCCGAGACCTCCTCGGCCATGCCCTGGGTGTAGTAGTCACCAATGGCCGCCGCCAGGTCCGCCGAGGCCTCCTCCGGTGAGG
This sequence comes from Planctomycetota bacterium, assembly GCA_029248265.1. Lineage (GTDB taxonomy): Bacteria > Planctomycetota > UBA1135 > UBA1135 > Saltatorellus. The sequence goes on from JAQWJQ010000296.1 coordinate 2,368, forward strand.
AGATGGCGTCCACCGGAGCGAGTGGATCGAAGTTGACCGGCGAGGCGTAGAGGACGAACTCAGGACCGATACTGCGCAGGTAGAAGCGCACGATCCCGCCCAGGTTCATCGCGCCCATGGGCGCCATCTCGAAGCTCACGCGGCAGAAGCGCGACCACTGCCCGGGCCGCATGACGACCCGCTCGGTTCCCACCTCGATCGTCGCAGTGTTGCTCCGCTCGTCGATGTACACGGTCAACGGTGTCGTGGCCACCGGGTCCCCGTCCTTGAGGACGTTGACCGGCCCCTCGAGCTGGGTGCGGATCGCGCCGCCGCTCGCCCGAACAGCGCGGAACTTGCCCCCCGAGGTCTCCCTCTTCGCGGGCGGATCGCTGGTGAAGATGGTGTAGGTGCCGTAGGCCGAGTCCAGGGCGGGGGTCAGCATCCCGGGGAAGCTCACGCCCTTGGACGGCTCGACCGGGAAGTTGATTGGAACGCGGTAGAGGTCGGCGGGGACGCCCGCCTCTCCGAGGATCGTCCAGAAGGCACGACCGCTCCGGTTGGACTCCGAGCTCCCACCCGTGGGGATCTTGTAGCCCGTGAGGGGGACCTTGATCTCGCCACCAGCCTCGGAGACCACCGTCGACGGCTCGATCGAGTAGTGCTCCTTGCTGCGGTGAATGAAGTCATAGACCCCATGGCCGCCCGGGTTCCGGCCCGTGATGAAGTTGGACCAGGCCACAGGGCTCTGGGGCGGCGTGGAGGTCCCGAGCGACATGACCCCGCCGGCGGCGTCCGCGAGGCGCCTGAAGTTCGTCATCCGCTCCGGATATCGGTTCATCACCGAGGTGAGGATCTCCGGGTCCATCCCGTCGATGCCGAGCACCACCACGCGCGGGTGCTCCGCCGCGGGGAGGTTGAGAGCGCCAGACTCCCTCGCGGCCCGTGCGGGCTCGGGGTCCGTGGACTTGCGGAGCGTCGGGACGCCGGTCGCGAGCAGCGTCGCGATGACGGCGAGGGCCACGTAGGCCGTCCAGCGGGGGAGATTCATGAGTTGGCTTGCTCCGCACTACGGAGGCGATCGGGCGCGGCGTCACCGCTGCCCATGGACCCGAACAGGCGGCGACCCTTCATGTAGGCGGGGACGTCGACCCCGAAGAGGTCGAGCACAGAGGGCGCAATGTCAGCGAGGGTGGGGTCCTCGAAGTCGATCTTGCGGTTGCACCAGAAGACGCCGGGGACAAGCCGCGGATCGACGCAGTGATCGCCGGACCAGCTCTTGGTGTTGTCCGAGAAGGTCTCCTTGGAGACGGCACCGACGGCGCAGTCCCAGGAGTGGCGGAAGCCGCGGTGGTACCCCACGAGCAGCTCGGGCGCCATGTCGGCGTACGGCCCGTCGTGGACCTCCGCGGTGAGGAAGACCTCGTTGATCGCACGCTCACCAGACTTGGGGTCCACGAGCGCCTCGAGCTTCTCCTTGATCTCCTTGCAGAGGGTGTCGAGCTCCTCACCCGGCTCGACCTGGCCGACTCGCTCACGGCCCTTCCGGTTGATGAAGATGCCGGTGAGCCCGAGGGTGAACGCCTTCGTCTTCTCCCAGTCCACCTTCTCAAACCAGTCGCCCGAGGTCTCGGCGCCGTCCTTGAGCACGAGGTAGCCCTCGTCTCGCAGCCACGCGTTGAGGTTGACGCCCCGCTGGAAGGAGCAGAACCCGTGGTCGGAGACCACCATCAGCAGGGTGTCGTCGTCACCCTCGAGTCGCTCCATGACCTCGCCGATGAGCGCGTCAGCCTTGCCGTACAGCTCGGGGATGACGTCCACGAACTCGGTCGTGTCCTTGCCCTCGTTGGCGGGGTGGTCCTTCTCCAGGTAGCGCCAGAACATGTGACTGACTCGGTCCGTGGTGTCGAAGACGACGGTCACGAAACCCTTCTTGGTCTTGTCGAGGACGTCCCAGAGCTGCTTCTTGCGCTCGTCCATGATCAGGTAGGCCTGATCGAGGAAGGCGGGTTCATCGATGACTCGCTCGTTGAGCGCCAAGGTGTCCTCCGCGAGACCCAGGGTCGAGAACTTACCCAGCATCTTCGCCAGGTAGATCGAGTAGACGAACGGGTGGCTGAGGGGCATCGCCGGCGACTCGGGGTCGATGTTGATCGGCGTGACATAGACGCTCACCGCCTCCTCGTCCCAGCGCTGGATGCGGAGGCGGGCAATGCCCTGAACCCCGTCGAAGGGGATCTCCATCCAGGGCGTGTACTCACCCATCCCGACCTCGACGGTCTCCTTGCCGATGGTGATCGCAGCCTTGCCCGTGGCGGCGTCCATCTGGACCGTGAACGGGCACTTCATCGAAATGCCGTCCGCGCCCGGGGGGCCCTTCAGGTTGGATTCGACGCAGTCATTGCGGCGCACCACGCGGAAGCGCTGGCCGCCGGTGGCGGCGCCGAGCTTGCTCTCATCCGAGGTGTAGAAGCTGAAGGAGCCCTGGGTGCCCTGCAGGTCCGGGACGCACATGCCCGACAGGAGCGTGCCGTTCTTGAACTTCTGCGGGGGGAAGGTGATCGGCACTCGGATGATCGAGGACCAGACCATGTTCGCGCCGAGCAGCTTCCAGAAGGGCTGGCTCTTCTGAAGGATCTTGTAAAAGGCCCGCTGGCCGAAGGGGACCTTGGCGAAACCGAGGTTGATGTTCCGCGGGACCGTGCGCGTATCCGTGGAGGACAGCACAGGCATGTAGGAACATGGATCTCGCGTCAGGAAGTCGTAGATGTTGTGACGCGAGGCGTCGACCCCCGTGGCGAAGGTCGACCAGGCCACGGGCGAGATCGAGGGGATCGAGGTCCCGAGCGAGGAGTGGCATCCCTGCGCCTGCAACCGAGCGAAGTTCGGCATGCGGCCCGCATACCTTTGCGCCATCGTAGGATCGAACCCGTCCAGGCCGATCACGACCACGCGCTTGACCTTGGCCTTCGTCTTGCCCCTTCGGTACACGACCTTGATCGCCGCCTTGAACGGCCAGATCAGGATGATGCCGAAGGCGAGCGCGAAGGTCCCGAGCAGCACCAGCAGCGACCCAGCTGCGGCAAAGCCGGCTCCAGGCCCGATGTAGGCCAGGCTCATCCCGGCGTCGGCGGATCCCCAAGCGGGGGCTTGGAGCGCCGTGAAGGTCGCGACTCCTCCTGCGAAGAGGAGGGGGAGGCGGTGGGTTCGCATCGTCAGGAGGGGGCGGGAGAAGGGCGATCGCAGGGACCGAGCGCCGCAAAGTCTATCGGCAGGCCGGGCACCATCCATTCAGCCGAGGTGCCAGCAATTCACACCCCAGCGCCTGACCCATGGCAAATGGTCGCGGCTGCCCAGCCGTCGGGCAGGCTTCAGTCCAGAGGGACGCTCCGCTCGGGCGAAGAGTCCCGGGCGACCGCTAGATGCGTCATCGAAGCTCGAGGACGCCTGCATGGCCTCCAGCGTCCAGGAACGAGACCCCGCCCACGGAGAAGCCCCTGGACTCGATCGAGATTGAAGTCCATCGGCCCCAAGGGTCGAACGCGTGTGAGGACGGGGTGGTCCCCATGACCCTTTCCCGTCCATCACGCGAGCCCCGAGCGAGGGCTCGTCTCCATGGGCCGGGGAGCACCGCGGCGCAGCGGCCGCAAGGGCCCCTCAGAATCATGCAGAAGCGCAAGCGCAAGCTCGTCAACAGGCCCCTTCAGCTCAAGCTCGTCGGCATCTTCACCGCCATCGGAGCCGTGGCCGCGTTGCTCCAGGTCATCCTCATGAACGCCAGCCTCTCGGAGCTGGCTCAGTCCATCCCGAGCGATGGAGAGCAGGTGCTTGAGGCGTCGCGGGCCATCGTTCTGAAGAACACGCTCTGGACCCTCGGGGCCCTCGTCCCCCTCATGGCCGGCGTGGGCATCGTCGCCACCTCTCACATCGCGGGTCCCACGTACCGCATGACCCAGCACCTCAAGGAGATCGCCGCGGGCGGCCCGGTGCGCACCTGCGAGATCCGCGAGCACGACGAGTTCTCTGAGCTCTGCGACGCGCTCAACGCGGCCCTCGAGCAGCTGGCTCCCCCTGGCGATCGGGGCGAGGACTTCAGCGAGGACTGGACCCAGGCTTCACCCAGCGCCGAGATGCCGTCCCAGCAGAGCAAGGCAGCCTGAGCCTCCCCATGCGCTGGACGTAACCTCGAGGTCTTGCTCGCGGCCGCGGGGATCACCGCGACAGGCCCGACCAGCGCTGAGCGGCCCCTGGCCCCCTCACGGGAGCGGGGCGCCTGTGGATGCCGTCCAGAGGTCAAACCACTGATCACGCGACAGCGAGATCTCCGTCGCGCGCACCGCGGCGCCCAGGCGCTCGAGCTTCCCGCTGCCGGTGATTGGCCTGACTCGCGCGGGGTGCCGCAAGAGGAACGCGTAGGCGACGGCGTCGACGGTCACGCCGAGCTCTGCGGCGACTCCCTCCGCGGCCGTGCGGACGCGAACCTCTCGCTCCCCTCCTCCTGAGAACAGTCGCCCGCCGCCGAGGGGCGACCACGCCATGGGCCGAAAGCGTCGGGTCAGCGCCTGGTCGAGGGTGCCGTCAGTGAAGGGCTCAAGGTGCAGGACGGACGCCTCCACCTGATTCGTCACCAGCGGCCACGCCAAGCGGCTCTGGAGCGCCTCGAGGTGGGACGGGGTGAAGTTAGAGACCCCGAACGCGAGCACCTTGCCGCTGGCCTCGAGCTCGGAGAACGCGGCCGCGACCTCGTCGGGGTCCATGAGGGGGTCCTGCCGGTGCAGCAGGAGCATCTCGAGGTGATCGGTTCCCAGGGCCCGAAGGCTCTGCTCCACCGACTCGATGATGTGCGCTCGACTCGAGTCGTAGCCGTGCCGTAGGTGCGCGGGCCGACGCTCCGAGACCAGCTTGATGTTGCACTTCGTGATCAGCTTCAGCGCCTGGCGCAGGCCAGGGTCGGCACGGAGCGCGGCGCCAAAGGACTCCTCGACGGTGTACCCGCCGTAGATGTCTGCCAGATCAAACGTGTCGATCCCGAGGTCGAGGGCCCGACGGGCCCAGCCTGCCAGCCTCGCGCCCTCGAGGTCCCACTCTGGCTGCCGCCAGAGCCCTGCGATGATGTTGGAGAGTTCCATGGGGTGGGCAGACGATAACCGGGGAGGAGCGTTCCGGTCCTCCCGTGCTCCCGTCCAGCCGAAGCGCTAGCCTCTCTCTTCATGGAACCGTCCGAGCCGAGAGTGACCGAAGACGACGCCCGCCGGTCGAGCGCATCCCAGCCCCTCCCCGCCGGGACCGGGAGCGGCGCCTCGATCTCCCCTCTCTGGCTGCTCCCGGCCGCGCTCGCCATCACGCTGATGGCGCTGTTTCTCCGCGGCAAGGACCTCGACCAGGGGCGGATGTCGCCCGACGACGGCGAGTTCCTCTGGTCGGCGCAGGTCCACCACCTTGACCCGGGCGCCAGCTCGAGCGCCTGGCTCCGCGAAGACCGCGAGTGGGGCCAGGCTCTCCTGCGAGACTTCAGCCAGGATGAGGGGCGCTCCACCTACCCCCATGGCTATCTCCATCAGCTGAGCATCCGCTACGCCGTCCGGCTTGGCGCCCGAGCTGGCTTCGGCCGCGTCACCGCCCTGCGCCTCGACCAGGCGGTCTTCGGCGCGCTCACCTCCCTCCTCGTGCTGCTCTGGCTGCGGCGCGTCGCGCCCCGAGAGCCCCTGATCGCGGTGGCGGGCGGCGCGCTGGTGGCCGTCCAACTCGGGCACGTGATGATCTCTCGGACTGGTTGGGGCCAGGCCGCGTGCACCTTCTTCCTGATGTGGATGATCGCCATCGCCTGGCGCATGTATGCCGAGGCGGATGAGCGAGACACCCGCGCCCTGACCCGCGGCGCCATCGGAATCACGGTCACGTCCCTGCTCGCCTACGGCTTCCACGAGATGGCCACCGTGTACACGTTCGTGCTCGCGGTCCTGGTCGTCCTCCTCTTCCGTACCAGCCCGACCGGGGCGAGCCGGGCGCCGTGGCGGTCAAGGCGCGTCGCCTTCGGGCTCGCAGCCTGCGTCCCCGTGGGCGCGCTCACCATCGGGCTCCTGTTCTTCAGTGAGTTCGCTCGCGACAAGTGGTTCTCATCGTCCCTCGACGCGACCTACGGTTGGTGGGAGCGCCGCGAGCTCGCCTTCGGCTACCTCCTCGACGTTGTGGCCGTGCCCCGGCAGATTTCCATCCCGGTGCTCGGGCTCGCCCTCCTGGGCCTCGCCGGCGCCCTGACGCGGGACGCCAAGTGGATGGTCTGGCTGCTCGCCTGGGCCGTCGTCCCCACCCTCCTGCTCTTCCTGCGCTTCAACTTCCCCGAGCTCGCCCGCATCTACCTCCCCGTGGACGTGATCCTCGTGGTCCTCGCGGCAGAGGGCCTCGGGGTGCTGTGGGCGGTGGCGCGCGGTCGTGTCGGTCGCGCGCTCGCGGACGGCGCAGCGGTCCTGACCGTTGCGTGGTGCGGGCTCGTTACATGGTCCACCCTCTTCACCGGCCCGAGCGCCACCCTGTACGTCCCCGAGGTCCACCACCCCCTGTCGCCGGACGCCCACCCCGCCGGCTCCTTCGACGACCTCGCCGTCACCCTGCGAGCGGCCGAGATCACGGAGCCTGTGGCCGTCGCGTTCGTATGGGGTCCGCTGTTCCGCGTCCTCGACCTCGGCATCCCAGCACGGCTCGTGGAGCTTGACGCCATGCCGGAGGGAGAGCCCGCGCCGCGAATCGTGGTCGCGCCCCGCCGCTCCATGGAGGCTGGGGGCCGAATGCGCTCCGAGGGTGGCCCCTACGAGCTCGCCGCGCGAGACCGGTACGACCACCTCGGCCTCTATATCCGCCAACCCTGAGTGGGGACCTGAGGGCCTCCACCCTCAGCCCGTCGCTGACGGAGCGGCGGCCCCGAGCTCGAGGAGCGCTGCGCGCAGCCGCGCGGCGAGGCCGGCGTCCTCGCCGAGGGCGTCCGCGACGCGGGCCGTGCCAAAGTCGTAGGCCTCGAACGGGTCCATGGCGCGGCGCTCCGGTGACTCCCCCGCAAAGCGAGGGACGCAGTGCCCGTGGAGCTCAGGCACCTGATTGCAGAGGATCAGGTAGTTGAGGTGCTCCGCTCCTGTGGCCTTGAGGACCGCGTCCCCGACCGTGGCCAGGTCGCCGAGGAAGCGCGCTCGGTCCGCGGCCCCGAGCGCGTTCAACGAGGGCACCGCCGGGTCAGGGAGCAGCATGCAGCCGCCGACGATCGGCTCCGGCTGAAACTTGGCCAGGATGACCCACCCGGAAGGCAGGCGCCCGAGGCACTGGGGGTCCTCGCCCGCGCGGATGCGGTCCACGCGGCGGGAGATGGCCTTCTTGAGGGCGTCGTTCATGGGGGCACTCTGCCACCCTCCGGACTCGAAGCGCGAAACTGGTCTGGTTTCACGGGACGCGCCCTTCGCGCGGGGGCAGACAGCGCCTATCACCTCTGGCATGAAGAGAGAGCTGTGGGGATCGCGCGCCGACGAGCGACTGGTGCTGGTGGACGCAGAGGATGTGCCCGTTGGGACCGAGACCCGCGCTCGCTGCCACGCCCTGGAAGGCCTCCGGCACCGGGCGTTCTCGGTCTACCTCTTCGACCGCGCAGGACGGCTGCTGATCCACCAGCGCCACGACACCAAGCCCCTGTGGCCCAGCTTCTGGTCCAACAGCTGCTGCAGTCACCCCGTCGGCGACGAGCAGGTGGCGGACGCGGCGCGCCGCCGGGTGAATGAGGAGCTTGGCGCCTCGGTGGAGATCCAGCCCATTCACCGCTATGAGTACCGCGCGACGTTCGGCGACGTCGGTACAGAGCACGAGGTCGTCACGGTCTTCATGGGCCAGGTTCAGGAAGAGGACCTGGCGCCGGACCCCGTGGAGGTCGCTGACTTCCGCTTCATCGAGCCGGCGACGCTCGACGCCGAGATCGGCGACGGGACGCGCTACACGCCGTGGTTCCAGCTCGCCTGGCCGGTGGTGCGCGAGGCAGCCGCCCGCCTCGACCAGGGCTCGAACTAGCGGGGCAGGCGGACGTCTCCGAGGGCCACGCGCTCCCCGGGAGTGAACGCTGGCAGCGGGACCGTGACCCCGTCTCGCCGCCCGCCGATACGCACCGCAGACCAGCCGCCGGCACCCGACGGCGCGGCGACCAGCCATCGAAAGCGCCCCTCCGGCCCGGTGGCCAAGGACCAAGTGGTGCTCGGCTCGCCCTCGACCATCGCCTGCACGGAGGCGCCGGCGCGCGGCTTTCCTTTGCCGTCCACCAAGCGGCCTTCGATGAAGACACCCCGATCCAGCGAGACTTCGCGGACCGGGCTGGTCTCTTCCGCGCCCACGCCGTCCATGAGCTGAGCGAAGGACCCAAGCAGGCGCTCGTCCTCCCCCACGACCACCACTGCTCGCAGGTCGACTCCGCGCTCCACGTATCGCAGGGTCGCCTCAGAGCCGACGACCGGAACCGCGAGGGTCACGTCGGAGCGGCTGCCGTTCCGTGCCGGGAAGAGCTGGAGCACCCCCCCCCAGTGGTCCGCGGGGAAGCCGCTATGGGTCAGGCGCAGGGTCATGTCCGCCGACGACGGGAGCGACACCACGCCGGTCCCGACCGGATCCACCAGGACCGCGATGGGTTCCTTCGAGGCGACACGAGCGAGAGCCACACGCTCGGTCCCCACGGGGATCCGTCGCAGGCCCACGAGCGCCTCAGCCGGCGGCTCATAGAGGACCGCCGTCCCGTCAGCGCCCGTCACCGCCGTGGCCGGAAGTCGGTCAAGCCGCGGCTCCCCGGGGACCGCCAGGGTCAAGGGGACGCCTTGGGCAGGTCGCCCCTCCGAATCAAGGACCCGGGCCCGATAGGACGTGCGCGGCCGCAGGGACAACACGAGCCCTTCGCGGCCGATGGCGCGCACCTCGACGCTGCCGAACAGGGCGCCGCTGCGGGCCGCGAGGAACACGCCGGGCGCAGGTGAATCCTGGAGGCGCGCCCGACCACGCCCGTCGGTGCGCTGCACCTCGGCCGCCAATTGGAGGGAGGTCTCCACCCAATCTCCAGTGATCCGACTGGCCAGGACCGCCGCGTCCGCTCGCAATGTGCGCCGGTCCACGACCCACAGCTCAGCGTCGGGTACCGGTCCCCCAGCCTCGTCGACCACGGAGATCAGCGGGCCGCGACCGGGAAGGTCATCCGCCGCTGGCGGCGCGGCGCAGGCCCCCAAGAGAGCGGCGGCACCGAGGACGATGAGGCGGAGGTTGATGAGGGCGAGGTTCACCCACAGACGATACTGCAAGCCCCCTCAAATCCAGCACCCACCGTTGACCTCCCCGGAGCGCCGGGCGCCGAGCGCCGCGTCCCCCCGCTTGACGTCTTGCGTCCCGCAGGAGGCCCGGCACGACGCGGAGCCAACACAAGGCATGGCTGAGGCCGGGGCGCCACCTCGCCCTGGTCCGGATGAAGCGGGCCCCTGGAGGCGGATCAGCTCCCTTCTTCCGCGAGCTTCTTCAAGGTCTCGCCGTAGTCGTTCTTGCCGAAGCGCTCCGCCCGATGGAGCAGCTCCTCACGCGAGATCCACCCCAATTCGAAGGCGATTTCGTCGGGCGACCCCACCTGCTGCCCCTGCCGTTCGGTCAGGGTCCGGACGAAGTTACCCGCGTCCAGCAGCGAGGCGTGGGTGCCCGTATCAAGCCACGCGTACCCGCGGCCCATGCGCTTGACCGAGAGCGTTCCATCCTTGAGGTAGCTCTCCAGGAGCGACGTGATCTCCAGCTCCCCACGCTCGGACGGCTTGACCTGCCGCGCACGCTCCGGGGCGGTCCCGTCCACGAAGTAGAGGCCGGTCACCGCATAGTTCGACGGCGGCTCGGGCGGCTTCTCGATGATCGCTCGGACGGTCCCGTCCTCGTCGAAGTCCGCCACGCCGTAGCGCTCGGGGTCCGCGACCCGATAGCCGAAGACCGTCGCCCCCGCGCTGGCCTCGTCCGCTTCCCTGAGGAGGTCCGGCAACCCCTGCCCGAAGAAGATGTTGTCCCCGAGCACCATCGCGGAGGGCGCGCCGTCCAGAAAGTCCTCGGCGAGGATGAACGCCTGCGCGAGGCCGTCCGGGCTGGGCTGAACCATGTAGGAGAGCGAGATCCCCCACTGGCTCCCGTCTCCCAGCGTGCGCTCGAACTGGTCGAGGTCGTGCGGAGTCGTGATGACCATGATCTCCCGAATCCCCGCCAGCATCAGCACCGACAGGGGGTAGTAGATCATCGGCTTGTCGTAGATCGGCAGCAGCTGCTTCGATACGCCGGTCGTGATCGGGTAGAGGCGGGTGCCGGACCCGCCGGCAAGGATGATGCCTTTACGTTGTTTCATCGATCTCACTCGAACTGGACTGGGGCACGGGGTGCCGTCTCACCACCTGGTCGGGCCAGGCTGGACGGTCGTGGACTCGCTACGGGTTGAATCGACAGGCGTTGCTGGATAGCTGTCGCTGATGCAGCGGATTTCGCTCGAGAGGGGGTTAATTCAGCTTCATCGGGGCGGGGGCGCCCCGGACCCTGCGGTCCCAACCCGGCATTGACCCCTGGCTCACGGCCCCCTCCCGGCCCAGGTCCGGATCGCGCCCGCACCGCGGGGCAGGCTCCTGGAGCCTTCCCTGAGCCGAAGGCAGCAGGTGGAAGCCCCCTAAGGCAGGCCGCCCGGAATGAATCTGACAGGTCGATGGAGGGGCGCCAGGAGGCCGGGGCTACAACGGGCCCATGGCCCAGGAGACTCCAAACCGCCCGCTCCATTCATCGCCTTGGCGCCACCTCGCCGCCCCACTCGGCGCGGCGGCGATTTTTGGTGGCGGCCTGGTGGCGGTCCCCATGGTGCCGGCCCCCATGACACTGCAGACCCTGGCCCTGCTCCTGACGGGGGCGCTGTTCGGCGCCCGGGCGGCGGCGCTCTCCGGGATGCTGTTCTTGGGCGCGGTGCTGGCCGGCGCCCCCATCCTCTCGGGCGGAGCTTCAGCGCCAGGCGCGTCCTTCCTCGATCTGAGGACGGGTGGCTTCGTGCTGGCCTTCGTCCTCGGGGGTGCCCTCGCAGGGCTCGCGAACGGCCGCTTCCGCCATGACGTCATGGTCTTCCTGGGCGCTCACCTCGCGATCCTACTCGTCGGCTTCGCGTGGCTGTTCCTGCGCGCCGACCTCCCCCTCGGCGATGGCGCGGTGTCTCTCACCAGGTTGCTCCCTGGCGCCCTCGCCAAGAGCGCCGCGGCGGCGCTCATCGTGCGCCCACTGCTCGCCCACCGGAGGCAACCGTGAGCCCGCGCCCGGCCTCGAAGGGGCGCGCTCCCTCGGAGGCCGAGGCCCTCCAGGACGCGCGGGTGCAGCGCATCCTCGCCACCGTGGACTCCATCCCGCCTGGCCGTGTGGCGAGCTACGGGCAGGTGGCGGAGGAGGCGGGGCTCCCGCGGGCCGCGCGCTTCGTGGGGACCGTCTTGCGGCGATTCGTGGCGAACCGGGGAGTGCCATGGCATCGGGTCCTGGGCTCGGACGGGACCATCCGGGTGACCGGCGGCACCGCCCGGGACCAGGCCAAGCTGCTCCGGGAAGAGGGCGTCACCGTCCGCAAGGGGCGCGTCCGCATGGCCGAGGCGGGCTGGAAGCCGGAAGAGGACTGAGCCGGAGGGAAACTGGGCCGGCTGGCAGCCAGAAGGAGTCGAAGCCGGGGGATGCCCTGGCTTGGAGGCAGATCTGGGCCTCCTTGCTCCCCTCGCCGCCTCCGATCTGATTTCCTGGGGCCATGGATCAGCTCTCAGGACTCAAGGCCCACTCCCTCGTCGTCGCCGATACGGGCGACTTCGAGAGCATCAAGACCTTCCAGCCGCGCGACGCGACGACGAACCCGAGCCTGCTGCTGAAGGCGGCGGCCATGCCCGAGTACGCCGACCTCGTGGACCGGACCCTGGACGGCGTACGGAAGAACGACGGCGATATCGACGACGCCCTGGACGGCCTCGCGGTGGCCTTCGGTCGCGAGATCCTCGAGATCGTCCCCGGCAGGGTCTCCACGGAGGTGGACGCGCGCCTCAGCTTCGACACCGCGGCCACCGTGGCCAAGGCGAAGCAACTCATCTCGCTCTACGAAGCCGCTGGCGTGGACCGCGACCGGATCTTGATCAAGATCGCCTCCACCTGGGAGGGCATCGAGGCCGCGCGCCTGCTCCGCGAGGAAGGCATCCGCTGCAACCTGACCCTGCTGTTCTCCTTCGCCCAGGCCGTCGCCTGCGCGAACGCCAAGGTGCAGCTGATCTCGCCCTTCGTGGGCCGCATCCTCGACTGGCACAAGAAGTCCACCGGCAAGGAGAGCTACCCCGCCGCCGAGGACCCCGGCGTCCTCTCGGTGACGCGGATCTTCGAGTACTACAAGAAGTTCGGGCACAAGACCGAGGTCATGGGCGCCAGCTTCCGCAACACGGGGGAGATCCTCCAACTCGCGGGCTGTGACCTGCTCACCATCAGCCCCGGCCTCCTGGAGGAGCTGCGTACCACCGAGGGCGACGTCCCCGCTCAGCTGACCACGGCCTGCGCCGAGGCGTCGGACCACGAGCCCCTGCGGCTCGACGAGCGCGCGTTCCGCTGGATGATGAACGAGGACGCCATGGCCACCGAGAAGCTGGCCGAGGGCATCCGCGCCTTCGCCGCCGACACACGCAAGCTCGAGCACCTCGTCGCCGAGCGCATGGGCGCGCCGGTGAGCTGACCGGGGACGCGACGGATCCGGGACCCGGGCCGCTGAGCTGCGGCGAGATCCGCGGAGGCCAACTAGGATCAGGGGGTGCTGATGCTCCCCTCCCTGATCGCCTTCGCGCTCGCCGCCGGCTCCGCCGCCGGTGAGCTCTCCCACGACCCCGCCGCTCCGGGGGTCTCTGCCGCTTGGGAGGACGCCGCGGCTTCGGGGGACACGGCTGCTTTGGGGGACACCGTCGACTTCGGTCGGGACGTCCGCCCGCTCCTCGCCGAGCACTGCTACGCCTGCCACGGGCCCGACGAGGCCGCCCGCAAGGGTGACCTCCGCCTCGACGTGGGCGAGGAGGCCCGCGCAGCGGGAATCTTCGACGCGGACCCCGCGGAGTTCATGCGCCGCATCGACGGCGCGGACGACTGGGAGCTCATGCCGCCCCCCGAGGTCGAGCACCCCCTCGATGAGGCCGCTATCGAGGTGTTTCGCCTGTGGGTCGCCGCGGGCGCGCCCTACGAGGCGCACTGGGCCTTCGAGGCGCCCGAGGCCGCTCCAGCCCCCGAGGACGCGTGGAGCCGCAACCCGATCGACCACTTCGTCCTGGCCGGACTCACCGAGGCCGGCCTCGAGCCCTCCCCCGAGGCCGACAGGCAGACCCTCGCGCGGCGCCTCTCCCTGGACCTGACCGGCCTGCCCCCCGACCCGGCGGAGGTCGAGGCCTTCGTGCTCGATGAGGCCCCCGACGCCTACGAGCGACTGGTGGACCGCTGGATGGCGCGGGACACCTGGGGCGAGCACCGCGCCAGACAGTGGCTCGACGTCGCGCGCTACGCCGACACCCACGGCATCCACTTCGACAACTACCGGGACATCTGGCCCTACCGCGACTGGGTCATCGGCGCCTTCAACGGCGACATGCCCTTCGACCAGTTCTCCGTCGAGCAGCTGGCTGGCGACCTGCTCCCGGACGCGACCCTGGAGCAGCGCGTGGCCACGGGCTTCCTGCGCTGCAACATCACCACCAACGAGGGCGGGCTCATCGACGAGGAGTACAAGGTCCTCTACGCCCGCGACCGCACGGAGACCTTCGGACAGGCCTGGCTCGGCATGAGCGTGGGCTGCGCCGTCTGCCACGACCACAAGTACGACCCGCTCAGCCAGCGCGAGTTCTATGAGCTCTCCGCGTTCTTCGACAACACCACCGTCCCCGTGCGCGACGGCAACGTGAAGGACCCGCGGCCGATCCTGCGCGTCACCCCCATGGGCGAACGGGACCGGCGGGCGCAGCTGCTGGCGTCCCTGGAGGTCGGGCGACGGAAGCGCGGCGAACGCGCGAACGCGGCCCGCGCCGACCTCGGTGCGTGGCTCGCGGAGACGGGCGGCGCGGGCATCGGCGCCGAGGCGCCCCACCGCTCGTACGAGGCCCTCCACCTCCCCCTCTCCGAGGGTGCGGGCCAGCACGTGACCGCGATCGTCGACGGGGCCGCTGCCGCTTATCCGCTGGAGGGCAAGGCGACCTGGTCCGCCGAGGGTCCCGGGGGCGTCGCCCTCAAGACCGAGGGCCCGTCCGTCACCGTCCCCGACGCCGCCGACTTCGAGCGGGACGAGCCCTTCACCAGCACCGCCTGGGTCAAGGTCCGCAAGGGGGACCCCACCGGGGCCCTGTGGAGCCGCATGGACTCCCCGAGCGCCTACCGCGGCTGGGACGTGTGGCTCCAGAACGGGCGCATCGGCACCCACATCATCCACGCCTTCCCGGAGGACTGGCTGAAGGTCGTGGCCCGGGATCCCCTCCCCGTGGACCGCTGGGTGCACGTGGCCGTGACCTACGACGGCAGCTCCAAGGCCGCCGGCGTGGCGATCTACCACGATGGTGTCCTGCAGCGCACCGGGACCGAGGCAGACAAGCTCACCAGCACCATCCGTACCGCGGTCCCCTTCCGGGTCGGCACCCGCACCGGGGGCAGCCCCACCCGCGCCCAGCTCTCCGAGCTCCGGGTCCATCGGGGCGTGCTCAACAGCGCGCAGATCCAGGGGCTCGCCCTCTCGCGCCTCGCCGCCACCGCCGCCCGCGCGGGGTACGACGCCCTCGACGCGGATGGCCAGGCGAGCCTGAATCGCTGGTGGCTCGAGAACCGCGACCTCGAGTGGCAAGGGCTCAACGCCGTCGTGGAGACCGACGAGGCCGCGCTCGACGCCATCGAGAACGCGAGCCCCACGGCCCACGTGTTCGGCGAGCGCGACGGCGCGCCCATGGCCTACGTGCTCAACCGCGGTGAGTACGACCAGCGAGGCGAGCAGGTCAGCGCGGGCACGCCCGCCTTCCTCCCCCCCCTACCGGAGGGGGCCGAGCGCGACCGGCTCGCCCTCGCGCACTGGCTCTTCCAGCCGGGGCACCCGCTCACCGCCCGGGTCGCGGTCAACCGCTACTGGCAGGAGGTCTTCGGCCAGGGCATCGTGCCCACCAGCGGTGACTTCGGGCTCGCGGGCGAGCACCCGACCCACCCCGAGCTCCTGGTCTGGCTCGCCCTGCACTTCGAGGAGGAGGACTGGAGCGTGAAGCGGCTCTTCCGAACCCTGGTGACGTCCGCCACCTACCGCCAGAGCGCGCGCATGACGCCCGAGCGGCTGGAGCGTGACCCCGACAACGCGCTCCTCTCCCGGGGCCCGCGCTTCCGCATGGACGCCGAGATGGTGCGCGACACGGCCCTGGCGGCGAGCGGGCTGCTGGTCCCCACCATCGGCGGCCCGAGCGTCAAGCCCTACCAGCCCCCCGGGGTCTGGGAGGCGGTCGCCATGCGCGAGAGCAACACCCACAACTACGTCCAGGACGAGGGCGACGGGCTGCGCCGCCGGAGCATGTACACCTTCTGGAAGCGGTCGGCGCCCCCGGCCTCCATGGAGATCTTCGACGCCCCCAGCCGCGAGACCTGCGCGGTCCGGCGCGAGCGCACCAACACGCCGCTGCAGGCGCTCGTGACCCTCAACGACCCCCAGTTCATCGAGGCCGCCCGGGCCCTCGCGGAGCGGGCTCTCGAGCTGGAGTCGACGGGCGACGGAGAGCCCGCCGCGGGGCCGCCCGACGACGGCGCCCGCATGAACCACATCATGGCCCGCCTCACCTCGCGCCCCCTCGGGGACGACGAGCGCACCGTCTGCGCCGCGGTGCTGGCGGACCTGCGGGTCCACTACCGCGGCGATCCGGAGGCGGCGGCCGCCCTGCTCACCGTGGGAGGAGTCGCCCCGAAGGACCCGGCCGAGCTCGCCGCCTGGACGATGCTCGCCAACATGCTCATGAACCTCGACGAGGTGGTGAACAAATGAACCTGCCCGGCACCGACCCCCTCGCGCCCCTGCGCGAGACCCTCACCCGCAGGCACTTCCTGCGCTCCGGCAGCCACCTGCTCGCCGGGGCCGCCATGGCCCAGCTCGGGGGCGCCGCGCCCCTGGGGGCCTCACCCCTGGGCCGGTCTCCCCTCTCCATGGCGCCCAAGGCCAAGCGTGTCATCTACCTCCACATGGTGGGCGGACCGCCACAGATGGACCTGTTCGACCCCAAGCCGCAGATGGCGGAGTGGTACGACAAGGACCTGCCTGAGTCCGTGCGCAGCGGCCAGCGCCTGACCACGATGACCTCGGGCCAGGCCCGCTTCCCCATCGCCCCGAGCCGGTACCGCTTCGACCGCCACGGGGAGTGCGGCATGGAGATGACCGAGCTGCTCCCGAACCTCGGCAAGTCGGCGGACCGCATGTGCCTCGTGCGCAGCGTCCACACCGACGCCATCAACCACGAGCCGGCGATCACCTTCCTGCAGACCGGCAACCAGGTCACGGGCCGGCCGTGCCTTGGGGCCTGGGCCTCCTACGGCCTCGGCTCCATGAACGAGGACCTGCCCACCTTCGTGGTCATGGTCGCGCGCCCCACCAACCAGGAACAGATGCAGGCCATCTCGGCGCGCCTGTGGTCCTCGGGCGCGCTGCCCGGCGCCCACGCAGGTGTATCCTTCCGCACCAGCGGCGACCCGATCCTCTTCCTCGAGAACCCCAATGGCGTGAGCGACGCCGTGCGGCGACGCACCCTGGACGGGATCGGCGAGCTCAACCAGCGCCTCCTGGACGACATCGGCGACCCCCAGACCCGCACGCGCATGGAGCAGTACGAGCTGGCCTACCGCATGCAGTCGAGCGTCCCGGACCTCGCCGACCTGAGCGTGGAGCCCGACCGCACCTGGGAGATGTACGGCGACGCCGCGCGCGAGCCCGGCACCTTCGCCAACACGGCCCTCATGGCCCGGCGCATGGTCGAGCGTGGCGTGCGCTTCGTGCAGATCTACCACAACAACTGAGACACCCACGCCAACGTGGCCGGCCGCCTGCCCGACCAGTGCCGGGACGTGGACCAGCCCTGCCACGCCCTCCTCACCGACCTGGAGCAGCGCGGCCTGCTGGACGAGACCCTGGTGATCTGGGGCGGTGAGTTCGGCCGGACCATCTACTCCCAGGGCGGCCTCTCCAAGGAGAACTACGGCCGCGACCACCACCCCCGCTGCTTCTCCATGTGGATGGCCGGCGGCGGCTTCCGCCCGGGTCACGTGCACGGCGAGACCGACGACTTCTCCTACAACGTGGTCAAGGACCCCGTGAACGTCCACGACCTGCACGCCACGCTCCTGCACCAGCTGGGCCTCGACTCCGAGCGCCTCAGCGTCCGCCACCAGGGCCTCGACCTGCGCCTCACCGGCGTCGAGCCCGCCCGCGTCCTGCACGAGCTCCTGGCCTGAACCCAGGACCGGGGCCATGGAGCGCCGCGGCCACGCCCCCCCCTTCGAAGGTCCCTGCGCCGAAGACCGCTATCGGTCACACGGGGCGTGCCATGACGCCCCAGAAGCCAATACGGCCGCCGACGGCACGAGGGTGTCGATCAACTCGTCAGGAAGGACCTGAGCGCGAACCCCGCCACCGTGAAGGTGACGCAGAAGAGGGCGAACCGGACCAGCCGTGCGACGGATCGAATCCAGGTGACGCTGCCCCGCCGGGGCGCGCAGCCTTGGGCGTGGAGGGCCCCCGACCGTCGCCCGGGGCCGGACCCCTCCTCCACGCTTCCGGCCCCCGATGAGTCCAACTTGCCTCCGACATGAAGAGGCGCCGCAGCGGCCGTGGGGCCAGGGGATCACGGCCTCTGGGCCCTGCAGAGCGAGTCCCCTTCCGATCTGGCAAGGCCGACCGCCACGACCCCCGGCGGCTGGATAAGTTCTGGATAAGAACTCATTCCCTGGTTACCCGGGATCAGCCGCCTCGAACCCATTAACACCATGCGTCTGTCTGCCTGCCAAGCCGCCGCCCTCCTCCTCCTCTGCGCCGCAGCCGAAGCCCGGCAAGCCAGTGCGGATCACCTTCCCTGGCTCGTCCACTCGCGTGGGGAGATCGCGGGCACGACGCTCTACTCCCAGGACGCCGACGCGATCCAGGCCCTCCAGCGCCTGGACGCCTTCGCCCCGCAACTCCAGCTCCCTGACGGCGAGGTGGTGACCTTGCAGCTCGAGCGCGTCCCCTTCCGCCCTGAGCACTTCGGCGTCCACGTGAACGGCGAGTACCGCGGCGCTGCCGACGTCCGGGACCTGTCGATCTGGGAGGGGGCCGTCGAGGGCATGAGCGGCCCGTCCAACGTCCAGCTGTCCTTCTCCCGGCACGGCAGCTACGGGTGGATCCAGACCACCGACGCGCTCTGGCACGTCTCCTCCTACGCCCCCGAGGGCGGCTCCTGGGACCTCGCCGACGTGCGCGTCTACTCCGAGGTGAACGAGGAACGGCTGCGAGCCGCCGAGCGCCAGTCGAAGCGCCACGCCCCCGAGGACTGGTGCCTCGCGGACGCCGTCAGCGAGCGCATGCCTCCCTCGCTGGCGCCGCCTGCCAGCCGCGGCAGCGCCACGGACTCCACCGGGGCGTGCTCGACCCTGTACGAGTGCCCGATCGACATCGAGACCGACTGGCAGCTCTACGATGGCGTCTTCTCCCAGGACCTGACCGCCACGCAGGTCTACATGTTCTGCCTGCTGGCCGCGATCAGCAACCGCTTCGAGGAGGAGATCTGCACGGTCCTGACCTTCCCGTTCATCAACTTCTGGACCGTCTCCACGGACGGCTGGTCGACCCCGGACACCCTCGGCTCGACCGGCGACATGCTCGACGAGTTCCAGTACGAGTGGGGCGATACCGCCTGCACGTTCCTGACCCCCACGCCCCTCGGCAACCGGCCGGCGGGGGCGAGTGGCCGCCTGGCTCACTTCATCAGCGGCGCCGACCTGGGCGGCGGTGTCGCCTATGTGGGGGTCCTCTACCCCCCGTACCGCTGCTACCAGTTCGGCGTGAGCGCGGACATCACCGGCGGGGTCACGGGCTTCCCCGGTCCGCCGACGGGGGCCGGCTCCATGAACTGGGACTTCGTCGTGATCGCCCACGAACTGGGGCACAACTTCAACGCCTGCCACACCCACCAGACCTGCAACGGCGGCACGCCCATCGACTGCTGCTACACGGGGGCGTGCTGCGGTGGAGGCGGCTCGGGCTGCTCGTCCGCGTCCGGCATCTCCAACGGCACGGTGATGAGCTACTGCCACCTGTGGCCCGGGGGCCTGAGCAACATCACCACCTTCTTCCATCCGGAGATCCAGGACGACATGCGGGCTGAGGCTTCGGCGTACCTGCCCACCTACACCAACGTCGGCACGACGATCTGCCTCGGGGTCGAGAACTCCACGGGGGCGGGCGCCCTGCTCGTCGGCACCGGGAGCTCCAGCATCGGCACCAACGACCTGATGCTGACCTGCTCCAGCCTCCCCACCAGCGGCAGCGGCACGACCGCGATGATCCTGAACTCCACCGGCCCGGCGGGCGTCGTGGCAAACCCCGCGTCGGGAGGCGTCGCGAGCGACGGCATGCTGTGCATCGGGACGGC
>JAQWJQ010000153.1 GCA_029248265.1 Planctomycetota bacterium
CGGGAAGCCGTCGGCGACCCCGCCCACGCCCCGCGCGCCCGCCAGGCTCTGGTCCTCGAAGCGCCAGGTCCCGGCCACGGTGAAGGCCTCGGACCGAACGGCCTTCCGCTCGCGGTCAATCAAGACGCGCGCAGGGGCGCCTCGTTCGATCGCGGTGTTCCGTGTCTGCCGGAGCGCGTTGGCCACGAGGCCGCGGGCCGCGCTTCGACCGGGGTCGAAGGAGGCGAAGCTGCCGAGGCCCACCCCCATGACGATGCCGAGCAGGGTCATGACGAGCAGCAACTCCACGAGCGTGAAGCCGGAGGCCCCACCGCGCCGGCCGTCGCAGCCGCGCGGGAGCTCCTTTGTCGCCGCGCCGAGCGCGTGGGCTGTCAGGTCCGTCCGCATCAATCCCAGGGGTTGCGCCGCCTCAGCGCTTGAAGTTCCCGATGTCGTCCGCGGTGCCGAACTGCCCATCCGGCCCCGCCGAGATGAGCTGAAAGGTGTCCTGCCGGTACGGTGAGCCCGTCGTGGGGTTGATCGCCGCGACGACCTTCTCCTCCACCCAGTCAGCGATCTCCTCGCTGTAGGTCAGGTAGGTCCCGCCTCGCTCGTAGTCCCGACGATGCAGGTACACGATCGGGTTGTCCCAGTGATCACAGAGCTCGAAGACCTCGGAGCTCTGGAAGCGCGAGTGAGGCTTCTTGCTGTCGTCCCCGTCCGTGTTCCCGAGGCGGTCGTCGTAGTCACCACCAGCGAGGTAGGACCCGTCCGCAGGCATGAGGGCGATCAACAAGGACTCGACCCCCATGTTCGTCTTGCTCGGCTTGGGGTCGAGCTTGCGCGGGAAGGTCGAGGGAGGGAAGTCGCCCTTGTCCCGCGCGTAGGCTGAGATCTCAGCGGAGACCTGGTTGAGCCAGGTGCTCGTCATCTTCGAATTCACCGCCTCCTTGGAGGACAGCAGGTTCGGAATCAAGAACGCGAAGAGCAGCGCGACGATGATGATGACCGCCAGCAGCTCGATGAGGGAGAAGCCTGAGCGGGAGGCCGCCGCGGCGCCGCGGCGCTGAAGATTGTGAAGGGTCAGCATGGATCAGCGCCTCCGGACGACGCGCACGTCATCCATGAAGAGGTCGGCCCGGCGCCCGGCTTCACCGCCCACGAAGGCGCCGAAGTTGATGGGCTGGCGTGAGGACGTCAAGCGGTCGCACTCCACGTTCGTGGCCACCGGCTCCCCGTCGATATAGATGGTGAAGGTGGCGTCGAGGTCGTCGCCGACGCGCTCGATTTCCACACGGATCGGCTGCCCGATGGGCCACTCCGGCCCCACCACCTGCTTGAACCGGGCCTCTTCGTACGTGGGAGACTTCTGGACTCGAGCCTCGAGCTGGCCCTCTCGGTTTCGGCTGATGACCACCTCGGCGGTCACCTGGGACTCCCCCCCAGGGCGCGTGCGCTCAGAGGAGATGAAGACACCGGCGCGGGTGCCCTTGGCCTTCTCGCCTACGGTCAGGACGCACGAGAACGCGAGGAAACGGTCCGGCGGCAGGGACCGGAAGGCGCGCGTGCGCCCCCCTCGGTCGTTCTGCCCGTCGATCCCGATCCCCTCGTCGCGGATGTCCACCAGCGGTCCAAAGCCCTGGTCGAGGACCCACCCATTGCCGACGCGTCCCGGGGCCCGGTCAAAGCGATCGAGCCAGACCTCCTTGGACTCATGGTCCACGATTCGGTCCCCCTGGGAGGTGGCGTAGGCCGTGAAGGCGTCGCCCTCTCCAGAGGCGCGACGGTCATCAACGATCTCACTGAAGAGGGTGATGGCCTCGGCCGAGTTGCCCGAGGCATATTGCCACCAGGCGACCCCGGCCCGGGCCGACGCGAGCGACGGCGACAACCGGCGGGCCTCCCCGAAGCAGATCTCCGCCCGGCTGAGGTCCCCCGCCTGAAGCGCGTTCCAGCCGCGCCGCGACCAGAGGGCCGCGCTCCCGCCCTCCACCGTGAGCGCTCGATCGTAGTAGCGCTCGGCACCGGCAAAGTCCCCAGAGGTCTGGAGCAGGGCGCCCATCCGCTCGAGCGCAGGCACCAGGTCGAGCTCGACGTCCAGCGCCGCGCGGTAGGCCGCGCGCGCCTCGAAGTCGTCGCCGTCCAGCTCATAGAGGCGGCCGCGCTGATAGAGGGTCCAGGGGTCGCCAGGTGCCGCGCGGAGCGCCTCGTCCGCGTACGTCACGGCCTCCTCTGGATTCCCCGTGATCTCGGCGAGCCGGCTCATGGCGCGGAGCGCCTCGAAGCGCCGGAACGGATCCGCCTCGAGCGCCAACCCGAGCGTCTGGGCCGCGAGCTCGGGCTGCCCCGCGTCCATGGCGTAGAGGCCGGCCGCGAGGAGCACGTCGAAGCCGCCCTCCACGGGCGCGCCGCCGCCGATCTCGTCGCCCATCAAAGAGGACGCGTCATCGGTGAACCGCATGGCCGAGAGGGTGCCCGCTGCCGCGACAGCCTGCAGGCCAACCTCGTCGGCCACGTCTGCGCTCAGCGCCGTGCCGAAGGCTGCGACGGACTCGTCCATCTGACCTGCGCCGAGGAGGGCGCCCGCGTAGGCGAGCCGGATGCGGACGCGCATGGCGCGCTCCTCGGGGGCCTTCGGCTCCCGACGCACGGCCTCCTGCAGGTGGTCAAGGGCCTCGTCGACCCGGCCCTCCTTGACCAGGAAGCGTCCGTACCAATACCGCGCCTCCCAGTTGGTCCGCTCGACGCGAAGCCCCTCCTTGAAGCTGGCCTCCGCGGCGTCCTTCATGCGCAGCTGTCCGAGCAGCACACCGAGCCGCGCGTGGATCGAGGCGTTGGCCTCGTGCCCATTCTCGAGGAGCTCGCGGTAGGTGTCGTAGGCGTCCTCG
This sequence comes from Planctomycetota bacterium, assembly GCA_029248265.1. Taxonomy (GTDB): domain Bacteria; phylum Planctomycetota; class UBA1135; order UBA1135; genus Saltatorellus. Next base: position 2,868 of record JAQWJQ010000153.1, read on the forward strand.
AAGCGGAAGCCAAGCTGAAAGCAGGTCGCCAATCCGAGCCGCGGGCGGGCGTCGTCTTGCAGGTTGATCTGCTGGGCGCGTCGGTAGAGCGTCTCCCCCACCTCGAGGGCCCGGGGCGTCTCGTTGCGCTTGAGCAGGCAGGAGTCGGCGAATTGGAGGGCCGACTCAAACTCACCCGGCTGGAGCGGGTCGCCAAAACGGCCGAGGGCGACCTCGACCTCGGTCAGGGCGTTGTCCACCAGGCCGAACTCATCGACCCGTCCGGGCTCATAGGTGATCGGCGAGCGATAGAGCGGTGACCCGGTCGCGGGGTTGACGGGGAGGAAGACCAGCTGGGGATCGTCAAGGTCGGGCAGCAGATACCGGTTCTCGTTCAGGATCCGCCCGAACTCAAACTTGTTGGTGTAGATCCAGTCGTACTCCTTCTTGAGGCCAGCGATCTGCGCCGCGCGCGCCTCTGGATCATCCGACAGCTCCGCCGCGAGGGCCACGGCCGAGCCGCCGCCGTCCCCCTCGCTCGCCCGACCGCCACCGGCCAGAGAGTCGAAGAGGCCGGGGACCATCGCGGCCCCAGCGGGGCTCTCGTCCCGCCGCAGGAACTCCCCGTACCTCGAGGGGCTCGGGCCCCAACCGGTCGGCGGCGCGAGCGCGGTCAACGGCTCGAGGGGCGGGAGCGCGACCTCAAGCGGCGGAAGCGACGAGGTCGGTGACGGAGGCGAGAACAGGTCCCGGTCCAGCGCGACGGACCGGCTGAGGTCCGCCAACGCCAGGTCCACGTCAGGGGCCTGGAGGCTCACATACTCCTTGGCCTTCGGCTTCGAGGAGCGGCTCCGGGACCCGGAGTCCGAGAGCATGTCCTTCATGGACCAGCCGGCGAAGGCTGCGAAGAGTAGGAAGACGACGGGCTCTTTGCGCATCTAGCTCGACGGGGTAAGGAGGCGAATGTTGGGGAGAGAACGCGCTCAGGCGTCGTCGTCGGAGTTCTCGACTTCGTTCACACGAACGACGAGGAAGGTGACCTTGGCCTGGACCTCGTCCGACTTGGACGTGGCGCGCCGCGCGTCGATCGCGTCAATCGGGAGGGCTTGCTGTCGAATGGAGAACACGGAGTCACCGACCGCCGGGGTCTCACAAGCAAGCAACCAGCTCGCCACCGCGTCAGGGCTCGCGACGACGTCCACGGAGACCTTGGTCTTCTCAATCGAGCCCAGGCCCCGACGGGACGTGAAGGCGGGGTCAAGCTTGATGTCCGCGCTGCGCACCTGCTTGACGCCCGACTCGAGGGCGAGCACCAGCGCGCGCTCGAGGAGGTCGAGGGCGTGCAGGTTGCGCTCGATGGCGTCGACGTTGTTCGTCTCCAGCCGCTCGAGGTCGAGCCCCTCCGGGAGGCGCGCACGACGGCGGCTCGCGAGGTCCTCGACCCGGTTCCTGACGCGGTCGACCGAGGTCATGTAGACGTTGCGCGCGGAGTCCGCGCGCCCCTCGAGATCGAACTCCGGGCGCGGCCCAAAGGCCGCCGCCTCCGTCAGCTTCTCGAAGCTCTCCAGCAGCGCCTCGTTCTCATCCCTGGCGACCCCGCGGTCGTCCGCTGTGAACATCTCCGTCCGGAGCTTGCCCCGGGCAGCCGAGTTCTTTCGACGGATGCTGTCGATGTCTCCCGAGTACATGCCCTCGATGACGAGGAAGCCGATGAGGAACACCAGGAACCCCGACCCCACCGTCGTGATGAAGCGCTTGTTCTCCTGCCAGATGTCATTGAGATCCATCGTCTTCCTCCCCGGTCTCGTCCGGCGCGTCCGCGAAGGACGTCATGTGGATGTTGAACTTGTTCCGGTCAATGTCCGCCCTCAGGGAGACGTAGGGCATCGTCTCCTCCAGGTCCGCCACCAGCTGCTGGAACTGTGAGGTCGGGGATTGGACCCCGTCCCGGGCCTGCCCGCGAACCGTCAGGATCGGCCGCTCACTGCCGCGCTCGACGCGAATCTCGCTGTCGGTGCCGAAGGCACTCTCGACCCGCGTGATCCAGAAGTCCGGCGGCAGGCGGTCATCGAGGAACGCGATGGCGCGCGCCAGCTGCTCTCCCGAACCGGCGATGCCCTGGAGCGCCACGGTCTCGGCCACCAGCCGCGTGTTCTCCGCGACGAGCTCCTCGGTCTCGGAGTGGATGTCCCGCGCCCGCGCGAGGATCGACGAGAGCCCGCGGCTCTCCCCGGTGAGCTGATCCAGCTTCTGAGTGAGGAACGTGACCCGATACCCGAGGAAGGCGACCGCGAGGACCGCCGCAGCGATGAGCCAGACGGTGCCCCCGAGGAAGGCTCGCTTCTTCGCGAGTGCCTCGGGAACGATCTCGAGCGAGTAGGCGTCCGGGTCGGAGGCCATGGTCGCCATCCCGAGCGCGATCACGGACTCGAGCTGATGCCTCGCCAGATGATCGGCCGCCTCAGGCGCGAGCGCGGAGGTGTCGACCACGCGGAACGGGTCAAACAGCTCCACCGGGACCCCCATGCCCGAGGACAGGTAGCGGGGCAAGCCCTGCAACGCGGCCCCGCCTCCGCACACCAACACCCGATCCACCTTGAGCCCGGTGAGCTTCACCTGCGACTTGCAGAACATCACGGCGCTCTGCAGCAAGGAGGTCAGCTGGCCCGCGGCGGCCATGACGGCGCGCGTGGCCTTCTCACCCTCAGCGGTCGCGTGGCGCGCCCCCGGCGTGAGGTCCACGTGGTCAATCTTGGTGGCCTCGGCCCTGGCTGCCGAGAGCTGAAGCCGCTGGACGAGGGCGTCGTCGAAGAGCCCCGAGCCGCCCGTCAGGTTCCTCGCGAAGACCAGGTCGGAGCCACGCACCAGCACCACGTCAGTGGTCTCATGGCCGATGTTCGCCAGCAGGACGGTGTCGTCCTCCACCACGCCGTAGCGCATGAAGGCGTTGTAGAGGCCGATGGAGGCCGGGGAGAACGCCTCCACGGCACCTCCGGCGACCTCGACGCCGTCCATGTGCTCCTCCAGCAAGGACTCCCGCGCCATCGCGAGGAGCACCACGTCCTCGCCGTCGATCTCCGGAGGCCTCGGGAGCAAGTTGAAGTCCGACGCCACCTCGGCGCCCGACTGGTCGCCGATCTCCTGGACCTCGAACCGCATGAGGTTCCGCAGCTGCCAGTCGGGAACCCCTGGGACGCGCGTATACCGCACGTTGACCTCGCGACCGGACGCCGCGATGCGGGTCGCGCCCAGCTTGAAGTCCGCCTGCAGTGAGGCCCAGCCCGCGTCCACGGTGCCCTGGTCGTTGTCGCCCGCGGCGTAGTTGGAGACGTGGAAGGTTCCCCCCTTCCACGCGCCACGAATCGCCACGGCGGACCGTGCTCCCACGTCCGCACCTGTACATGTCTTCGCCATCAGCGCTCCTCTCCTTCCCCGGACCCGAGGCCCGCGGCGTAATCATCCAGCCGCTTGACCAGGTCAAGGGCGCCGTCGTTCTTGAGCACCGTCGAGATCGCCTCGAGCCGCAGGCGCTCGTAACGGTCACTCTCGCCCAGCATGCCCTCGAGCTCGGTCGCGATCCCGGCGGCCAGCTCCTGAAACTGGGCCTCGGCCTCACCGGCACCCTCGTACTCCTTGGCCAGCGAGCGCGCGTGCTCGAGCTTCTCCTGGAAGAGCCCGGGGAGCCCGAAGAAGCGCGCACGCTCCAGCTCGCCCTCGAGCTCCTTCAGGGAGGCCCTTGCCTCACCACCCAGCTCGGACTGCGCGACGATCGCGCGGTCCACGAGCCCCGCGTCGAAGGGCACCGTGCTGAGCAGCGTCCGCCACATCGCGAGCGCGGCGCCGCGGCTCCCGCGCTTGCGCAGCTCCACGGCCTGACGGGCCATGCGCTCCGCCTGGATGCGCTCGTCTGAGAACTCCACCTGGACCTTGATCGTGACCCCAGGCGGCAAGCTCGCCCGCAAGACCACGTCGTCCCCCGCGGGCTTGGAGGAGAAGCGAACGGGCGCGGTGCACGAGAGCCGGACCAGGGAGGCATCCGCCCCCAGGAGCAAGTCTCTGGCCTCCCAGAGCTCAAACGAGGTCCCGTGATCGACGTAGCCCGCGCCACCCAGGGTCGCGAGGCCAGCCGAGACCAAGCCCCCCTCCACCCTCAGAACGAGCTCCCCCGCTCCCGTAGGGCTCAACTCCCAGGCCCCGTCGACACCGCCGATTGTGAACGGCACCGAGTCCAGCGCGGCGCCCGGGCTGAGCACCTGGAGCGAGGACACCATGGGCTGGTCCAGCGCCGAGAGCGACACCGCGATCACGCCGCCGCTCGCGTCCAGGCCAGCCACCGCCATGGACCACTCGTCGTGCTCCCGCAGGCGGAGCGCCGCGGCCTCTGCCGGGACGATCGCCACGTCATCCACATCGAGGGAGGCGGGCTCCGCCGCGGAGTCCTCATCCTCGGGACGCGGTTCGCCGCCGCCCTCCCCGCGAACGATGACGCTCACGCGGTCAAAGCCGCGCGGAGCGGTGCCTTGAAGGGACAGCTCTCCCCACTCCTCACCGCCAGCGAGGGGCTCGGACCAGACCGTCATCGTGGGGCTGCCTTCGCCGGCCCCGGTAAAGCGCAGCCCGAGCCGCGCGGAGGCGTCTGACTCACCGCGCACCTGCGCGATCGCCTGCACGCTCCGCGACGAGGCGTTGAGCCGGACGGGGTCCGAAGCGATGGTCGCCGCATCTCCACCGAAGAGCTCCGCTCGGATCCCATTCCGACCGCTACGGCGCGCAGATCGCGACGGATCCCAGAGCGCCGCACGCGTCTCGTCCACGGTCCACCCCTCTGACTTCTCGAAGGAGTACCCCGTGCGGATCAGGTTGCCGGGCACCGCGGCGACGGCAGCTGAGGCGCCGGACCGACCCGCACCTGCGTCCGACTTCTGACCGGTCCACCACCAGGCTCCGGCACCGCCGGCGGCCAGGACGACCACGAGCAGCGGCCCAAGCTTGGAGCTCCTCCGGGACCTCGCGAGGTCGTCCGCGGTGAAGACCAGAGAGTCGTCGTCGCCCTCAGGCAGGTCCAACTCGTCGAGCGCCGGGGCCGAGACAGGGGCGGGGGGGCGAACTGGCGCCGGAGCCGCAGCGGGAACCGGGGACGGCGCCGCGCGGCGCGTCGGCATCGGCGCTGCCGCGGGCTCCTCAAGGACGAGCTCTTCCGGCTCTTCCAGCATGAGCTCATCGCCGCCGATCCCGTCCGTCGCTGGGGCCGCCTGGCGCTGATCGAGCAGCGTGAACTCAACGGCTCCCAGAGAGAACACGGCCAGGTGCTGAAGGCCCGCCTCGGGCACCTTGCGTCCGTCGACGAGGGTCCCGTTGGTGCTCCCCAGGTCGCGAACCTGAACCCCGGATGGGCTCACGTGGATCTCGGCGTGCCTGCCGGACACCGAACCGTCGATCACCTGCAGGGAGTTCCCTGGCCGGCGTCCGACGGAAAACACCCCGCCAGCGGCGGCGTCGACGAGGATCGGGACGACCTCGCCGCGGCGCTCACCAGTCTCGAAGCGCAAGGCGTACTGAT
>JAQWJQ010000196.1 GCA_029248265.1 Planctomycetota bacterium
TCCTCAGCGGCGTCCCGAGCGGGCGGAACAATTACTATGGCACGGCGATCCTCTACATCGTTGGCGAGGGCGTGGTGCCCTGGGAGGCGCGCGGAGTCTTCGGTGACCCCTCGACAGAGCGTGAAGATTCCTACCCGATGGCGCCGTCGGGCTGGCTCGGCGGGGCCATGACGCTCCCGTATCAATACTCAGGTGAGCCGGACAATCACTTCATGCAGATGGCGCCCAACCTCGCGCCCCAGAACGGGCAGCGCTTCGTCGAAGGGCGCCGCGTGCACCACACCGACTTCGGGGACGGCAGCCACGATGAGACGGCGGCGAATCCCCCGTTCACCGAGCTTGCGGGGCTGCTCGGCGGCCACTACGTGAACCGATCCTGCGTCTCGTGTCATGACCGGAACGGCAGGGCGCTGCCGCCGGCGGTCGGGCAGGAGCTCTCCAGCTACGTGGTGCACGTGGGAGACGCCAACGGCGACCCGCACCCGCTGCTTGGCTCGGTGCTGCAGTCGCGCAACACGTCCGGGTCGCCGGAGGCGCTCGCTGTCCTTGGCGGGTGGGCCAACGTGCAGGGGCTGCGGGAGCCGATCTATCAGTTCCTAGGTGTCACCCCGGAGTACTACAGCGTGCGGATCGCCCCCCCGCTTGTGGGCATGGGGCTCATCGAAAGCATCCCCGAGCATGCGGTTCAGGCCCTCGCGGATCCCGCTGACTCGGACGGCGACGGCATCTCGGGCAAGATGCGGCTGGTGACGGACCCGGAGACTGGCGAGACGCGGCTCGGGCGGTTCGGCTGGAAGGGGTCCCAGGCCAGCGTTCGGCACCAGGTGGCCGCCGCGTTGAACACAGACCTCGGCGTCATGACCACGGTCTATCCCGATCCGGACTGCGGCCCCCAGCAGGCAGGGTGCGGACCGTCGGGTGCCGAACTCGCAGAGGAACACCTGGGAAAGCTGACCGACTACGTGGCGCTGCTCGGGGTGAGCGCGCGGCGAGACCTCGATGATCCGGCGGCCCTGCAGGGCGAGCTGTTGTTTGATTCGATCGGCTGCACGGCGTGCCACGTGCCGAGCTTCACGACCACCGAGTTCCATCCGCGCGCTGAGCTGCGTGGTCAGGACATTCACGCCTATACGGACCTCCTGCTGCACGACATGGGCCCGGGGCTCGCGTCCAATTTGCCTGAGGGCAATGCGGAGGGCTCCGAGTGGCGGACCACGCCCCTCTGGGGAATCGGCCTCTCTGCAGGGGTGAGCGGCGGCGAGTCGTACCTCCACGATGGACGCGCGCGGACCGTCGAGGAGGCCATCCGCTGGCACGGTGGTGAGGGAGACGCTTCCCGCCAAGGCTTCGAGGCGTTGACGGCGGTCGAGAAGACCGCGCTCCTCGCCTTCCTCGGCAGCCTCTAGCGCCCGCGGAGGTCCGCCTCACGCGGCGGCGAGGCGCCTCGCGGGCTACCCCTTCGTGTAGACGAAGGTGGTCCCTTCCTCGTGGGTGCAGGTGAAGCCCGCTGGGCAGAAGACGGCGTCCAGTGAGGCGCGGTCGAAAAGCGTGTAGCGCCCCTCCGCGATGCCTGCGTTGAACTCCCTGAAGGCGGCCTCCATCACCGGCCAGGTCTCGATCAACGCCTCCTCTGTGATGCCAAGCACCTCGCGGTGTAGTGAGTAGTACTCCCAGGCCAACTCGAGGTCGTAGGGACCGGGCATCTCATAGATGGCCAGGTGCCCGCCATCAACGGTGCGCGCCGCCAGGCCTCGAGCGAGGGCGTGGTACTGGGCAAGCTCCCCGTGGAAGCTGTAGAGGGAGCGCTGGAACAGAAAGAGCCTCTGCGGCGGAAGGTCGGCGAGGAGGCGCTGGTCGAGGGGGGCGTGGACCAGGTTGGCCACGAGGGGGAGGCGGGAGGCCGCGATCTCCATCATGGCCGGCGAGGGCTCGACGAAGGTCAGGTCGATCCACGGGACGCGCTCGAGGAGCTCGGAGGTGAACATCCCCGTGCCCCCGCCCACATCCGTCACCCGATCACCTGGTCCGATGAGGCCGGCGGCGACCTCGACGAAGCGGAGGTTCTGGGGGAACAGTTCTACGTTGGAATAGAGGTCGAAGACCTTGGCGTAGTCGTCGTAGCAGGTCGGCTTCATCGGTCCCCCTCATCGGCCGGATCGGGGGTGGCGTCGCCCGCTGCACGCGCCTCTCCGGAGGGGGTCTTGGCCTCGCGTTGGGCAATGGCGGCCCGGCGGTTGAGCGTCCCTTCGACGATGGCCTGGAGGGCCTTCCGGGCGCCCGCGACCTCGGGCGAGATCTCCGCGGCCTTCAGGAGGTTGACCCGCTCCATCGGGTCTTCGGTCAGGTCGTGGAGGCGTATGGAGTCCCCGAGCACGTCGACCGTGAGCTTGTAGCGCCCGTCGCGGACCGTGTAGCGGTCCACGGCAGCCCATCGCCTCGGGTTCGTCGCGGACTGGAAGCGCTCCGCGAAGGCCCACTGCCGGTCGAGCTCAGCGGCGCCTCGGAGGGCGCCGGCGAAGCTCAATGAGTCGACGGCCTCCTCGGCCGGGGCGACGCCCATGAGCTCGTGGACGGTGGCGAAGAGGTCGGTGGTGTTCACGAGGGCGCTGGACGCCCGCCCCGGGCTCTCCACCGCAGAGCCCGCGACGATCATGGGGACGCGGATCCCGTCCTCGAAGAGCGATCCCTTCCCCAGTCGCACCGGGCGGTCCTTGAACTGGGCCTTGCTGGCGGTGCCGTTATCCGACAGGACGATGACCTGGGTGCGGGCGCGGGTAGGCGCTGGGATTCCCGCGAGGAGGCGCCCGATCTCGGCGTCGAGGGCGTCGACCATGGCCATGAAGTGGGCTCGGGAGGAGCTCTCTGGCGGGCCGCTCAGGGCGCGGGTGTGCAGGCCCTCAGGCGGGACGTGGAAGGGGGTATGGGCGGCGTGGAATGAAGCCAGTACAAACCAGGGGTCGTCACCAAACTCCTGGATGGCGCCCAGCGCGTCGTCCACCACCGCGCTCGTTGCGTAGGCCGTCCTTGGTGAGGTCTCTGTGGAGCGCCCCTGTCGTTCGTCAAACTCGAAGTAGGGTCGGGGGCGTGCCTTGACGCGCAGGTTGCCGCTGGTTCCCCGGAAGCGCTCGAAGCCCTGGGCGACGGGCCCCTGTTCCTCGTTGGGGCCGAGGTGCCACTTGCCCAGGAACGCGGTCCGTAGGCCAGGCACCGCTGCGTGAAGCGACTCCGCCAGGGTGGTCTCCTCGGGGCGCAGGCCGCCATGCCCGAGCGCCTTGACGCTCCCGACTCCTGTCCTGAACCCGTAGCGGCCCGTCAGGACCGTGGCACGGGTCGGGCTACAGGCTGGGTTGGACCAGACGCGGTCAAAGCGGACGCCGCGGGCTGCCAGGCTGTCCAGGGTTGGGGTTCGAGCGTCAGGGGCGGCGTCCGGGTAGCAGCTGACGGCGTCCATTCCGATGTCGTCGAGCACGAGGACGAGGACGTTGGGGCGAGGAGCGCCTGGCGTTGCCGCTCCATCTGTCGCGGGCCGCATTGCCGAAGGCGGGGCGCCGGGAGGCTGCGCCCTTGGCGCCAACTCAGAGCTGCCGATGCAGGCCACGAGGGAGTAAAGGGTGCTTTGTAGGAGAAGCAGCATCTTGGGTCTGAGTCTGGTCGATGAGGAGAGGGCGTTCCAGTACG
>JAQWJQ010000204.1 GCA_029248265.1 Planctomycetota bacterium
TGGCGACCATGGAGTGAGCCCCAAGGCCCTCCTCGATGGCGTCGAGGACATCCCGGGGACCGATGGTCTCCACGGGCTCGACCAGCAGGGTCGCGATCCGATCCTGGATGTAGCGCGGTGAGATCCCGTCGAGGCCCTCCCGCTCCGCCACGTCGCGCAGCTCCTCCACCTGCATCGCGGTGAAGCCGGTCACCTCGTCCCCGTCGTACAGCCGCGCCTTCTGCACCATGGACAGCGTGGGGTGCTGGGGCGCCTCGAGCCGGGTCAGCACCGCCCACAGCGAGGCCACCTCGAGGCAATGCGGCGCGAGGCGCCGACCGGGCTCCCCGCGGCTCCCGAAGCGGCGCCGGTGGATCGTCGCCTCGCTCGTGACCTCGAGGTTGTAGGGCACGTCAATCCGGATCGTCCGATCCCGGAAGGCCTCCATCAACTCGTTGCTCTGGAGCTTGCGAAACTCGGGCTCGTTGGTGTGCCCGAGGATCACCTCATCGATGTGGGTGGCCTGGAACTTCTTCGGCTTGATCGAGTGCTCCTGGGTCGCCCCGAGGAGGTCGTAGAGGAACGCCACGTCGAGCTTCAACACCTCGATGAACTCGATCATCCCGCGGTTCGCCACGTTGAACTCGCCGTCAAAGTTGAAGGCACGTGGGTCACTGTCCGAGCCGAACTCCGCGATCTTGCGGTAGTTCAGGTCGCCGGTCAGCTCAGTGCTGTCCTGGTTCTTCTCGTCCTTGGGCTGGTAGGTCCCGATCCCGACACGCCCGCTCTCAGAGAACGAGAAGCGTCGGACACGCACATGCTCCATGACTCGCGCCCAGTCCCCATCACACCGTTCCATCAGGGTGTCCATCCAGAACGCTGAGACCGGGTCGAGGTCCCCCTCGATCACCAGACGGTCCGCCGGATCACGGCCCACGTTCAATCGCTGCTCCACATCCCCGCGCGCTCCTGCAGGCAAGAGCAGCAGGGGGTCCTGGTTCATCGGTGAGGGGATCACCTGGCCGTCCACGTGCCAGTCGAACGTGAAGATCGCGCCCGCGTCGGTCCGCGTGTAGGCCTCGAGCCCGCGCTTGAGGACCCGCGCGATCGTGCTCTTCGCAGACCCGACGGGCCCATGGAGGAGGATGATGCGCCGCTCCGGCCCCAGGCGTCGCGCGCCGGCGCGGAGGGTCATCACGAGCCGATGAAGCGACTCGTCGATCCCGAAGATCGCGTCCGGGCCACAGGTGTCTCCCTCGCCGCGACAGTCGTCAAACAGGTGCCAGCGCGCCGGCCCGCCATCGGGGTGCCGGGTGCACCCATGGGACTCGATCATGTCGGCCATGCGCTGCCACGCGCTGCGAGCGTGCTCCGGCCGCTGCTCGACGAGGTCGAGGTACTCGGCGTAGCGACCCTCCCAGCGCCCCGAGGCGGCCGCCTCCTCCTTGGCTGCGCGCACAGCAATGTCCTTGAGTGCCGCCGGCGCCTGGGCGTGGGCGGCACCCGAAGCGCCCTGCGGGCGTGATGACTCTTCTGGACGCGGGGTGAACTCCGCTCGGGAACGTTCGTGCATGGTCGGGGTGCCTCCGGGAATCAGCGGCGGCTGGCCGCTTCCTGAGGAGATCGGAGCCCGCACCAGACCAGCATGAATCCAAGTTCAATCCCCGCACCCAGCACCGCCCCCGCCCCAGGCCAGCCTCAGGACCGCAGGGGGCTTCTCACCCTGAGATGGCGCCCACGGGCCCTCCTCCCACCCGCGCGCCCGTCGGCGGGGACCTCGGACACCGCGGGGCGACGCCCGCATACCTCCCCACGACACCAGGGAGGGCTCGCCCTCAGCGAGGCCCGGGTGCGCCACGGGACGCCCCGGATCCGGTGACCTCAGACCTCGTCGGCGACGCGCTCAACGGCAACGGGATTGCCGTCGGCCTCCCCTTGGGTCCCCTCAGGTCGGTGCACCGCCAGCTCCTTCACCGGTTCACCAGACTCGTCGATCGCCTCCGGCGCAGCTGGGAGCGGGTCGGCGCCCGCCTCCCTGTTGCGCGACTTGCCAGTGGACTCCGGCGCGAACTCGTCGACCTCATCCAGCTCGACCGCCACGAAGCGCGACACGCCCTTGACCTGCATGGTGACCCCGTAGAGCGCCTGGGACGCGGCCATGGTGCCCTTGTTGTGGGTCACTACGATGAACTGGGTCGTCTTGCGGAAGCGATCGAGCATGCCCAGGAAGCGGTCGATGTTCGCGTCGTCGAGCGCCGCGTCCACCTCGTCCAGCACGCAGAAGGGGCTGGGGCGGGCCTCGAACACTGCGAAGAGCAGGGCGAGGGCCGTCATGGTGCGCTGGCCACCGGAGAGGAGGCCAATGGCGAGTAGCTCGCGGCCCGGCGGGCGGGCCACGATCTCGACGCCCGCCTCGAGCACATCCACGCCTTCCTCGAGGCGGATGTCCGCCTTGCCGCCGCCGAAGAGCAGCCGGAAGATCTGCTGGAAGTTGCCGCGGACCTCCTCGAAGGTCTCGACGAAGAGCCGCCGGCTCTCCTCGTCAATGGTGCTGATGGTCTCGCGCAGGGCTCGCCGCGCCTCCGCGAGGTCCGACGCCTGGGTCTCGAGGTGATCGAGGCGAGAGCCGACCTCTTCCAGCTCATGGACCGCGTCCACATTGACCGGGCCGAGGCGGTCCAGCTGGGCGCGAACCGTGGCGACCTGCTTCTCGAAGCTCTCGAGCTCCTCCGACACCATGAGCTCTGCACCCTCGGCGGCGAAGGCCTCACGGAGGGCCTGCTCACCGATCCCGAGCTCCTCATCGGCCCGACCGACGACCTCACGCTGACCGAGCTCCGCGGCCTGGGCCTCGAGCCGCTGGCTGGCGAGAGACTCAGAGCTCCGGTCCAGCTCCCCTTGCACCGACTCTGCCTCGCGGCGGATCTCGGTGATGCGCTGAGCCCCGCTGCGCTCCTCCTCTCGGAGGTGCTCCAGGCGCGCATCGAGCGCCTCCTGCTGCGTCGTGAGCGCACCGGAGTCGACGTTGATCTTCTCGATGTCGGCGCGGCCGTCGTCCGCGCTGCGGCTGTAGGTCTCGACCCGGGCCTTGCTGCGCTCGATCTCCGCGGCGGTCTCGGTGATGAGTTGCCCCAGGTCACCGATGCGCTGCTCCAGCCCGGAGGACTCTGCGGTGGCGGAGCTCAGCTCCACCTGCGCACGGCCCTCCTCGCGCTGGAGGTCCTCACGCTCCGCCTCGAGCTGGCGCCTGCCCTTCTCCATTTGCTCCAGGCGGGCGTTCTCGGCCTCGAAGGCCTCTGCCGCCTGAAGCTTCTGCGCCTGAGCCGCCTCAAGGTCAGCCTGCACTCGGGCGAGCTCAACCTGCGCCTTCGCACGCTCCTCACGGTGCGTCTCAAGGGCGGACTGCAGGTCGGAGAGCCTGGCGGCGCTGGAGACCACGAGGGACTCGGCCTCGCCATGCGCTTCGACCGCGGCGTCTCGCGCCTCGGTCGCCGTGGCCAGCTGCACCTGGAGCTCCGAGACCGAGGCCTCCGAGGCGAGGATCTGGCGGTCTTGCCCTTCGATCTCCGAGGCGAGCGCGGCGATGCTGCGCTCGAACTCCGCGGCGCTTGAGCGCCGCCCCACGAAGCCCTGGCTCAACTCACGGTGGCCGCCCACGAGGCCAGCGGCGTCCACGAACTCCCCGCGCGGGGTCACAAAGCGCCAGCCTGGCTCCCGACCCACAAGGTCGAGCGCCAGGTCCAGGCTCGACACCACGACCACGTCACAGAACAGCGCATGCACGAGCGGGCGCATGGACTCGTCGCATTGCACGAGGTCTCCGAGGCGACCCTCGACCCCCGCACCGAAGCGCGCGAAGAGCGCGAAGTCGGAGGGCGGCGGGCAATCCGGGGCGCCGACCCCGGGGGGGATGACCACCCCGACCTGCCCCACCTGCTCGGCGTCGCACCAATCGACGATGCGCCGGGCCACGTGAGCGTCCCGTGCCACCAGCGCGTGGGCTCGCTCGCCAAGGACCGCGTCAATGGCCCGTGCCAGGCGCGTGTCCGCGCGGAGCTGGTCCGCCACCAGGCCGAGGAGGTCATCCTGATGGCAGGGGCCACCGGACTCTCCAGCCGCCTCGAGCACTCG
>JAQWJQ010000222.1 GCA_029248265.1 Planctomycetota bacterium
GGGGATAAGCGATCCAAGCTGCGACTTGGCGGAGCATGGGATCGTGAGGACAAGCTCGAGCGCGGCGAACCGGCGGTCCGGCGGCGCGAGAGGTGCACCCTCATGCACCGCGCCGTCATCGGTCAAGCGATCGCGCGTCGACGCCCTCTCTGGGAGCTCTGGGCAGGCCCTCCCTTCGCGCTTCCGCAGATCCGGGACCGGACTTTGATGTGCCGTCGACTTATCCACAATTGGCGGACGATGTTCGATAGGTCGGCCTCCACGCGCTCCGCATGACGCTGGGGACGAACCTCGCCCGGGCTGGCGTCGCGCCGCAGGTGGCGCAGCAGCTGATGCGGCACAGCGACTACCGGACGACGCTGAAGCACTACACCGCCCTCAGCCTCGCGGATGGGGCCAAGGCGCTGTCCGCCATCGACGTACCGGGAACCGCAGCCGAGCCGGTGAGGGCGACGGGGACGGCGGGACCCGCAGCAGACCGACAGCAGATACGACAGCAGTTGGGGAGCGAGACCCTGCCCCACGGTGCGAGGAGGTGCGGTGGCGGAGCGCTCGACCGGCCAGCGGCGCGGGAGCTCGATCCGCCTCCAGGGGCCCCGGAATCGGGCCTGGCGCCTTCGGCAGGGGGGATCGCGAGTGGAGCGGCCGAAGGGACTCGAACCCTCGACATTCAGCTTGGGAAGCTGACGCTCTACCAACTGAGCTACGGCCGCTCGCGAGGCGAGAGAATACGCGCGGGGGCGCGGGAGCGCAACGCTGGACGGGGGTAGAGCGGGCCGGGAGGCCGGCGGCGTGCCAGGGGCTCCGCAGCGGAGGCCCGGGGGCGCTCAGGGCGCGGGTGCGGGCGCGGCGACGGGTGCGGTGCGGGGCGTGGGGGGCGTGGGGGCCGGCTGCTGGGCGGGGAGGACCGTGGTGGCGCGGAGGTCGTCCTCGAGGAGCTCGGCCCAGGCCTCCATGTACTGCACCGCATGGTCGCGGTCCTGGTGGCGGAGCCAGCGGGCAGGGACGCGGGCGAGGATGCGCGGGTCGGAGAGCTTCTCCAGGTGGCGGAGGTCGCCGATGTGCAGGCCGAGGGCGAGCATCTCGTCGATCACGTGGTCGATGGCGAGGCCAGAGGTGGGGCAATGCTCCACCGACTGCTGGGACCAGTCCCCGTGGCGCTCCATGGCGCGGCGGTGGATCTCGGCGGGGGAGAGCTCGGTCACCGTCTGGGCCAGGTGGCCGCAGATGCACGAGCCCATGTGGCCCCACTGAAAGTTGGAGCCCTCCCGGAGGCGGGCGGCGGTGGTGCGGAGCGCAGAGATCAGCTTCGGGGTCGCGGTGGCCATGTGCAGATTGTCGGACAGTAGGGGGCGCTTCGGAAGGGACGATTCGCCGCGGCCCCGGCTCGGGTGGCGGTGGGCGGCCCCGAAGCGAGACCGTCAGGGTGCCGTCAGCGCACTCGGCGCACGCGGATGGGCCCCTTGGCCGTGGACGGGTCCACGGGACGGCTCCCCTGGGTGATCTCCACGCGCCCAGCGAGGACCAGGCGGCGGGCCGCACGGCGGGCGGGCTCCATGAGAGGCTTCCAGTCCACGGGTTCGACCTCGCGGGCGGCCTCGGAGGGGCAAATGCTCGCGCTCTGTGGGCGGGCCGCCAGGAGCGTCTCGATGGCGGCCTCGAGGGCGAGGTCCACGGGGCGGATCCGGCGCTTGCGGCAGGCGGCGCTGCAATAGCGCGCCGGGGTCGCCTGGTCCTTGGTGCTGCGACGGGGTGTCATGCGGCGTCCGCAGGAGGCGCAGTGGGGATCGAGGGGTTCAGGCATTGCGTGGCGGCGGCGCCGCCTCCACGGGTTCGCGCGTGGCCCGCCGATGGAGGCGTGGGGGCTGCCGGCCGCGCCGCATCGTCGAGCGGGCAGCCGCGTGGTGAGCGCTGACCTCGCCCCGCGGCGTTCGAAGCGTTGCGGCGGGAGCGCACGAATTCAGCTTTCTGGGAACCGCTCCCTGCTCGGCGGCATTTTCGAACGCAAGAGCGGAGCCGCTCCTGGCAGCTCTCGCTCGCTCATAGATTTGACCCGATCCATCCCATGTTCAAGAAGTTCATCCGTGACGAGAAGGGCGCTGCCCTTCTCGAGTACTCGCTCCTCGCCGCAGGCGTGGCCCTCATCTCGGCAGCAGGCGTGGCCCTCTACGGCCACCAGACCAACGACATGATCAGCGCCGTGGCGGCGATCATGCCCGGCGCTCATGCCGACGACAACGGCCCCATCGTGAGCGGCAAGCTCATCGAAACCACCGGGGCCGGCTCGGGCCAGATCCAGCTCGACGTCAACCGCATCGTGACCGACGGCACAGACACTCCGCGGCTCGGGAACAACCTGGGTGTGCAGGGGCTGGACGGCCTCGTCCTGGAGGTCGGCGAGTGACGTGGGCCGCGCCGTCGACCGGCCCCGGAGATCCCCGGGGGCCGGCCGGCGGTGCGCCTCGCCTGAGGGGGCGTGCCGGCGGCCTCAGACGACCGCGGCGGCCTTCTTCTTGGCGCGCTTGCGCTCGTTCTCGTCGAGGAGGCGCTTGCGGAGCCGGAGGTTCTTGGGCGTGACCTCGAGGAGCTCGTCGTCCTCCACGTACT
>JAQWJQ010000232.1 GCA_029248265.1 Planctomycetota bacterium
CGCTATACGGGAGCAGGGCCGGCTTGCTCTGCCCTGTGCATGGACAAGCACCTGAGCCGCAACGCCGCCGCCGCAGCCGGCGTGCGCGTGGCCCCTGCGGCCCTCGTGACCAGGTCGGCCCTGGCTGAGGACCGCGCGAGCGCACTCGAGGGGGCCCTCGGGGTGCCCGGCCCCGTACGGTTCGTGAAGCACCCCTCTGCGGGCTCCTCCTTTGGCGTGCATCGATGCGCCACGGTCGCGGAGCTCGAGCAGGCGTGCGACGCCGTCGCCGAGAGCGGAGCGGACGTCCTCGTGGAGGCGGAGGTCGTGGGCCTCGAGACCACCGTCGGGGTGATCGGGGATGGGGGGGCGGCCGTGCCTCTCCCGGTCGCCGAGATCGTCCCTGCCCCAGGCGAGTTCTTCGACCACCAGCAGAAGTACTCCGCAGCCCACGGGGCCGATGAGTTTTGCCCGCCCCGGCACCTACCCGCAGGGCTCGCGGCGCGACTGCAGCAACGGGCTCTGTCGGCCTGGTCCGCCTTCGGCGGCGAACGGTACGGGCGCATCGACTTCATCGTCCCCGCGAGGCGGGAGCCCGATGGCGCCTTTATCTTCGAGGAGGGGGTCGAGCCGGTACTGCTCGAGGCCAACACGCTCCCGGGCTTCACGCCGCGGTCGCTCCTCCCTCTGGCTGGCGCCGCGGACGGGGTCGGGTTCAGGGAGCTCTGCCTCGAGCTTGTGACGCGCGCCCTCTAGGCCCGGCCACAGGGAGAGCCCGCGACTGGGAGAGCCCGCGACTTGAAGATCCAGTCACTGGCAAGCCCAAACGCCGCGAGAGCGGGTCCCTCGATAGGAGGCTCGCCCGCACTCCCTGAGCACAGGATTGGTACCGAAGGTGGGACTCGAACCCACACGCCCTTGCGGGCAACGGATTTTGAATCCGTCGCGTCTACCGATTCCGCCACTCCGGCCTGTGCTGGGCAGGAGAATAGCGTCTCCGGCGCCCGAGCGCTGCACCTGCTGGCAGGAGCTGTGGACCAGGGGCACAACGGCCGCGAGTCCGCCCCTCCAAATGGGTACCCTCTGGGCATGGCTTCATGGTCCCAAGAGTCCGTCCCCCGGGCACTCCTGCCGGTGCTGATCCACGAGATGAACAACGGCACGCAGCTGTTGGTCGGCTTCCGGTCCCTGCTCGAAATCCCTGGTGGGGAGGCGCTCTTCGCCCAGAAGGCCGGTGAATTGGCCTCGGGATCCCGGAGGCTCGAGGACCTGGGCTTCGCCCTCGCGGTGGTCTCGACCTCAAGTGGCGCGGACATGCTCATGGCGCGTCGTGAGCGACGCGCCCTGCAGATCCTGTGGGACCTCACGTTGCGGACCCTGGAGCGGACCGGAGAGCACACCGTTCACGTCCAGGGCACCCCGCCCGAACTCGCCCCCTCAGCCCTCTCGGGGTGGGAGGTGCCCTGGGCTGGCGCCGCCTTGCTCCTGGTCGCCGCCGAGGCGGCCGAGGCGTCCGAGTGGCGTTGGCGCTGGGAGGGGAGCCGCCTGATGGGCCGAGCCGGGCGCCCCATCATGCTGGAGGAGGCGGCCCTCGCCGCGATCCAGGAGCGCGTCCCGGGGAGCCAGATCAACGTCGACGGCGAGGCCCTGACATGGGACCTCGCCGCCGAGTGGATTGTGACCTGACGAAGGGACGTCGGCTCAGCGGACCTTGGACGCCTGATCCTGCTGACGACGCCGCCGGAGCTCCTCATCTGCCTGCTGCCGGAGGCGCTTCTCACGCAGGCGGCTCTCCTCCTGCTGGCGGCGAATCTCCTCGCGGTTGGCCTCCTGAATGTGGGAGTCGTGCACGTGCCCCCAGGGGTCCACGATCTTCTCAGCCGCCTGTGCGTTGAGGAGGATGTGACTCTTCCGGGAGAGGTTGTCGAGGATCGTGGCGCTCGCGCTGCCACGCATGGTCCGCGAGGCCCAGTCGGCGGTGGCCAGAGAGGTGAGCATCACGAGGATCACGCAATGGACCACCAGGCCGGTGAAGGCGCCAGCCATGCCGCCTCCGAGGCGGTCCATGGGGCCGAGCTGGACGGCCTCGAGGGCACGCTTCCCGACCATGCCGATGAAGGCCATCCCCAGCAGCGAGACCAGGAACACGAGGAACCAGACGATCCCCTCACAGACCTTCATCGAGAGCTGCAGCACCGTCTGGACCTTGGGCACCAGCTCGGGCGACAGGGTCCTGGCAATGTAGACCGAGGCCAGCATCCCGAGGAGGCGCGTCACCTGCCAGACGAGCCCGTGCTTGATGCCCAGGAAGAAGAACAAGATGACGATGCCCAGCCCGACGTAATCGATCCAGGGGTGCCCACCGAGGGGTGACCCCCCTGATCCTGCTGCGTCAGACGCCTGTTGAAGGAGTGCTAATACCATGTTGACCTCCCCATGGCCATCGGCGCGGACCTCGGGGGTCTGGCCCGGATTTGGCGGACAATCCGCGGTCCAGCCCGCCCTGGAGGGCATACCCCGCACCGGATCTGCCCAGGCCCACGCCGCCAAGAGCGGTGCCGCCTGCTAGTGTCCCCGTCATGACGCTCGCCCCCGCAAGTATCGGACGCTGCCTGGAGGTCCTGGGCTCGCTCGTTCGCGCCCAGATGGACCTGAACGCCGAGTTCGAGGGAAGCGTGAAGACGTTCTTCCAGGGAGGTCGCCCCGGGGCGGCCGGGGACCCTCGTGAGACGCTCCTCGCAGGGCGAAGGCACCTCGAGTGGTTCCTGCTGGAGCACCACAGCCCGGCCGTCCGCGGCAGCGTGGCAGAGAAGCTGGCGCCGGCCTTCAGGGAGACCGCCGCCCGCAGCATGGCCGACGAGGACGGTGGTGAAGCCGAAGAGCAGGAGCTGGTCACGGCCCTGGACGCCCTGCTCCGCTCCCACACGGGGGTCTTCGAGGTGGAGTCCACCGACGCCGAGGAGACGGTTTGGGCCCGCGACCTCGGTGGCTTCGGCACCTATGCGCTGTCGACCGTGGGCCTGGAGGGCCGCCTGCGCCACGGGGACCTGCTCGTCGGACGGCTCTACCCCGCGGGGGATGGAGGCAACGTCGCGTCGCCGACCATTGCCATCGTGCGCAGCGACGAGATTCGAGAGGCCCTGACACGCGACCTTGGACGCGCCCGTGAGGAGAGCTCCGTGAACGTACTCCGCGTCGGCCAGCGAGAGCTGGAGGCCATGTTCTTCGGGGAGGCTGAGGCCTCGACGCCAGCCGTGATCGAGGAGCAGGGGGGAGCCTCAGCCGAGGCGGCCCAAGATCCCCGAGGTGAGGCCATGGCCGTGCTCTTCGAGGTTGGGATCCCCGAGGCGCTCATCCACGAGGCCCTCGCGGCCTTCGCCGCATCACCGCGGGACCCAGAGCGGCTTGTCCACGGCGTCTCGGACCCCATGGAAGTGATCCTGGAGAAGCTCGCCTTCGACACCGAGGTGGACCTCGAGGCCGCCCGGGGCGCGCTCATCCGGGCCTGGGACCTCGCCAGCGGAGACCGGAGCGCAGCGGCGCGATCGAGCGCCCGCCCGGCGGCCGCCACCCCTTCGACGGCTCCAGCAAGCCAGGAGGAGGACGATGAGCGAACGAAAGCCATCGACGAATTCAGCCTTGGGCGTGCGCAGGGTCAGGACGCCGGGGTGCTGCTCCAGAAGCTCGAGGAGGACCTGGGAATCACAGGGAATGACCCCGCAGAAGAGGACGCGGATAGCCCCGCCCCGGACTTCCCAGGAGTCGTCGGCGCCATGATTGAGGAGATGAAGTGGGAGCTGACGGCGACGCGGGAGGGCTTCGACGTGGCCCTGCTCGACCCCCTGAGCCACCTCGCCACCTTCGCCCGCCCGATCGGTGTCTTCGAGGAACTCAAGGGGCGTGACCTCTTCCAGTTCTCGAGCTTCTGGCTGCAAGAAGCCAACGCGCTGAGCAGCGACGAGGAGGCGGGGCGCCTGGTGCGCGCGCTCCGGGAATTCTGCGAGTGGGCCCTGGACGCGCACGAGGTCGACCTCGGCTCCGAGTTCCTGGACGCCCTCGATGGCCTCGAGTCCTCACTCCCGAGGATGCGCCACGCGAACGGCGCCCTCGAGGGCTCGGGCCAGCGAGACCAGGCCTTCAGCGATGAGTCGGACTCCGATCGCGGCCAGGGGTACGAGCTCATCCACCTGGACGAGGAGCAGCCTGGATCCTTCGAGACCTCCGGGGATCGCGTGCGAGCCTGCTCGGGCGACGAGACCTTCACCGTCATCCTGCCCGCGCCCCTGAGGCCGCTGCTCGCGGCGGGTGACTTCCTCAGGCTCTCCATCTCACTGGAGGGGCACGCCGAGGTGTTCTGCTGCTACCCCCCGGAAGCTCGATCCCTGATGGGGGGCTGAAGGCGAGGCCCGAGCGAAGCCGGC
>JAQWJQ010000235.1 GCA_029248265.1 Planctomycetota bacterium
GCCTCGAAGCGAGAACCAGCGACGCTACTTCGAGGCCATCGAGAAGAACGACCTCGTCTTCGGCCTCGGACCTGCGGGGACGGGGAAGACGTACCTCGCCGTCGCCGCTGCGGTCCAGCGCCTGCGGCGCGGCAAGGTCCGACGTCTGATCATCACGCGTCCGGTGGTCGAGGCTGGCGAGCACCTCGGGTTCCTGCCCGGGGATCTGCAGCAGAAGCTCAACCCCTACCTGCGGCCGATCTACGACGCCCTGCGGGACATGATCGAGGCCGACGACCTGGCGCGCATGGAGGAGGCGGGGATCATCGAGATCTCCCCGCTCGCTTACATGCGCGGCCGCACGCTCTCCAACGCGTTTGTGATCCTGGACGAGGGGCAGAACACGACCGCCTCGCAGATGAAGATGTTCCTGACTCGCCTCGGAGAGGGCTCGAGCATGGTCGTCACCGGAGACCCCTCTCAGAATGACCTCCCGCGGAACCAGCGCAGCGGGCTGGTGGATGGCGCGCGGCGCCTGCGCGGCTTCGAGGGGGTCGGCTTCATCGAGTTCGAGGCGGCGGATGTGGTGCGCCACCCGCTGGTGGCGCAGATCGTCCGGGCCTATGACCGCGACGGTCGAGACCGCGGTGGAGCGCCGGCGAGCCCCGCGCACGACGAGGCCGAGGGGTGACCGGACTCTCCGCTGTCTGGACGGTGCCCCAGGTCCCCGCGGAACTCGACGAGGCTGGCGCGCTCGCGGCGCTCCGGGCTGCCCTCGAGCACGGTGGGGAACCAGGCCTGCGCGTGGACGTCGTCTTCGTGGACGATGCGGAGCTCGCGCGCTTGCACGGGCAATTCCTCGGCGACCCAGGGCGGACAGACGTGATCACCTTCGACCTGAGGGGGGAAGGCCCTCCGGAGCAGCACGGGCCCGACGCCGAGATCTACGTGAGCGTCGAGCGTGCGCGTGAGGTGGCCGACCTCCGTGACGTTGCGGTCGTCCGAGAGCAGGCGCTCTATGTGGTTCATGGAGCGCTTCATCTCGTCGGCTTCGACTACCACGAACCCGAGGAGCGCGCCGCGATGCGCGCGGCGGAGCGCGCTGTGATGGTGTCACTCGGCTACTCGGAAGACCTCGGGGAGCACGAGATCTGACCTGGAGTGGGCTGCTCTCGAAGGGACGGGAGGCCTCGCTTACTCCATTTCAGGGCAAAAAAAACGGCCCGCTCTTCGCGGTGCTGGCGCGTGCGGCAAAGTGCTTCCAGCGGGCGTTTAGGGGCGATTGGCGACGTTTCTCCCGCGCGTGATTCGGCGCCGAAGGAGCGGAGTGCCCTCCACTCGGTGAGGAACTGTTGAACGTGCCGGTCTCGTATCGGTACCTACTAGGTCGCGAGGAGGCTTTCGTCCGTAGAACGGCGACCGGGCACCCTGCCTGCTGACCTCCTCGAACCCGCACCGCACTCGACTTGGCTGCTCAATCTGACCCCAACTCAAAGCCTGGCGTGTCCGCCTCGGCGCCCGCCGAGCAGGACTCAGCGGCTCTGCTGGTAGATGCTCTCTGGGCAGCCTTCAGGGCCGAGCCTGGCGACGAGACGCGCAACGCGCTCGTGGAGCACTACCAGCCGCTCATCAAGCAGATCGTCCGAAGGTTCGGGGCGAGGCTCCCGCGCACCGTGGACCGTGGGGACCTCTTGACCGCCGGGAACGTCGGGCTCATCAGCGCCATCCGGGGCTTCGATCCCGAGCGCGGCGTCCGCTTCGAGTCCTACTGCGAGCTCCGAGTGAAGGGGGCGCTGCTCGACGAGCTTCGCTCTCAGGACTGGCTGCCGCGCCCGTGGCGCCAGAAGATCGAGCAGCAGAAGCGCACGGTCGAGCAGCTGCGTCGTGAGTGGGGGAGGAACCCGAACGACAGCGAGGTCGCCTCGGCCATGGGCTTCGACCTCGACGTCTACCAGCAGACCTTTGGGGTCGGGCTTCCGGGGACCCCCAGCGGGTCCATGCCGGCTGATGATGGGGGCGAAGACGGCGGCGGGGCCAGCCCGCTCGACATTGTCCAAGACCACGGGGTCGACGCTCCAGGCGACCGCCTCTCGCGTGATGAGCTGATGAAGCTCGTCTCCCAGCGGATGTCAGATCAAGAGCGTCGGATCGTCTATCTCAAGTACTGGGAAGAGCTGCCCATGCGCGAGATCGGTGACCTGACAGGGCTCTCTGAGTCGCGCGTCTGCAAGATCCACACCCGCCTCATCGAGCGGCTGCAGGATCGCTTCAGGGCCCACGAGGCCGACAGCCTCGTCTGACGGCCGTCGCCTCGGCGACAAAAGAGAGAGGGCCCGGAACCTCTCGGCTCCGAGCCCTCCCAGGACTCCCGGTCTCGAGCCAGAAGGCTCTCCGAGAACGCACTCGGTCACGATCAGATCGCGACCGACCCCCATGCGTCTCGAACGACGGAAACCGCCGGACCGAGGTGCGGTTGTGACGGAAGGGTCCCTGACCTCCCGACAACGCACGATTCCTTATCCACGACACCTGAGCGCGTCGTCCCCACGACGGCCCGGGATCTGCTCCTCCTGAAGGGAGGCGTCCGTGTCCCCACACGTCCGTCTCCCTGCCCACATCGCCCCTGGCCGAAGCCGTGGGGCGACGAGAGTGCTGCGTGTCCATCACCGTCCCGACCGCTTGACTGCACCCCTTGGCGGACGACGCGTCGAGACGCGATGCCCTTGCGGGGGGAGGTGGCAGCGTGGTGGCTCATGGGAGTGGATGGATCTCGCAGATCCGACCACGATCCCGCCCCGGCGCAGAGGAAACCGTCCCGGGGCCGGCCGGAGCCGACCCCGGTCCGGAGGGCAGATGAGGAACAGTTGTTCCCACCCGACCCACGGTTCCAAGTCCGAGGCGAAACCGGTGAGGGTTCCGCGGCGCTCCTCGGACGACGGACCCAAAGGGTCGGTGGTCGACATTTGGAAGCTCGGCTACCCGCAGGGGGCCCGTGGCTTTGCGTCCCAGGCTCGCGCCTGGTTTGCCGTTGTCATGTCGCCGTTGGAGCCCCAGAGAATACGCAGGAAATTGCAATTGGCAAACGGGGGGCAGAGATAGAGGTGCGAAACGTTTTCTGGGCTGTCTGATGTCACCCATTAGCATGGAGTTACGGACACGGGACGCGTGTCGTCCGGTGCTGTGGTTGGGGGTAGCGCACCCCCGCAGCACAATCCCGCGCCCCCGCGAGCCGCGACCCAAGCCGCCCCCCACTGAACGTGACCTCCCTCACCAGCCTGATTCTCACGGCGGCCGCCGCCTCAGCCGCCCTCTCCTTCGCGTCTTCGCCTCGTCAGGAGCCGGCTTCGGGCGAGGGCGGGGCGCCGCCGCCCAGGCCGCGGTTGGTCGTGTTGCTCTCGGTGGACCAGATGATTCCCGAGCAGCTCACGCGGCTCCGGCCGGCCTTCACCGGGGGCTTCGCGCGCTTGCTTGATGAGGGGACGGTCTTCAGCGCGGCGACCTTGGACTACGCGAGGACCGAGACGGGGGCAGGGCACACCACCCTCTCGACCGGGTGCCTCCCCAGGAGTCACGGCATCGTCGGTAACGGCTTCTTCGAGCGGGAGACCGGGAAGTTCCGTTACTGCGTGGAGGACAAGGGGGCCTTCACGGTGAAGTCGCCCCCCCCGGCGGGAGGCGGCGAGCCGGCGGCCAAGGCGGGGTATCGCTCACCCCTGAACATCGCGCGCCCGACCCTCGGTGAGTACCTGCAGGCGCAGGTACCCGGCGCGAAGGTCGCCTCGGTCTCCGCGAAGGATCGCGCGGCGATCGGCATGGGGGGGCGCTCCGACGGGGCGATTTTCTGGTGGGACAAGGGCGGGGCGGGCTTCGTCACCTCCAGCTGGTACGCCGAGGAGCTGCCCACCTTCGTCCGAAATTGGAACTCCTCCTGGCTGGAGCAGGCGGGCGGCTGGGAGTGGGTCCCGGAGCTCCCCGCCGACGTGGCGCAGCTCGGCACGGCGCCGGACGAGCGCCCGGGGGAGCGGCCCTTCGGCGACCGCGGCATCTCGTTGCCCTACAGGCTCGGTGATTCATCGAGCGCCGCACGGCTCGCTGGGGAGGTCTATCAGACCCCACTCGTGGACCACTTCACGGCGGAGATGGGACGGCTCACCATGCGAGAGCTGGAGCTCGGAATGGACGAGGCGACGGACCTGCTCGCCATGAGCTTCTCCGGCTGTGACGTGGTGGGCCACAGCTTCGGGCCCTACAGCCGGGAGGTCACCGACCTGCTGCTCTGCCTGGACCGTGAGCTCGGCTCGTTCTTCGATGAGCTGGATGAGCGGGTCGGGGCCGGGCGCTGGGTCGCGGCGCTCAGCGCCGACCACGGCGTTCTCCCGCTCCCGGAGTATGTCGCGGACCTTGGCCAACCCGCGCGCCGCGTGTCGGCGGCTGAATCGGCGTCGTTCACCTCGCAGGCCAGCGTGGCGCTCTCGGAGGCGCTCGGACACCGCGTGCGGGTCTACCGCAGGGATGGTGGCCTGGTCATGGACCGCCCCGACCTCGCCAAGGCTGAGATCGATGTCGACACGGCGTGCGACCGCCTCTTGGAGGTCGCCGAGGCGCTGGCCAGCTCCACGGGCTGGGTCCAGAGCGTCCACGATCACCGCGCCGTCGCTGCCCTGACCGCTGAGGCGAGGGGCAGCGAGATGCTCCTGCGGAACACCTACTTCCCTGGGCGCTCGCCTGACGTGGTGTTGCTCCAGGAGGCCGGGGTCCTGGCTCCTAGCGGGCGCGGCACGTCCCACGGCTCGCACCATATGTACGACCGCCGGGTGCCGCTCGTCTTCCTGGGCGCTGGGGTCTCCGCGGCCACGCGGAGTGACCGGGTCGGAACCGAGGACGCGGTGCCCACGCTCCTCGGCCTCGCCGGGTGCGCCCCAGTGGACGGGCTGGACGGCGAAGACCTCGGCGTCCGCTGACGGACGCTCGTCCGCGGTTCAGACCGCGGCGTGGACGGCCAGAAGCTCGTCGAGGACTGCAGGCATGTGGTCGAGCAGGACCATGTTCGGGCCGTCCGACGGCGAGCTGTCCGGGTCGGGGTGGGTCTCCATGAACAGGCCGTGGACCTCGCCTGTGGCGACTGCTGCGCGTGCGAGCAGGGGGACCAGGGTCCTGTCGCCGCCGGTCCTGTCCCCGAGGGCGCCGGGCCGCTGGACGCTGTGGGTGGCGTCGAAGATGACCGGGTGTCCGGTCTCCCCGAGGTCGCGTAGGCCGGCCATATCAACGACGAGGCGCCCGTAGCCGAACGACGTGCCGCGCTCGGTGACCATCACGCGCTCACCGCCGGAGTCGGTCAACTTCTTCACCACGTTCGCCATGTCCCACGGTGCGAGGAATTGCCCCTTCTTCACGTTCACCGGCTTGCCGGTCGTGGCGGCGGCGAGAAGCAGGTCTGTTTGGCGGCAGAGGAAAGCCGGGATCTGGAGGACATCCACGACCTCGGCCACCGCCGCGCATTGTTCGGGGAGGTGGACGTCGGTCACCACCGGGACGCCGATCTCCTCCTTGATCTCCGAGAGCCACTGAAGGCCCTCTTCCATCCCCGGACCACGGCCGCCGCCGAGGCTTGAGCGGTTGGCCTTGTCAAAGCTCGCCTTGAAGATGAAGGGCAGGCCGCGCTCGGCCATCAGGTCCCGGAGGGTGCCGGCGATGTCGAGGGCGAGCTGGCGCGACTGGAGCACGCAGGGGCCGGCCAGGAAGAAGAGGGGGCCGTTCCCGATGGGGAGGCCGCCGATCTCGAACGCATGGGGTGCAGGGCGGGACATGACCGGAACCATAGCGATCGGCGGGGAGGGAGGGGGAGCGGATTCGCGGCCCCGGCGGCGCGCCCTGCTGGAGTACCCTTCCCGGCGTGGAACGAACGACATTGATCACCGGTGCGAGCGGCTTCCTGGGGGCCCACGTGGTTGCCGCGGCGGTGGCACGGAGCCAGGCGGAGGGCACCCTGGCCGAGCCCCTCGGGCCCCTCGTGGTCGGCCAGTGCCGTGGCTCGGCGTTGCTCGCGCCTCGCTTCTGCTCCCCTCGAGAGGCGGCGCAGTGGATCGAGGCGGACCTGCTGTCGGACGCCGGGGGCCTCCTGGAGCGGGTCCGGCCCACTGAAATCGTGCACTGCGCGGCCCTGAGCCGGGCCGCGGCCTGCGAGGCCGACCCGCCGGGGGCGAACGCCCTGAACGCAGAGGTGCCGGCACAGCTCGCCGCCTGGGCCCAGGAGCACGGCGCGCGGTTCATTCATGTGAGTACGGACCAGGTCTTCGGGGCCGAGGACGCGCCGGACGGGGGCTTCGACGAGGATTCGTCGCCTGGCCCTGTCTCCGAGTACGGGCGCTCCAAGCTCGCGGGGGAGCGGGCGGTGCTCGAGGCGATGCCGTCTGCCACCGTGGCCAGGCTCCCGCTGCTCTACGGGAACTCCGCGGGGCGCGGGCTCGGCGCCAGCGACTCGATCCTGGAGCAGGTGGAGCGGGGCGAGCGCCCTCGCCTCTTCGTGGATGAGTGGCGGACCCCGCTGGAGGTCTCCTGCGCGGGGGCGGCGCTCGTGGAGCTGCTGGACTTTGACGCGCCGGGAGTGGTGCACCTCGCCGGGCCCGATCGCGTCTCCCGGCATCGGTTTGGAGTCGCGGTGCTCCAATCCATGGGGCTTTCCCGCGATGAGGCTGAGGCTGAGCTGGTTCCGACTCATCAGGCCGAGCTGGACGCCGGAGCGCCGCGTCCCCGGGATGTGTCGCTCAACGCTTCCCGGGCCCTCGCAGCCCTGGCTTCAGACCTCCCTGGAGTGTCCGTCGGGCTCGCCAGGGTGCACTGATCCGGGCCAGGGGAAGAGGGCGGCTTTTTGACGATCTGGTGGCGCGGCTTGACCGGCCCGCTTGGGTCGGATGCCATGGGTGCCCCGACCTTCTCAGTCGGGCCCCAATCCCATGGAACTCTCGACGCGCTACACACCCAAGGACATCGAGGAGCCGCTCTACACCAAGTGGAACGACTCCGGCTGCTTTCAACCGCCCGCTGAGGGTGAGGGGAGCGGCAAGCCGTTCACGGTGATGATCCCGCCGCCCAACGTGACGGGGGTCCTGCACATGGGCCACGCCCTGAACGGGACGGTGCAGGACATCGTGGTCCGCCACCGGCGCAAGTCAGGCTTCGACACCCTCTGGGTCCCGGGCACCGACCACGCCGGAATCGCGACGCAGGCCGTGGTGGAGAAGCGGATCTACGCCGAGGAGGGCAAGACCCGCGATGACCTCGGCAGGGAGGAGTTCCTGCGCCGGATCTGGGACTGGAAGGAGGAGCACGGGAACATGATCCTGCGCCAGTTCAAGAGCCTCGGCTGCTCGTGCGACTGGACCCGCACCAAGTTCACCATGGACGAGGACATGTCCCTCGCCGTGCGCACGTCCTTTGTCGACCTCTGGGAGAAGGGGCTGATCTACCGCGGCGCCCGCCTCGTCAACTGGGACTGCGTGCTCCAGACCGCCGTCAGCGACGACGAGATCGAGTACGTCACGAAGAAGGGGAAGCTCTGGCACCTCCGCTATCCGATCACCGGACGCGATGGTGAGTTCCTCGTGGTCGCCACCACGCGACCCGAGACCATGCTCGGTGACACCGGCGTGGCGGTACACCCCGACGATGAGCGCTATCGCGACCTCGTGGGGAAGACGGTGCAGTTGCCCTTCGTGGACCGCGAGATCCCCATCGTGGCGGACGACTCCGTGGACCCCGAGTTTGGCTCGGGCGCGGTGAAGATCACCCCTGGCCATGACCCCGCGGACTACGAGCGCGGCCAGCGGCACAACCTGCCGATCATCAACCTCCTGGAGAAGGACGGTTCCCTCAACGACAACGGCGGACCCTTCGCCGGTCAGACGCGCGAGAAGGTCCGCAAGGACCTCGTGGCGCAGCTGGACGAGATGGGCCTCCTCGGCGAGGTCGAGGACATCACCCACAACGTCTCCACGTCGGACCGGTCGAAGTCACCGGTGGAGCCGCTGGTCAGCGAGCAGTGGTTCGTGAAGATGGAGCCGCTCGCGGAGCCGGCCATCGGCGCGCTCAAGAAGGGGGACCTGCAGTTCCGGCCCGAGCGCTGGGGCAAGGTCTACCTCCACTGGCTCGAGAACGTCCAGGACTGGTGTATCTCACGCCAGCTGTGGTGGGGGCACCGGATCCCCGTGTGGTACGACGAGGACGACGTGGCGGTGGCGTCGGTCGACGGGCTCGAGATCGGCGACGCGCACCCCAAGACCGGTAAGCCCATCGTCCGCCAGGACCCCGACGTGCTCGACACCTGGGCGTCGTCGTGGCTCTTCCCGATCGCGACCCTCGGCTGGCCGGACAAGGGCGCCTCGGACCTCGCGCGCTTCTACCCGACGCAGTTCCTCTCGACGGCCCAGGAGATCATCTACCTCTGGGTCGCGCGCATGGTGATGGCGGGCTACGCCTTCATGCCGGAGCGCCCCGAAGGCGAGCGGAACCCCTTCTCGACCTGCTACATCCACGCCACGGTGCTCGACGCCAAGGGCAAGCGCATGAGCAAGTCGGCGGGGAACGGGATCGACCCGCTGGACATGATCGAGCAGTACGGGGCGGACGCGGTCCGCTTCTCGCTCGTGCTCCTCACGAAGGAGGGGCAGGACGTGCGCCTGGCGCCGGACCGCTTCGAGCAGGGCAGCCGCTTCTGCAACAAGGTCTGGAATGCCGCGCGCTTCGTGATGCTCAACCTCGCGGGCGACCGCTCGGACAAGCCGTCCACGCGCTTCGAGGACCGGTGGATCCTGAGCCGCCTCGCGCGGGCCATCAGCGAGGTGTCCTCGGCCCTCGACGAGTACCGCTTCAATGACGCGGCCTCGATGATGTACCGGTTCGTGTGGAACGACTTCTGCGACTGGTACGTCGAGCTCTCGAAGCACCGCCTGACGGGCGACGACGAGGCCTCGGCGCGGGATGCCCGGACGACGCTCGCGCGGGTCCTCAAGGACACCCTTGGCCTCCTGCACCCGTTCACGCCGTACATCACCGAGAAGCTCTGGGAGGCGCTCCACGAGACTCTCGGGGAGGAGCCGGAGCACATGCTGGCCGTGGCGCCCTGGCCCACGGGCGACGGGCTCGCTGTCGACGACGAGGCCGAGGGAGAGATGCAGGCGGTTCAGGACCTGGTCGGGTGCGTCCGGCAGGTCCGCGCGCTGACCATGGTCGCGGAACGCAGGCCTCTGCCCGTCACCGCCAACGTCAGCCGCGACGACCTCCGGGCGGTCCTGGAGCGGCACCAGGGAGCGATCCGCTCGCTCGCGTTCCTGGAGTCCCTCACGCTGGACACCGGCGCCCCTCGCCCTGCGGCGAGCGCGGTGGCGGTGGCGGGCGGCATCGAGGCTTACGTCGTCCTCGGAGAGGATGTCGACTTTGACAAGCTCAAGACCGTGCTTGAGGGGCGGGCTGCCAAGGCCGGGAAGGCGCTCATTGGTGCGAAGAAGAAGCTCGAGAACCCCGGCTTCTTGGCCAAGGCGGGCGACGACGTGATCGCCGCCGAGCGCCTCCGGGTCGAGGAGCTGGAGCTCGAGAAGGAGCTCCTCGAGCGCAACGTCGCGGGCTTCTGACAGAGGTCACCCGCGGCGCCTGGCGCGCCCGAACGGAAGCCCCGTTCCGGCGCGTCGATGACGGCGGCTGGAGCGCGCGGGTCTGGCCGGCTCAGGCCGGGATGACCGCGCGCCGCCGCTCCAGCCAGGCGCCGGGGCTCGCGTTCGAGGCGATCCCGAGCAGGTTCCCCGTGTCGTCCCCGAGGGCCGTGAGGGCGCGGTGCACGAGGACGTACCAGTCCGGGGCGAGCCCGTCGAGGTCCACGAACGGCGCGAGGATCGCCATCGCCAGCTCCGGACTCCCTGCTTCGACCTCGATCTCTGCGGCGAGGAGTGATCTGGCGAAGCTCCAGGGCCCCTCCGCTTGAGGGAGCGCGGCGCGCGCGCTGTCGTAGTCGCCGCGGGCGAGGTGGAGCCCGCTGATCTTGAGCCGGGAGAGTTCGTTCGTGATCGACGGGAGGACGGGCTGAGCGAAGTGGCGGCCGTCCGCAGCCAGGACCTTCTCGAAGGACCGCTGGGCCCCCGCGAGGTCGCCCAGGCCTGTCTGGGCGAGGCCCTGGACGTAGCTGAGGTTCGGGTGTTGCTCCGGGGTGAACCGCAGGGCGTCGGTGATGGTCGCCAGGGCCTGAGTGTGGTCTCCAGCCTCCGTCTGAAGGAGGCCCAGGGCATAGCCGATCCGCACCATGTTTCCGGCGAAGTGCCCGGCAGGGCGACTCGCGTTGCGCTCTACGAACGGCGAGAAGTGACGCTCACCGACGGCGCGCGCCTCGTCATGAGCGCCGTCCTTGATGAGCTGAACCACCAGATGCCCGGCGATCTCACCGTCGCCGGGATCGTCCTCGAGGCACAGTCGGAGCAGCCGGGTGTTCCGCTGGTCCCTCTCAAGCTTGGTTCGGTGGGACGGTGCGTCACCGTAGTGGATGAGCGCCGCTCCGACCGTCGCGGTCGCGCCGAGCCCGCGAGCGTGGAGCTGGTTGAAGCCGTCCGTCAGGGTCTCGTGGACTCTGCGGCTGAAGCGCATCTCGGGGAGGTTCTTGAACAGCCGCGGGACGAAGGCGAGTGCCCCCAGCTGCTTCGCGCCGGACATGACCTCCGCCGGATCGGCGTCCACCTCCTTCGCGTTGTAGAGGGGCAGACAGCCGAGAAGGAGCTGTGGCGAGCGGGCGGCCTCCAGCAGGCTCTCTCCCATGTTGGGGGCGAGGCGCTCGTCTGCATCGAGGATGAGGATGTGCGTCCCTGTGGCGAGCTCGACGCCGGCGTTCCGGGCCTTCGCGAAGTCATCACACCAGCGGAAGTGCACCACCCTGGCGCCCTCGGCCTCGGCAATGGCCACCGTACGATCGGTGCTGCCGGTGTCGACCACGATGACCTCGTGGGCCACGCCTCGGACGGAGCGGAGACAGCCGGCGATGAGGGCCTCCTCGTTCTTGGCGATCATGCACAAGGAGATGCGGGGGCGCGTCTTCATGGCGATAACGTGCCAAGGGCCGCGACGTGATTCCACGAAGAAGCCCCCCCGGAGCCGCTTGGGATCCGGGGGGGCCTCGGGGGGGCCGGGCTCACTTGCGCCAGCCGGACCCGATGGCGCCGTTCTCGACGCGCAGGCGGAGGCTCAGCGGGATGATGCGCGACTTGGCCGTGCGGCGGACCTTCGCATCGAAGGTGAGGAAGTCGTGCGTCTCCTGGACCTTGTCCTTCACGGTGGCGCCCACCCAGACGGTCTTCTGCTCGGCGGTGACCCCGGTGACCGAGGTGCGCTTGTTGTCCTTCTGGTCCTGGGCCTTCTTCGTCTTGATGGAGGCGACGTACTCGCCGGTCTCGGCGTCCATGAAGATGATCAGGTGCTCGCTCAGGTCAATCTGCCGGAGCAGGCGTTGCTCGGGGGAGAGGAACTCGAGCGGGGTGTCGTCGGTGATCTCGACGGGCTCCTCTTCACTGTCGGCTCCCTCCTCGTCGTCCACAGCCTCGTCGCCAGCGCTGACGACCTTGCCCTTCTCGCGGTACGCCACCAGGTAGTTACCGGGGTCGAGCTTCGGCTCGGCGAAGGGGATGGTGGTGGAGAGGTAGCCAAAGAGAACCGGGGCGATCCGAGAGGCGCGGTTCAGCTCGCCGCCGGGGCTCTCGGCGAGCTCGTTGCGGGGGACGAACACGGCATACTCGTAGCCGTCGATGATGGCGTAACCCTCGGGGCGGTTGCCCTCGCTGGTCTTGAGGCTGTAGCGATCGATGCCGACCGACTCGCTCGTGTCGAAGGTCTCACCGGCCTTCCGGGCGCCCGAGTTTCGGACGATGTTGCGCCAGACGGTGTCCGCCTGGTCCCGCCCGGGGACCGTGCTCGCCGCGATCCTGAAGCCCAGCCCGTCCGTGGTCTCGGTCCGCGGGGTCGCGCGGCGGGTCGTCACGCGGGCTGCGAGGAGGCCGAACTGGAAGGCGCCGCCCATCACCACGCGTTGGTTGGCGTTCCAGCGGGGGGCCGGCTCGAGGGTCTCCTTGCGGCCTCCGGACTTCTTGATCTTGTACTTGTTCGGCTTGAACTTGGGGTACGCGCTGTAGTTGCCGGAGGTCCACTCCCAGACGCTGCCGGACTGGTCCATCACGCCATAGGGACTGGCGCCGCCAGGGAAGGAGCCGACGTTGAAGAGCTTCTTCCGCCCGGTCTCGGTGGTGTGGGCGCGACCTTGCGCTTCCCACTCGTTGCCCCAGGGGAACCACTGGTCCTTGTTGGCGCGGGCGGAGTGGATCAACTCCTCCTCGGTCGGGATCCGGACCCCGGCCCATTCGCAGTAGTTGGTGGCGTCGGTGTAGTTCACGAAGACGACCGGTGAGACCTCGAGGCCCTCGGGGATGGCCCACTCGGCCTCCGACCAGTTGTCCTCCCACCAGCGCTTCTTCATGTCGGGGCTCCAGTTCTTGCGGACGTAGCGCTCACCGGCGTCCCGCGCGGCCTTGGCCTTCTCGGCCTCCTTACGCCCGAACTCGGTCTGGGCGGCGAAGATCGCGGCCTCGCCCCAGTGCAGGGGGGGCTGGTATCCGGTGTCCTCGACGAAGGCGAGATACTGCTCGTTGGTGAGCTCGAACTTCCCCATGTGGAAGGGCGCGACCTTGACGTCGTGCTGGGGGGTCTCGCCGTCGAGTGTCCGCGCGAAGCCCTGGTACGCCTCGGTCTGGAGGAGCTCCTCGAGGGCCTTCGGCTTCGAGCCGATTCGAGTGCTGCCGCCCTTGACGGTGACCGTGCCCGGGGGCGCGACCTCGGAGGCGTCCACCATGGGGGTGGTGTCGTTCCCCTTCTCCTTGTCTGCGGACGGGGGGGACGGTGCGTACCCGAGGGCGGGGGGCGAAAGCGTGAATGCAGCCAGGCAGAGCGGGGCTGCCAGGGCGTGGACGATTGTGCGCATCTGATTCAACGTAGTGGAGGTCATCGGTCCCACCGGGGAGGCCCTTGCCCTAGCGACGGGCGTCGCCGGCGTTTCTGCAACAGACAAAAAAAGCACCGGGGGCGACGCGTCGTACCCGGAGAAGGGCGAGCAGTTTAGCCGCGGAAGATCGACCCAACTACCCCCTCCTCCTGGATGACCGGCCGGAGGGCGTCCTCGGGCAGATCGCCAGGCTCGATCCAGCCTCAGGGACGGGCGGTCGCGGCCTGGGCTGCGCCCGGGGCGGGAGCTTGCTGGGTGCCCGCCTGCGAGTGCCCCTGGACCCCCCTCTCGGCGGGCACGAGCAGGCCGGCGGCCGCGAGGTCCGCCCTCGGCGCCATCAGCCACTCGTTGCCATGCGCCTCGAGGAGCCGCAGGAAGGTGTCGATGATGTCCGGAGCGAAGGCTCGCCCGGACTGAGACTCG
>JAQWJQ010000258.1 GCA_029248265.1 Planctomycetota bacterium
TTCAGCTTGGACGAGCGAAGGGGCATGGCGCTCGGATCGAGATCCGGGCTCGGGCGCATGTTGACCCGCGTCCCCGTCACCACGAGCACGCCGTCGACCGCGGTCGGCTGCAGGTACTTTCCAAAGACCCAGACGGGGAAGCCGCCGCCGACCTCGACCTCGCGGAACGGAGGCTTACCAAGGCTGGTGGAGAAGGCGCGGACGATGGTGCCGGCCTCGACGTCCATGAACGAGGACCCGTTTCGGTCCGGGAAATTCCGGACCGCGGTGGTGCTCGTCGTGATGTGGAAGTCGCCGTCCTGGATGCGTACGGCGGCATCGGTCGACGGTGCGAGTGCGAAGGCCGTGGCGATGATGGCCACCACGGCGAGGATGCGATGCTTCATGTTGGATTCCCCTCTCTGGTTCCCCTCAGTGCGCGGGCCTCGACACATGCGGTGCGGAGGGAGGGAGGCCCGGGCTCGAACGGAGGCGCGACCTGCGGCTCCGCCCTGACTCTAGAGATCCAGACCGGCCCATTCCAGCAGCAGACCCGGGTCCTGCCCCCCTCTCAGGCCACGTGAGCGCCTCTGACCGACCTCCGCCCCCTCTCCAGCGGCCTGTTCTCCGCCCATCGCGGGGCTCAGACTCGGGCACAGCGCGGCATGGACGTCGATTTAGGTGCCGAGGACTCCGCCAGCAGGGCTGGAAGGCAGCCCGGCAGGCGACTAATCTCTCGGCGCCCCCGCGGCACCGCCATGCGACAGTTCCTGCGAGCCAAGATCCACCGAGCCACCGTGACCGAGGCCAACCTCGACTACATGGGCTCCGTGACCATCGACTCCGAGTTGATGGAGCGAGTCGATCTCGCCCCCTACGAGAGGGTGCTCATCGTGGACAACACGAACGGGGCTCGCCTCGAGACCTACGCCATCCCCGGCGAGCCGGGTTCCGGCGTCCTCTGCATCAACGGAGCGGCCGCCCACCTCGTCCAAGAGGGCGATCAGGTGATCCTCATGGCCTTCGGTTTCGGCGAGGTGCCATGCCAGCCGAGGCAGATCCTCGTGGATGAGCGCAACGCCTACGTCCGGGACATCGAGACCAGCGAGCGCGGGGTCATCGAGACCATGCCCGCTCGCTGATTCGCCCCTCACCGGCGGCGCAGCCCGAGCGCCAGGATCCCCCTCGGAGCCCAGACCCATCGGGCGCCTGGCCCACTGGAAGCCTGGCCCACTGGAAGCCTGGCCGATCCGTCCCGGGCGGCGCTCGCTCCGTAGCGAAGCGCCGCGCGCCGGCCCATGCGAGCGCCGAGGACGTGCGACCGTCCCGTCGCGGTCAACCCGAAGTGGAAGGGCGAGACGCCCCCTCGAGCTCGGCGAGGGCGCGGGCGTGGGCCTCGCGCAACGGGACACCAAGGTGGCGAGCTAGCCGCACGGCGTCGTCGTGCTCACAGAAGAAGTCACGCAGCCCGTCCGCGCTGCGCCCCTCGTATTGCGGACGCACTCGCTCCTTGACGCGCACCTCCACGCCATCGATGACCACCGTATGCCAGCGTCTCCCCGCCTCGATGCGCTGCGCTGAGGTCCACCGGACGCCAAACGTCGAGGAGCGCTCGAACAAGACGGAGACCGCCGCGGCCCGCAGCTCCGGTCGGACCAACGCCGAAAGCACGACCCCGGGGCGGTCCTTCTTCATGAAGACAGGCGACGTCCAGACCTCCAGGGCCCCCGCCTCCCGTAGGCCGACCACCACATCACCGATGACCTCCGCTGGAAGATCGTCGAGGTTGACGCGCAGCTCATGCACGGCGGTTGCCGCCTCCACCGCGCTGTCCCCGGTCCCCGCTCCGGCCGACGGGCGACCGAGCTGAACCCGCAAGAGGTTCGGCGGACCCTCCTGTGGGTCGCGAGAGCCCGCACCGTAGCCCACACGATCCACGGTCCACTCCGCGGGCGGCAGGTCGAAGGCCGGCGCAAGATCCGGGGCGCCGAGCGCTCCCATCTCCGCGAGCAGCGCAGCGCCGGTCGGGGTGCATCGCTCCCCGCCGCCGCCAAGGCGCTGGGGTAAGCCACGGAGGAGCTCCGCCGTGGCAGGCGCCGGGACCGGCATCTCGCCGTGGGCACAGGTCACCGTGCCGGAGCCGAGGATGGGCGCCGACATGTAGACGCGCTGCACGCCGAGCCGCTCGAGCGCCAACGCGGCGCCGCCGACGTCCACCAGCGTGTCCACCGCGCCCACCTCGTGGAAGTGGACCTCCTCGGGGCCACAGCCGTGGACGCGTCCTTCGGCCTCGGCGATCCGGGTGAGCACCCGGACGGCGAACCCTTGGGCGTCCGCGGAGAGCCGGGACCCCCCGAGCAGCCGCGTGAGGTCGGCCAGCCCGCGGTGCGGCGACTGGCCGGTCTCGGGCGTGCGCACATCCAGGTGCAGACCGGACAACGACCCCCGCCAGACCGACTCCGCGGAGAAGCTCGCCTCGCCCGGTACAAGCGCCTGGGCGAAGGCCACCAGATCATCGAGCCCAAAACGCGGGTCCGCCAGATCCAGCAAGCCGGCGAGGAACATGTCCCCAGCCATCCCGCCGAAGGGTTCGACGAAGAGCATGCCTCCGTCGTGGTTCGAGCTAGCGTGCGACATGTGGCTGAGGGTAACCGGGCAGCAGCACAGGCGCGCCTCCCGAACATGCGTCCACGGGAAGCTCACGCCCGGGCGAGCACGAGCACGTCCACTCGCGGGGCGCCCGCAGCCCTGAGCGTACGAGCGCAGGCGTCCGCCGTGGCCCCACTCGTGAGCACGTCGTCCACCAGCCAGACCCGCGCCGATGTACGCACCCGCGCCCGCGCCCGGAACGCGCCTCGCACGTTCTTGCGCCGACCGGGTGCGCCGGCGGAGCCCTGCGGCGCCGTCGCCCGCGTACGCTTCAGGGCCGGCGTCGAGAGCCCCACCCCACACACCTCGAGCGCCTCCGTCAGTCGCCGAGCGGGGTCATACCCTCGCTCGAGGCGGCGGCCGAGGTGGGATGGAACGGGGACCAGCAGGTCGAACGGACCGGGCCCTGGCAGCGCCGCGCCGCCCCCCTGGAGCCGCATCGACCCGGCTCCCAGTCCCCTGGCTCCCAGTCCCCCGGCTCCCAGTCCCCCAGCTCCCAGTCCCCCGGCTCCCAGGCCCCCGGCTCCCAGGCCCCCGGCCATCGCGCGTGCCAGGGGCACGGCCAGGTCCGCCCGGCCGCCATGCTTGAACGCCAGCACTGCCGCACGCACCGCGTCCCGGCGGTAGGAGAAGGGCGCGACCACGGTTTGAAACCCGGGAGGCCGACGACGGCACGCTGAGCAGGTCTCCCCCCCTGCGAGCCCTGACGGGAGAGCGCCCGCACACCGACCGCAGCGGGGCCCATCCAACCCGGGGGTCAGCGCATGCTCCGGGCACCAGCCCCCATGCTCCGCTCCACTTCGGCACCGGCCTTCCCGCGGCGCCCACCAGGTCCCGCAGCCACCGGCCCCGGCGCCTCTCTCATCCCCGTCCGCCGGCTCGACCTTTTGCGGCTCGACCTTCTCCGGTCTGACCTTCTCCGGCCCTACCGTCTCCGGCGCCTCGCTCCCTCCGCCCTCCAACGTCGCCGCCCCACAGAGCCAGCAACGGACCGGCCACACGAAGCCGGCAACCTCACCCAAGGCAAGGCGGATCAATCCAAGGCCGACGCTCCGCGCGCCCCCACCCAAGCCACATCGGACGGGGCCCCGGACTGGGCCTCGGGTCAGCCACGCAGGCAAATAGCGCCGGGGTCCACGCCCCGATCCAACGGGACCCTCATCACCCAAACGACGCTGTCCTCCTCATCCTCGAGAGAGGACGGGCGGGGCGCTCAACAGTGGCGGGGCCTCGCCCTCAGATCGCCTCTTCGGCGGCCTCGAGGTCGAAGTCGTCGGGGAGCCCACGGGCGATCCCGAGCTTGGCCGCCCCGCGGCGCTCGGCCGGTGCCCGCTCTTCGGCGGCCGGCTGCTGGGGTAGCCCGGTCTCCCGGATCAGGCGGCCCACGTAATCCTCCACGGTGTCGTCCTCGCTGGACGTCACGCCGAACAGGTCCCCGACCTCCCGGGCCATGATCGGCTCTGCGCGAAAGTCCTTGGGGTTGTGGGCGAAGTACTCTCGCACGTAGCGCCGGAACGCCCACACCGACCACCACCATCCGCTGAAGAGCAGGGCGATCGCAGCCGCCACGATCACGCCGACCCAGACCATGGACAGGGGCGGCCCCGACGCGCCCGCGGTGCGAAACTGCCCCACGAGCTGAAGGCCGAAGCCCGCCAACAGGAAGGCGAAGCCGAGGGTGGTCTGGACCCGGTTGTAGACGTACTCCCTCACCGACTGGAGCCGCCCGTAGCTCCGCCCGAAGTACCTGGCCACCAGGGACCTTGGATGCTCGAACAGGGTCGAGTTGGCGATCAAGAAGGCGCCCACGATGCAGAGGACCAGACCCAGGGAGGTCCAGTCGGCGGCTCCGAAGAGATCGTCGTCGGGGCGAATCAAGGCCGGGGGTAGCATGGCTGAAAGGTAGGAGTCCACGGGAGGCGGGGCAAGCGGGGGCCCCAAAAGGGCACCCTGAAACAGCCCCCAAGGCTGCCCGAAGCGGCTAGGCGGGGGAGTCGCTTGAAGTCCGCCCCCCCCCGGAACAAGCTGCGATGGGGCTCCCGCCCGACCTAATCCCATGAAGATCCACGAACCGAACGCTGAACTCGTCTCGAGGCATGACTGGACGGACGGTCTCGCGACGTTCGCCGTCCGCCCCCTTGGGTGGACGTTCCCCAACTTTGCCCCCGGCCAATTCACCAACCTGGCCCTCCCCGAAGGCGAGGACTGGGACGCCGAGACAGGAGCCAATCTTCGCCGGGCGTACTCGATCGCGTCGGTCCCCGGCGCCGACACCGTGGAGTTCTTCATCCGCCGCGTCGACGATGGAGCGCTGACGCCGAAGCTGTTTGACCTGCCCGTCGGCGGCAAGCTCTTCCTGGAGCAGCGCGCCGCGGGGCACTTCACCCTCGCGGGGGCCACCGACAG
The DNA here is from genome assembly GCA_029248265.1 of Planctomycetota bacterium. GTDB lineage: Bacteria > Planctomycetota > UBA1135 > UBA1135 > Saltatorellus. The sequence goes on from JAQWJQ010000258.1 coordinate 5,035, forward strand.
CGAGGACCTGATCCTCGTGGGCACCGGGACCGGTGTCGCGCCCTACCGCCCCATGCTGCACGACCAGAGCACCCGGGCGCGCTTCGGCCGGACGATCATCCTCTACAGCGACCGGCACGTCCGGGACCTCGGCTACCTCGAGGAGTTCCGCGCCATGGAGGATGAAGGCTTCCGGTTCTTCCCCACGATCACCGGCGATGAGCCCGCCGAGGCCTGGGAGGGCCTGCGAGGCCGGGTCAACCGCTTCCTGGAGCCCGAAACCTACGAGCAGCTCACCGGTCAGCCGCTCACTCCAGAGCGCTGCCAGGTCTTCCTGTGCGGCAATCCACAGATGGTGGTGGACGTCCAGGAGATGCTCTCGCC
>JAQWJQ010000012.1 GCA_029248265.1 Planctomycetota bacterium
CATGGCCAGGGTGTAGTCCCGGTTCGTCGCGGCGTTGATGAAGTGCGAGCCGGTGCCGGGGATGAAGAAGATCTTCTCGATCACGAGGCTGCCCGTGAGGATGCCCGCGGTGGCGGGGCCGAGGTAGGAGACCACGGGGAGCAGCCCGCCCTTGAGGGCGTGCCGCATGACCACCGTGCGGGGCGCGAGCCCCTTGGCGTGGGCGGTCCGGATGTAGTCGGCGCTGAGGGTCTCGAGCATCCCCGTGCGGGTGAGGCGCGCGATGTAGGCGGCGAACACGAGGCCCAGGCAGAAGCCGGGGAGGAGCATGTGCTGGATCGTGCCCCAGCCGGCCACCGGCAGGAGCGGGATCAGGAACACGAACAGGATCACCAGGAAGCTCGCGATCACGAAGTTGGGGAGCGCGATGCCGCCGGTGGCCGCGATGCGCAGGGTCAGGTCGATGCCCGAGCCTGGCCGCAGGGCCGAGGCGATGCCCGCGGACACGCCCAGGGCGATGGCGAACATCATGGACAGCACCCCGAGCAGGGCGGAGATCGGGAGGCTCTCCTCGAGGATGTCGTTGACCGTGAAGTCCTTGTAGCGGAAGGAGGGGCCGAAGTCCCCGGTGAGCACGCCCCCGAAGGCGCGGGTGGGCTCGCCCTCGGCGCCCTCCGAGCGCCAGAGCGAGAACCCGCCCTCCTCATCGAAGGCGGCGAGGGCGCGCTGGTCGTCCAGGTTGAACGGGCCGACGTACTGCAGGTACTGGCGCCAGAGCGGCCAGTCCAGGTGGTAGCGGGCCTTGATGTTGGCCTCGATGACGGGGTCGAGCTTGCGCTCCCCGTCGAAGGGGCCGCCCTTCACCGAGTGCATCAGGAAGAAGGACACGGTCATCACGGTCGAGACGGTGATGACGAACCACAGGAAGCGGCGGGCGAGGAAGCGCAGCATGGCTCAGTCTCCTCCCTCTTTATCCCGCGGCGGGGCTTGATCCAGCGGCGGGGCTTCATCCGAGGCGCGGGCGCGGCCCTTGGGATGCGCCGGCGGGTAGAGCCCGTTCTCGGGGCCCCAGGCCTCCACGGCCTGCATGTCGTCCCGGCCCGCGAGCCCCGCGCGCTTCGCCGCCAGCTCCTCCTCGTCCATCCAGTACCAGAACTTCGGGAAGTGCTCGTCCTTGACGTTGGGGAAGTAGCCCCCGAGGCGGGGGCTGAAGGTGGTCTGGGTCACGTAGTTGTAGATGGGCAGCACCGGGAGCTCGTCCACGAGGATGGCCTCCGCGGCCTGCAGCATGCCCATGCGCTTGGCCGGGTCGAGCTCCGCCGCCGCGTCCCGCACCAGCCTGTCGTAGTCCGCGTTGCCCCAGCCGGTCTTGTTGTTCTCGCCGCCGGTGACGAACAGGTCCACGAAGTTGTTGGGGTCCGCGTAGTCGCCGATCTAGGCGGAGCGCGAGACGTCGTAGCCGACGTTGGACTGGGTATCGAGGTACACCTTCCACTCCTGGTTCAGGAGCTTGGCGTTGATGCCCAGGTACTTCGACCACGCGTCCGCGATGACGAGCGCGATCTGCATGTGCGCGTCGGCGGTGTTGTAGTGGATCTCGATGGTGGGGAAGGTCTTGCCGCCGGGGCCGTAGCCGGCCTCCTCCATGAGCCGCTTGGCCTCCGCCACGTCCGCCTCGTAGCTCGCCCCGTGGGGCATGTTCGCGTTGGTGTACCCGGCGAGGCCGGGGGGCACGAGGGCGTAGGCGGGGACCTGGCCGGCCTTGGTGACCTTCTCGCAGATGTCCTGGCGCGGGATCGTGAGGGACAGGGCGCGCCGCACGAGCGGGTCGTCCAGGGGCGGCTTGGTGACGTTGACCCGGTAGAAGTACGTGCCCAGGTAGGGGATCGGGTTGAAGTCTTCCCGGGGCATCAGCTCCTGGATGACGTTGGCCGGCGGCACGTCGATCCAGTGGCACTCTCCCGTGAGGTAGAGGTTGAGCGCCGTCGTGTACGACTCCACCGCCAGGGCGTCGACCGTCTCGAAGGCCACGTTGTCCGCGTCCCAGTAACTGGGGTTCTTGGCGAATCGGATGCGGTCGTTCACGCGGCGGAACTCCACCACGTAGGGCCCGTTGCAGACGATGTTCTCGGGGCGCAGCCACTGCTGCTGCCAGCGGTCGGGGAAGCGCTCCTGGGCCTCCTCGATGTTGCGCCGGTTCACCGGGAACATCGGGTAGAAGGCCATGAGCTCCAGGAAGAACGGCGTCGGCGCCTTCAGCTGGAAGTGGAGCGTGTACTCATCGGGCGCGGTGATCCCGACGGTGTCGAACCCGTGCATGGCCTGGCCGTCCTCGACCTCGGTGGTGAAGGCCTCGGCGCCCTCGACGTACCAGAGCATGTAGGCGTACTCGGCCGCCGTCTGGGGGTCGAGGAAGCGCTCGAAGGACCACATGAAGTCCGCCGAGGTGACCTGGTCGCCGTTGGACCAGAGGGCGTCCTGGCGCAGGTGGAACGTGTACTCGAGGCCGTCCTCCGACACCTCCCACCGCTCTGCGACCCCCGGGAGGGGCTCCAGTGTCTCGGGGTGAGACACGAGCAGGCCCTCGAAGAGCATCCGGATGGCCCGGCCCTCCGGAACGCCGGTGACGGTGGCGGGGTCCAGGGTCTGGACCTCGGTGCCGTTGTTGAACACGAAGTCGGCGGGCTCGAGGCGGGCCCCGCGGGTGGCGTAGATCGCCCCCCCGAGAAGGCTCGCCAGGAGGGCGACGGGGATCACCTGGCGGGCGATGCGTTGGAGGGCCATGGGAGCTCTTGAGCGACAGGGACGGGCCGAGCGCTCCGAGTCTAGGGCATCGCGCCCGGCCCCGGGCGGCCCCTCTTGGTCCTACTGATCGAGAGCGATCAGCGCCCCAATGGCGCGGTCCACCATGGCGGGCACACCGGGGCCGGCGGCGTTGGCGGCCACGAGGTAGGCGCGGCCGGTCCGGGGGGCGATCCAGACCGTGGCAAACCAGGTGGTGTTCGAGCCGCTGTGGGTCAGGGCCGTCCCCTCGGCCCAGCTGCGCTCGGTCACGAGCCACCCGCAGGCGTACCCCTCAAGGCCGACCTCCAGGAGCCGCTGCCGTGAGGCCGGAGAGAGGAAGGGGGGGGCGGCGTCCTCCTCCTTGGCGGCCGCCTCGGTGAACACGAGCGCGAACCGGGCCCAGCCTGCCACGGGCAGGTGCACGGTCCCGGCAGGCCCGAGGGCCGGGTCGTTGTCGACCTGGACGGGGCGCGGCTCCGCGCGGTGAATCGTGTGGCCCCATGGGGCGTCCACCTCGCCGGGTGATCCGGGGGCTCCGAAGCCGGCGCCCTTGATCCCGAGCGGGTCAAAGACGTCCATGACCATGAGCTCCTCCCAGGTGAGGTCGCGGACCGCCTCGATCATCGCGCCGGCGACCATGTAGCCGAGGTTGGAATAGAGGAAGCCTGTGCCGGGTGCCGCCGCCGGGCTCTCCTGGAGCGACGCCGCCGCGATCTGGAGGCGGCGTTCTCTCAGCGGAAGGGGAGCGAACCCCCTCCAGTCCACGGCGTTGGCGGGGGCGCCGCTCGTGTGGTGCAGGAACTGGATCAGGGTGGCTCGGCGGTAGCCCTCATGGACCCTGGGTGCGAGCGAAGGGAGGACCTCCTCCAGGGTCGAGTCCCAGCGCAGGAACCCGGCGTCGACCTGCCGCGCCGCGAGGACGGCCGTCATCGCCTTGGTGTCCGAGCCCACATGGACCGGGTCGCCCGGGGTCATGGGGGCGTCGCTGCCAGCCTTGCGGAGGCCCCACGCGCCGACCTGTGTGCCGCCCTCGGCCCAGGCGATTCCGCCCACGGCGCCTGGTACCGGAGCACCCTCGAAGACCTCCGCGAGCGCGGCCTCGATGCCTGGGTCGCGCTGCTCCGGGCCTGCTGGGAGGGCCTGCTGCGGTCCGTCGGTGGAGATCGCACAGGCGAAGGCGGCGAGGGCCGTTGCGCAGAACACGCTCAGGAGTCGAGTGGGGGGCATCGTGCAGGGACGGCCCCGTGGGCCGACTGGGCGCCCAGGGAGGGGGCCCTCTCCGGGGTGGATCGGGAAGGTCGTCTGTCTCCACCGGCCCGCCGGTGACTAAGGTAAGGACCCGCGTCGCCCCGGCAAAGGCGGCGACCCATCCGCAGAGTACCCGAACGCCACATGTTTGAACCGATGCTCGAGTCCACGCTCTCTTCCACCCGTCTCTGGCGCTCGACCCTGGCCCTGGGCCTCCTGGGCGCCCTCGCCGCAAGCCCCGCCGCCTGGGCCGCGGGCGGAAGCGACTCCGATGAGGCGGTGGTGGACCAGTTCCACCCCGCGAAGGGAGACGGCAAGGCGCCGCTGTATGGGGGACGCGCCATCGTCCACGTCCCGTCGCTGCCGGAGAACATGTGCTACCCGATCGAGAACTCGGCGGTGACGCGCCGCTTCCTCTACGAGACGCACGAGACCCTGCTGCTCCAGGATTGGTGGTCCCACGACTACGTGCCCGACGCCGCCGCGTCGTGGGTCGAGGAAGACCTCGTGGTCCTCAAGGCGGACGCCCCTGCCGTCGGGGGAGAAGTCAAGGCGCAGGTCGTCCGTCGGGGCGAAGGAGAGACGGGCCTGCGAGAGGTGCGCGCGCTCTACGGTTCGATCACAGACGCGGGCGTCAACTGGACGATCTCGCCGCTGTCCAAGGGGTCCTCGATCTCTGAGCCGGTTCAGGTGCCCAAGGGCGCCGTCGAGCGGGTTGAGCGCGGCACGGTGTTCACCGTCTCCCTGCGTGAAGGCGTTCGCTGGCAGCCCTCGCTGCTCTACTCGGCGGAGCAGGCGGCCAAGTTCGGGGAGCAGTTCCTCGACGCCGATGACGTCTACTACTCCTGGTCCGTGTACCGCAACCCGGAGGTGAACTGCGACGAGAAGCGCTTCCAGTTCGAGAAGATCTCGAACTGCGAGGTCGTGGATGGTCTGACCGTGCGCTTCTTCTACGAGAAGCAGTACGCCTACGCGTTGGAGTCTATCGGCACGTCGTTGACGCTCCTTCCGTCGCACATCTACAACCTGTTGGATGAGCAGTGCCCTGACCATGACGCGGGGTCCTCGCTCAGCAAGCAGGCCGAGCACCTGAACAAGAATCCCCACAACAAGATGTGGGTCGGGCTCGGGCCGTATCAGGTGACCGAGTGGACGCAGCAGTACGTGGAGGTCAAGCGCTTCGTGGGTCCTGACGGGAAGCCGGCCTATTTTGATGCCGCCGTTCGCCCCGGTTTCTTTGACACGATCCGCTGGCGCTACATCGACAACGACGAGGCCGCCATGAACGCGCTGCTGAACGGAGAGGTCGACTTCTTCGAGCGCGTGAAGTCCGAGGACTACTTCAACGGTCGGGCCACGAGCGCGTCGTTCAAGGAGGAGTTCTACAAGGGCTTCTATTACATGGGCGCCTACGGCTACACCGGCTGGAACCTCTACCGACCGCAGGTCAAGGACCTCGCCGTCCGCAAGGCCATCGCGATGGCCTTCGACTTTCAGACGTACCTGAAGACCCAGTACAACGGCCTGGCGCGCCAGATCACGGGGCCCGTGCCCTACCAGAGTGAGGGGTACCCCCGGGACATGGCCGCGCTGCCCTACGACCCCGAGGGCGCGCTCGACATGCTCGAGGACGCCGGTTGGTACGACCGGAACGGCGACGGTATCGCCGACAAGGACGGGGTCGAGCTCGTGATCGAGTTCCTCTATCCCAGCGGCAACGATGCCTCGAAGCTCTTCGGGATCGCGCTGCAGTCCGCGGTGGAGGACCTCGGAATCAAGATCACCCTCGCCTCGCTGGAGTGGGCGACCTTCCTGGAGCGGATCAAGTCCCGGGAGTTCGACGCATGTAACCTGGCCTGGGTGCCGCCCCTCGAGTCGGACCCCGAGCAGCTGTGGCACTCCAAGTGGGGCGCGCGGGACAAGAAGTCCTCCAACAACGCAGGCGTGATGGACCCCAAGGTCGACGCGATGATCGAGGGCATCCAGGCGGAGATTGACCGTGAGGCCCGCATGGCGCTCTGGCGGGAGTTCCACCGCTACATCTACGAGGAGATCCAGCCGTACTTGTTCATGTACAACGTTCCGAAGAAATTCGGCGCCTCCCTGAAGGTGCGCGGGATTCGCAACTCGGCGATCGATCCCGGTTATGTGATTCGTGACTGGTACTTCGTGGATCCCGCAGTCAAGGGCACCCGGGCGACTCTGGAGAAGTGAGTGGCGGGTCTGGGCACGGGAATCCCCGAGGTGCCAGGATCCAAAAAGCGGCGGCCCGGTGTGGAGTCTGACTCGACACCGGGCCGCCTCTGTTGTCTGATGGCCCGCCCTCTCAGGCGCCCCGACCCTCACCGAGTCCCTTCCCCAACGTGCTCGCCTACATCCTGCGCAGACTCCTGCTGATGATCCCGACGACGATCGGGGTCACGCTGGTGATCTTCTCGCTCTACCACATCGCCCCCGGCGACCCGGCGCTGATCGCTGTGGGCAGCCAGAGCGATGCGGATCTGGGCGCCGCGAGCGACAACGAGTCGCAAATCGACAAGTTCCGGCGCGAGCATGGCCTCGACCGGAACATCGTCATCCAGTTCCTCGACTACGTCGGGCCCTTCAACCTAAGCGCAGACGGGCACGCCTGGTTCAGCTCCCCGCGCTCGGAGCGGGTGGTGGAGGAACGCGACGTCCCGGGCGATGGGGGGGAGACCGTTGCAGAGGGCCGCCCCGCGCCCATCGAGCACCTCTACGAGGCGTCGGCTGAGGAGCGCGCCACCCTGGACGAGCTTGTGAAGGCCCTCGCGGAGCCGCCCGCCAGCGGCGGAGACGGCGCGGCGAGCGCGGCAGCCCAGGCCGCCCTGGTGGACTTCGCGGCCACGTCCGCGGGGCAGCGGGACAAGGTGCTCGCTCGCGTGTTCCAGGGGCTCTTCGAGCAGCGCCTCGGCGGCCCGACCCAGGAGCCTGTGATCCAGCGGGTCTCGGGCTGCCTCACGGAGATCACCGGCGCGGCTCCGGAGCTCTCCGACGCCCTCACCGAGCTGGACGGCCCCCGGCACGAGGTGCGGCGCTGGTTTGCCTGGTACTACACCGAGGGCGGCGGTGATCGGACGACCAACTCCGGTGAGAAGCCCTACGGCGGGCTGCTCGCATTCGACCTCGGTGAGTAGATGCAGTCCGGCCAGTCGGTGCGCGACGAGATCCTCAAGCGGCTCAAGGTCACCGTGCCACTGAGCCTTGTCGCGGTCCTCCTCTCCTACATCATCGCGCTGCCCCTCGGCATCGCGAGCGTCCGCCGCCAGGGCACCGCGCTGGACGGCGGGCTGACCATCGTCCTCTTTGTCCTCTACTCCATCCCGACCTTCTGGGCCGGCCTGATGCTCGTGCTGCTCTTCGGCAAGACGGGCACGGACTTGCTCCCGATCCTCGGGCTGCACGACAAGGACGCGGACCCCTCGAACACCCTCGCCTATGCGTGGGACACGGTGTTGCACTGCATCCTCCCTGTCCTGACCTTGACCTACGGCAGCCTGGCCTACCTCTCGCGTCAGATGCGCGCGGGCATGCTGGATGTGATCCGGCAGGACTACATCCGTACGGCCAAGGCCAAGGGCCTCAGTGATGACCGCGTCGTGTACCGACACGCGCTGCGCAACTCGATGATCCCGGTGCTGACCCTCCTGGCGTCGATCCTGCCGATCTTGATCGGCGGCTCGGTCATCGTGGAGTTCATCTTCGACATCCCGGGTATGGGCAAGTACGCCTACGAGGGCCTCTTGCGGCGCGACTTCTCCATCGTGATGGCGACGACCATCTTCGTCGGCGTCATGACCCAATTCGGCATCCTGCTGTCAGACATCGCCTACTCCCTCGTCGATCCTCGGATCCGCCTCCACTGATGGTCGAAGAAGTCAGCAACGACGGCGCGCCGGCGCGCAAGCCGAGCTTCAACGACATGAAGCTCGACGAGTCCGGCTTCGCGTCGGAGTACTCCAAGGACTACTCGGACCTCGTGTTCGAGCAGCTGGGCAAGCGCACCCTCTTCAAGGTGGGGGTGGCGGTCCTGACCCTGCTCTACGGGATTGCCATCTTCGCGCCGATGATCGCGAACGACCGGCCCTTCAAGGTCGAGTCTGTGGACCTCAAGAGCTACGGCAGCGCCCTTCGCATCCTGCGGCCCATGGCCAGCACGGCAGACCGTCTGGCGCAGCAGTCCGACGAGGAGTTCAAGGCGTCCCTGCAGGACGTCGCGCCTGGCGCCCCGAACACCCGGGCGGCGGCCGCGCGGGTTGAGTTCGAGGCTGCTCGGCTGCGGCTCGCGACCTTGCGCTCCATGATCCCCGCGACCGCTGAGGCCGCGACTGAGCCCCTGGCGAAGTACGAGGGGCACTTCTCGAGGGGAGCGGACCTGCTGGATGGCGGCGACAGCGAGGCTGCTGCTGGGGAGTTTGGCGAGGCCAAGACCCTCGCCCGCTCGCTGCGCAGGGACCTCAAGGCGCTCGATCCGGCCAACCCGGAGGCGGGCGGCGTGCCGCTGTCGAGCCGCACCGAGCGCCCCCTCCTGGAGTCCATCGCGGCCTGGGAGGTCGTCTTGATGGTGCTCTGGCTGCTGTGGGCCAGCTGGCCCCTCTGGAACCGCGTGTGGAACGGCGTCTTCCTCGGCGGCGACCGCGAACGCATCAGAGACGCGCGGCGCATGAAGGTCCTCGCCTGCTTCGGCTTGGCCATCCTGGCCAGCGTGACCTGGCGCGCGAGCTTCGGTCCGCCTGCCGAGTTCGACTTCGCCACCCACAAGCAGGGCATCACAGACGGGAACGTCGTGCTGCTGGCGAGCGGCAAGACGACGGCCGATCTCGCGGCCGACCCTGGCGCCGCGATCGGCGCCCTGGTGTGGCCGATGGTGCCCTTCGGCTACGACGAGCTGCACGCTGACGAGAAGTTCCGCCCGCCCACCTGGACGGGGAAGAGCGCGCGCGACCCCGAGACCGGGCTCCCGTTGGACCTCGTCAGCGACGACTCGTCCGGCGGCATCGCGCCTGTGGAGGTGCCCATCCAGGTGCGCGCTGGCGAGCCCGCGCTGAATGCGGTGCGGCGTCACCCATTGGGCACCGACGAGAGCGGTCGAGACGTGCTCAGCCGGATGGTGTGGGGGGGACGCGTCAGCCTCTCCGTGGGCATCCTGTCGGCTGCTTTGCTCACGATCATCGGTGTGATCATCGGCTCCCTGGCCGGGTACTTCGGCGGATGGGTCGACATCGGGATCATGCGGGGGATCGAGATCCTCCAGTCGATCCCGGCGTTCTTCCTGATCCTGCTCGCCCTGGCGTTCACTGACCCGGAGACCGTCCCGCCCATGTTCGCCATCGTGCTGGTCATCGCCATCGTCCGCTGGACGGGCGTGGCGCGGCTGGTGCGCGGTGAGTTCCTGCGGCTGCGCGAGCAGGAGTTCGTGGTCGCCTCGCAGGCGCTGGGCTTCAGCTCCCGCCGGACCATCTTCAAGCACGTCCTGCCGAACGCCATGTCGCCCGTCCTCGTGGCGGCCGCGTTCTCGGTGGCGGCGGGGATCCTGACCGAGTCCGCGGTGTCGTTCCTGGGGTTCGGCATCCGCGAGCCAGACGCCTCGTGGGGCGCCATCGTCAATGAATCCAGGAACCCCGAGAACTGGTGGATCCAGATGTTCCCGGGCGTGGCGATCTTCGTCACGGTCACCTGCTACAACCTCGTCGGCGACGCGATCCGCGACGCCATGGACCCCAAGATGAAGGTCTGATGGCGCACGCGAATCAAGACGAGAAGGACCTCCTCCGCATCGAGGGGCTGAAGACCTACTTCCACACGGACGACGGGACCGCGAAGGCGGTGGACGGCGTGAACTACGCCATCAAGCCGGGCGAGACCCTCGGGGTCGTGGGGGAGTCCGGCTCGGGCAAGAGCGTCACCGCGCTCTCCATCCTGCAGCTCCTGCCCATGCCCCCGGGCAAGTTCGAGGGCGGCCGGATCCTCTTCCGCGGAGAGGACCTGCTCACCGCCGGCGAGGAGCGCCTGCGCGAGATCCGGGGCAATGAGATCGCGATGATCTTCCAGGAGCCGATGACGGCGCTGAACCCGGTCTTCACCGTGGGGAACCAGATCGGTGAGACGGTGCGCCTGCACCAGGGGCTGGACCCAGAGGCCGCGCGGGAGCGCTCGATCGAGATGCTACGTCGCGTGGGAATCCCCGCGCCGGAGCAGCGCGTGGACGAGTATCCGCACCAGCTCTCGGGCGGCATGCGCCAGCGGGTGATGATCGCCATGGCCATGGCATGCGATCCCTCGCTGCTCATCGCTGACGAGCCGACGACGGCGCTTGACGTGACGATCCAGGCCCAGATCCTGGACCTGATCAAGGAGCTCCAGGAGGAGGCCGGGATGAGCGTGCTGCTCATCACCCACGACCTTGGCGTCGTCGCGGAGACCGCTCACCACGTGGCCGTCATGTACG
>JAQWJQ010000043.1 GCA_029248265.1 Planctomycetota bacterium
ATGTCCTGCAGCGTTGACATCCTGGTCGACGACCTTGAGGACGCGACCTATGTCCCGCGCCAGTGTGTCTTCCTGGACGGTGGAAAGACGATCGTCTTCAAGCGCTCCGGGGCTGGGACAGAGCGGTGCGAGGTCGAGGTCGGTCTCGATAACACCAAGTGGGTTGCGATCAACTCCGGGGTGGCGGAAGGAGAGATCGTTCTCCTGGCGCCGCCCGCGGACTTCGAGCCGGCGCCTGTCCCTGACGCCCCGGCTCCAAAGACGGCCGCCATGGGCGCCGGAGCGAGCGGCGGGTCGGCCGCCGGGGGCGGGCGCCCTCGGGGCACGCAGCCCGCTGGAGGCGCCGGGCGCGGCGGCAAGCCTGGTGGGACCCTTACCGCAGAGCAGCGGGCCGAGATCAGCAAGCGGATGCGCGAGGGGAGCGGCGGCGGCGGCGGAGCGGGCCGTGGCGGCTCCGGGCGCGGCGGCGGAGGCCAGGAGCGGTGAGCGGACCGACCGCGGAGAGCGCGAGACCCGAGGCTGGAGAGGGAGCTGCCCTCGCGGAGCCGGTCGCGGAGCTCTCGGACATCACCCGGCTCTACCGGATGGGTGAGGAGGAGGTCCGGGCGCTGGACGAGTTCTCCTTCACCTTCCGTCAGGGGGAATACTGGGCGATCATGGGGAGCTCGGGCAGCGGCAAGTCCACGCTGCTGAACATCCTTGGCTGTGTGGATCGACCAACCGTCGGTTCTTACAGGGTCCGTGACCAGGAGGTCGCGGACCTCGATGACGATGAGCTGTCGACCTTCCGCGGGGCTGAGCTCGGCTTCATCTTTCAGTCCTACAACTTGATCCCACAGCTCGACGTCCTCGAGAACATCCTCATGCCGGTCATGTACCAGGACGAGATCCCCGACGGGATCGAAGATCGCGCTCTGGAGCTGGCGAAGCGGGTCGGGCTCGGCGACCGTCTGCATCACCGGCCCATGCAGCTGTCTGGTGGACAACAGCAGCGCGTCGCGATCGCACGCTCGCTCATCAATGACCCCGCGCTGATCCTCGCGGACGAGGCGACGGGCAACCTCGACAGCAAGACCGCCAATGAGATCCTGGAGCTCTTCGACGAGCTTCACGCAGAGGGAAAGACCATCCTCCTCGTGACTCACGAGGCGGAGGTCGGTCGCCGGGCCGAGAACATCCTCCGCCTGAAGGACGGCAACATCGACTCGGTGGAGCGCGGCGCTGGCCGCGTGGAGGCCTCAGATGCGGAGTAGTTCACTGGCCCGCGCCGTACGTCTCGGCGTGTCTAGCCTCCTCCTGCACAAGCTCCGCAGCTTCCTGACGACGCTGGGAGTGCTCTTCGGGGTTGCGAGCGTGATCGCAATGCTGGCGGTGGGCGAGGGTGCAAGCGCCGAGGCGCAGGATCAGATCCGCCGCCTTGGGAGCCGAAACGTCATCTTGCGCAGCGTCAAGCCCCCGCAGGTCGGCGACGAGGACGCAGAGATGCGGGTGCTCAGCTACGGCCTGACGCGGGACGACTTCGAGCGGATCTCGGAGACCTTCCCGGGCGTGGAACGGGCAGTCCCCGTGCTACAGACCCCCGCAGAGGTGCGCAGCGGCGAGCTCCTGTGTCGGCCTCGCGTCCTCTGCACGCCCCACCTCTTCCAGGCGGTGACCCGGCGGGACCTGTTCTCTGGTCGCTTCCTCACCGAGCAGGATGAGGCGAACCGCTCTCTGGTCTGTGTCCTCGGCTACGAGGTCGCTCGCTATCTCCACCCCTTTGACACGGCCCTCGGGGAGCGGGTCAAGGTGGGCGAGCACTACCTCGAGGTCGTGGGTGTGCTCAACTCCCGTATCCCCGTGGGGAGCGTTGCCGTGGACCCCTCAAGCGAGGCCGGGGGTGAGGTGTTTGTGCCCCTCTCGACAGGCCGCGCCTACTTCGGCGAACGCCAGACTCAGGTCCGGAGCGGCTCCATGGATATCCAGGAGGTCCAGCTGCACGAGATCATCGTCGGCGCCGAGCGGGACATCGACGTGCCCGCGGTGGCGGCGGCTTGCCGCTCCATGCTGAAGCGTGAGCACGACGAGAAGGACTACGAGGTCATCGTGCCCCTGGAGCTGTTGGCTCGCGCGGAGGAGACGAAGCGTATCTTCAACATCGTCCTGGGGTCCATCGCCGGGATCTCGTTGCTCGTCGGCGGGATCGGGATCATGAACGTGATGTTGGCGACGGTCACCGAACGGACCCGGGAGATCGGCATCCGCCGAGCCCTGGGGGCCAAGCGCAAGCACATCGTCACGCAGTTCCTGGTGGAGACGATGGTGCTCTCGGGCGCGGGCGGTGTGGTGGGCGTCGGGGTGGGGTTGCTCATCCCGTGGATCGTGGAGCGAACGGCCGAACTGGAGACCATCGTCGAGCCTGCCGCGCCGATCCTGGCCTTCGGGATCTCCGTGCTGGTTGGCATCGTCTTCGGCCTCTATCCGGCTTGGCGCGCCGCGAACATGGACCCGGTCGAGGCTCTCCGCCACGAGTGACGGAGCGGAGGCCACGCGGCCCGAGGCCGCCGGTCTGTCGGGGCGTCGCGCGCCCGCGGCTTCATGCGAGCCCGGCTCTGAGGGCGAGGGCCGTGGCCATGGCGCGGCGGTCGATCTGTTGAAGGCTCCGTAGGTCGGCGACAGTGCGAGCGACGCGGCGCACGGACAGGATCGCCCGGCTCGAGAGCTGGTGGCGGTCGGCGGCGCGCCTCAGGAGGTCCGCAGGACCCTGGCTGAGCGCCGCGACGGCGTCGAGTTCTGCCCCCTCGAGGCTGCCGTTGACACGGGAGGTTTGAGCCTCTCGTTCGGTGGCACGGTCGCGCGCCTCGCGGACCTCCTGGATGAGCCGCTTCCCGTCCGTGGACCTGTGAGTGTCCCCCTGTGGACCTGGGGGCCCTGGGACGAGGGCCTCCGGAGGGACCGGGCTGAGGGCCACTCGGAGGTCGATCCGGTCGAGAACGGGACCAGAGATCCGCTGCCGATAGCGCCGGAGGGTGGAGATGGGGCATCGGCAGGCGAGCCGTGGGTGACCGGCGTAGCCACAGGGGCAGGGGTTCATGGCCGCGACGAGTTGGAACTCCGCGGGCAGGGTCTGGCGGCGGCCAGCGCGGGCGATGTGAACGCGGCCCTCCTCCAGCGGCTGTCGTAGCCCCTCCAGCGCTTCACGCCCGAACTCAGGGAGCTCGTCGAGGAAGAGGACCCCACCGTGGGCGAGGGTGATCTCGCCGGGAGCAATGGGGCTCCCACCGCCCAACAGGCCAGCAAAGCTCGTGGTGTGGTGCGGCGCCCGAAAGGGGCGCTCACGCACGAGGCCGTCCGAGCATCGACCTGCGGCCGAGCGGATCGCCGTAGCCTCGATCCGTTCCTCGAGGTCGGGGGCGGGCAACAGGTCGAGTACGCGGCGGGCGAGCATGGTCTTGCCGGCCCCCGGTGGCCCCACGAGGAGGAGGCCGTGCCCACCGGCGGCGGCGACCTGGAGGGCGAACTTGGCCTCGGCTTGGCCGCGGACCTCGTCCAGGCGGCCCCCGGGTTCTGACGGGGCGTCGGGGGCGGGCGGAGGGGAGACCGGATCTGGCCGGCTCGGATCCTCCTCCCCGCGGGTGAGGATCGCCAGGACGTCGCTCAGGTCGCCGGCGCCGAAGGCCGTGATCTCCGGGAGGGCGGCCACCTCGCGGGCGACCGCGAGTGGGGCGACGACCTGGCGCACACCATGGCGACGTGCCTCGAGGGCCGCCGCGAGGCCTCCAGGTGTGGGACTCAGGGTCCCGTCGATACCGACCTCACCGAGGAAGAGCGTGCCGCTCACCTGGGCGGGGCGCAGGTGCCCCACGGCGGCAGCGCTGGCGAGCACGAGGGCGAGGTCCAGGCCCTCGCCAGACTTGCGCCTCGCGGCAGGGGAGAGGTGCAGGTGCAGCCGCCCTGGCCCGGCCTTCAGTCGGCTGGCACCCAGGATGCACGCGAGCCGGCCCCGGCACTCGCGCAGGACCGCGTCTGGTAAGCCCGTGAGCTGGAACTCGGTGGGTCCTTGCTGGGTGGGTTCAAAGCGCGCCTGGATAGAGACGAGGAAGGCGCCAGCGCCTTCCAGGGAGGCGCCGTGGACTCGGACGGTCTTCATCACCTCCAGGGACGATCGCGGGGCTCGGCAGTGTCGACGGATTGCCTGGCCCGACGGATCTCGCCTTGCGCCGTTCTCGCCAACAGGCGACTCTCGGCGGACCATGAGCCAGCCCTACTACGACGCGGAAGACCTCGGCAAGTTCGCCGACATCGCTGACCACGCCCCCGAGATGGGGAAGAAGTTCTTCGAGTGGTACGGGGAGGTCTTCGCGGACGGCGCCCTCTCCACCCGCGAGAAGAACCTGATCGGGCTTGGCGTGGCCCACGCCCTGCAGTGCGCCTATTGCATCGAGGCCTACACCAAGGGCTCGCTGGAGCAGGGGTGCGACGTGGAGCAGCTCACGGAGGCGGTGCACGTGGCGGCCGCCGTCCGGGGCGGCGCCGCCCTCGTGCACGGCGTGCAGATGCGTAAGGTCGCGGACTCCCTCGGGATGTGAGCCAGATGCCGACCCCTGTTCGTCCCACCCTCGCGAGGTCGCGCTCCCCCCTGGCCGACCCTCGCTGGCAGCGCGCGCGCCTCGGCGAGGTGGACCTCGCGGACGGCGGTGACTTTGGCGCCATGGCCGAGGCCGCGATGGGGGAGCCGCTCGCCTCCCGCGGGATCGAGATCCTCCAGCTCAACCTGGGACGGCGTTGCAACCTGACCTGCGTGCACTGCCACGTGGACGCTGGGCCAGACCGAAAAGAGGACATGTCTCGTGCCACGGCGGAGCGTTGCCTCGAGGTGATGGAGGCCTCAGGCGCAGGCGTGGTCGACATCACCGGTGGGGCGCCCGAAATGTCGGAGCAGTTCGAGTTCCTCGTGAGGGGGGCCCGCGCTGCCGGCCGCCACGTGATCGACCGGTGCAACCTCTCGATCCTGCTGGCCAAGCCGTTCGCCCACCTCGTGGACTTCCTCGCCGAGCACGAGGTGGAGGTGGTCGCGTCCCTGCCGCACTATCGCCAGCTCAGCACGGACCGGCAGCGGGGAGACGGGGTGTTTGATGACTCCATCGAGGCGCTCCGTCGGCTCAACGCACGTGGATACGGGCGGGACCCCCGGCTCCGGCTGGTGCTGGTGACGAACCCGGTGGGCGCCTTCTTGCCAGCGGGGCAGGCCTCCCTGGAGGCGGAGTGGAGGCGCGAGCTCAAGCGAGCCCACGGCATTGACTTCGACGCGCTCTTCGCGATCACCAACATGCCCATCAGTCGCTACCTCGAGTGGCTCGAGTCCAAGGAGCAGACCGACGCCTACATGCGCAAGCTGGTGGACGCGTTCAACCCGTCCTCGGTGGCGGGCGTCATGTGTCGGACCACGCTCTCGGTCGGCTGGGACGGGCGGCTCTTTGACTGTGACTTCAATCAGATGCTCGAGCTAGGCCTGGAGGATGGAGTCCCCGGGCACATCGACAGCTTTGACCTCGAGCAGGTGGCCGCACGTCGAGTCGTCACGGGTCGTCACTGCTACGGGTGCACCGCTGGCGCGGGATCCAGCTGCGGCGGGGCCACGACCTGAGGATTCATGGGGCGCCTGTGGGCGGGCGGGCTACCCTGGCGGCATGTCCACGAAGCCCGTCATCGCCGCAGCTCTCGCCCTGCTCTCCCTGACCGCCTGTGCCTCCGAGAAGCCGCTCCTCGCGGCGGAGGTCATGAAGGTGGAGCCCAATGAGTCGATCATTGCCTGCGGGGAGGAGATCTACGTGGGGGCCCCCGTCATCCTCTGGGACGACCCGCTCGGCTACAACGCGTACTCCACCGACTACCACTTCGAGCAGCCGCCGGCCTCCGTGAGCTCTCCGGAGCGTGGCGAGCTCCGCTATGCCCCTGGACGGGTGGATCGCGGCACCGGCGAGGTGCTGGTGAAGCCGGAGACCGGGGGCTTCCTCGCGCTGCAGCGCGCCCTCGACATGTTCGTGATTCACTACGACGTGTGTGGGGTGAGTCAGACCTGCTTTCGCGTACTGCACGATAGGCGGGGCCTGTCGGTCCACTTCATGATCGACATCGACGGGACGATCTATCAGACCCTCGACCTGCGTGACACCGCCTGGCACGCGCGCCAGGTCAACTCGCGTTCTGTCGGGGTCGAGATCGCGAACGTCGGCGCGTACCCCCTCGGGAGTTCCGAGGGCAAGCGCATCCTGGACCGTTGGTACCGCGTGGATCAGCAGGGGCCGCGGATCACTCCGCCTGGCGACCCCGAGGCTTTGGGGGTCCTGACCCCGGGTTTCGTGGGGCGCCCCGCGCGCGACCGGAAGATCGTCGGTCCTGTGCAGGGGGAGACCCGGGAGCAGTACGACTTCACCGCGGAGCAGTACAACTCACTTGTGAAGCTGACCGCTGCCCTCTGCCGCCACTTCCCGGAGCTCGAGGCGGACGCGCCGCGGAACGCCCTCGGGCGGGTCACGACCGCGCGTATGAGCGAAGCCGAGGAAGCAGAGTTCGGCGGGATCGTGGGGCATTACCACGTCTCGGCGCAGAAGCAGGACCCGGGCCCCGCCTTCGATTGGGAGCGGTTCCTGGTCCAGGTGCAGACGCGGCTGCTCAGGCTCTGAAGCCACTGGAACGCTGAAGCCACTTGGGCTCCTCCGTCGCCGAACCCAGCGGGTCGGGGAGGGGGCCGGGAGCCCCCCTCGCGGCCACTGGCGCCGGGGGACCTGGACCATGTCGCTCGGCGAGCCCGGCGCTCGGGCGCGGCCCGTGCCCAGCGCCGCCGCCTCGGGCCCGGCCGCTGCCCGCGCTGCTGCGACGGCCTCAGTCTCGGCGGTTGAGCAGCTCGAGTTCCTCTCGCACGCGTCGCAGCTCAAGCAGCGCCTCTCGCATGGTCCGGTGGACCTCCAGCGCCCAGCTGAAGAACATGATCAGGGCGCCGGCGAGGATGACGAGGAGCAGCGGGGAGTCGAACATCTTGTCAGCCCTCTTGAGGGGGAAGGGTGCGGCCGAGGACGCCGCCTGCGGCCTCCAGTTGATCCCGTGCAGCCTTGGCATCCAGATCTCTGGCGGCCATGAGGATCGCCACCTTGGCGCTCCCACCGGCTTGCCTCAGGAGCTCGAGGGCGCGCTCTCGGTCGACGCCGCCGAACTCGGCGACGAGCCGCGCCCCGCGGTCCACGAGCTTGGCGTTCGCGCTCGTGTCCACGTCCACCATGCGCCCACGGTGCGTCTTGCCGAGCCGGGACATGGTGATGGTGGTCAGGGCGTTGAGCGTGAGCTTGGTGGCCGTCCCGGCCTTGAGCCGCGACGACCCCGCCAGCACCTCCGGGCCCACCAGGAGGCGGATGGAGACGTCGTAGTCGTCCGGGCGCTGCTCCCGGGGGACGCAGGCGATGAAGCCTGTGGCCGCGCCGAGGTCGCGCGCGCGCTCGAGGGCCCCGTGAACGAACGGTGTCGTGCCGCCGGCGGTGATCCCGACCACCACGTCGGCGCGGCTCACGTCGAGGGCCTCCACGGCTGCCGCGCCGGCCGGGCCGTCGTCCTCCGCGCCCTCGACGGGGTGGCGCAGGGCTCGTTCTCCCCCCGCGATGATGGCGCGGACCTGCCCCGGGTCGACCCCGAAGGTCGGCGGGCACTCGGACGCGTCCAGGACCGCGAGCCGCCCACTGGTGCCGGCCCCGACGTAGACGAGGCGGCCACCCGCGGCGAGCTTCTCCGACGTGACCTGGATGAGGGCGGCCAGCTCGTGGCTGGCGGCCTCCACCGCCGCCACAGCGGAGCGGTCCTCGTTCACCATGAGCTCCACGGCCTCGGCGGCGCTGAGCCGCTCGAGGTCAGCGCTGCGGGGGTTGGCCGCCTCGGTGGCGAGGTGCCCGCGGTCCGGTCCGGAGGGCGCGCTCATGAGGGCTCGGCTCCGCGACGCCGGCGGCGCTCGAGGCGCTGGCCGGGCTCCCACATGCGCCCGGCGCCGAGGCTCATGCCCCCGTCGATGGTGATGTTCGCGCCGGTCACGTAGGCGGCCGCGTCGCTCGCCAGCCAGAGCACCTGAGCGGCGACCTCCTCGCGGTTCGCGAAGCGCTGCAAGGGGACCGACTCGCGGATGCGCTGCTCGACCTCCTCGCTGGGCCAGAGGTTCTGCTTCGCGCCGTCAGACTCGAAGGGGCCGGGGGCGACACAGTTGTTGCGGATGCCGAAGCGAGCCCACTCCACAGCGAGCGTCTTGCTCATCGCGAGCACGCCGGCCTTGGCGCTCGCGGAGTGGACGACCCCGGGCATGCCGGTCCACGCATAGGTGGCGATGATGTTGACCATGGCGCCACCCCGGGGTGCGCCGTCTTCACCCTCGGCCATCATCTGCTTGCCGAACTCCTTGGAGCAGTAGAACGTGCCGTCGAGCACGATGCCGAGCACCGCGCGCCAGGCGTTCGAGCTCATGCGTTCGGCGGGGCAGACGAAGTTCCCTGCGGCGTTATTGATCAGGATGTCGGCCGGGCCGAACTCCTCCTTGATGGAGTCCGCCAGGCGCCGTACGTCCGCGGCGTCGCGGACGTCCACCTGGCGGCCGGCGGCCTTCCAGCCACGTTCCCTGGCCTCCTCCAGGAACGCGGCCTGGTTCTCTGGAGACCGGGAGGGGATCACCACGGTGGCCCCCAGGCTCGCGAAGCCACGGCTGATGTCCAGCCCGAGTCCGGTCCCGCCGCCGGTGACCACGACCGTCTTGCCGTCGAAGGAGCTGGGGGGGAGGTGCCCTCCGGCGGTGCTGGCCGCGCCTGCGGCCCCTTTGGAATCCTCGTTCGTCATTGTCCCGAGGGTAGCGGGGCCGGCGGGCCTAATCCGGGCCTGGATCGGATATCGTCTTCGGCCCGAACCCGGGCCCAGACCTCACCCCAGGCAGCATGCAGACCCTCCAGAGTTACGTCGTCGGCCAGTGGATGGCCGGATCGGGCCAAGGCTCGACCCTCGAAAACCCGACCACCGGCGAGCACGTCGCCACGTGCAGCACCGAGGGCGTCGACTTCGGCGCCGTCGTCCGCCACGCCCGTGAGGTCGGCGGCCCCGCCCTGCGGGCCATGACCTTCGCGGAGCGCGCGGCCATGCTGAAGGGCCTTTCGGCCGCCATCCATGAGATCCGCGAGGAGCTCATCGACATGGGCGCGGTCAACGGGGGCAACACCCGCGGCGACGCCAAGTTCGACGTGGACGGCGCGACCGGGACCCTCGCGGCGTACGCCTCCTTCGGCAAGCGCCTCGGGGACCGCCCGTTCCTCCCGGACGGCGACGGCCTGCAGCTCGGCCGCACCGCGCGCTTCTGGGGCCAGCACATTCGCGTGCCCCGCCGGGGCGTCGCCGTGCACATCAACGCCTTCAACTTCCCCGCGTGGGGGATGATGGAGAAGGCGGCCTGCGCGCTGCTCGCGGGCGTGCCCGTGATCGAGAAGCCGGGCGCCGCCACGTCGCTCATGGCCTGGCGCATCGCCCAGGTCGTGGTCGAGTCAGGCCTCGTCCCGGAGGGCGCCTTCCAGTTCATCTGCGGCAGCGCCGGGGACCTGCTGGATCACCTGGACGGCCAGGACTGTGTGGCCTTCACCGGTTCCGCGGCCACCGGGCGGATCATCCGCGGCAACCCGAACCTCACCGCGAACAACGTGCGCGTGAACATCGAGGCGGACTCCATCAACGCGGCGGTGCTCGCCCCCGACGTGGACGCCTCGTCGGAGACCTACGGCCTCTTCGTGGGTAACGTGGTCCTCGACATGTGCCAGAAGGCTGGCCAGAAGTGCACCGCGGTGCGCCGCGTGTTCGTGCCCGAGGATCGCATGGACGAGGTCCAGGCGGACCTGATCGCCGAGCTGGCTCGCTATCCCATGGGAGAGCCCCAGGAGAAGACCACGCGCCTGGGCCCGGTGGCCCACAGCGCCCAGCTCGCGGACGTGCAGGCCGGGATCGGTCGGCTCTCCGAGGTAGCCGAGGTCGTCCACGGCGGCGCCGAGTCGCCCCGTGAGGGCTGCTTCGTCTCGCCCACGATCCTGCGCGCCAGCGACGCGGACGAGGACGTGCTCCACGAGCTCGAGGTGTTCGGCCCGGTGTTCACCCTGATCCCCTACGACGGCACGGCCGAGCGCGCGGCCGAGCTGGTCAACCGCGGCGGCGGCGGCCTGGTGGTCAGCGCCTACTTCGCAGAGGACGCCTGGGGTGAGCGCTTCGTGGTGGACGCCGCGCCCTACCACGGGCGGATCTGGATGGGTTCGGAGCGCATGGCCGAGCAGGCGCTGCCCCCGGGCATGGTCTTGCCAGCCCTCGTCCACGGCGGCCCCGGCCGCGCGGGCGGCGGCGAAGAGCTCGGCGCCCTCCGGGGCCTCGAGTTCTACACCCAGCGCACCGCGATCCAGGGCTTCAAGAGCTTCGTCGCCGGCCACTTCGGTCCGCTCGACCCGGCCGAGTGACCCGGCCGAGTGACCCGGCAGAGTGACCCTGCAGAGTGACCCTGCAGAGTGACGTGGAGGGGCCACTCCGGCCTGCTCCACGTCCGTGCGTCTCAGCGGCCCGCGCTCGCCCGCGCGAGCGCGGCGCGGCGGATGGCGATGGCGGCCTCGGTGGCCACGAGGATGTTGCCCGCAGGGTTCAGGTGGACGCCGTCGGAGGTGAGGCAGCCCCTGGCCTCGCCGGCGGCGTTGAAGATGCGGTCGTGATCGCGGAAGGCGGCGTGCAGGTCGCAGGGGGTGCGCCCTTCGACCTGGCCCGCGGTGCGGGCCGCCGCGACGTGGCCGGCCAGCATGGCGTCCAGATCGTTCTCGCCCTCGGGGCGCTCGCCGATGAGGGTCGGCGTGGCGACGATGTTCACCGCGCCCAGCTCCTTCTCGAAGGTGGAGGAGAGGGTCTCCAGGCCGGCGGCGTACTCCTCGAGGGGCGTGCCGCGCCCGGACTGGGAGTGCCACACGTCGTTGATGCCGATGTAGGTGAAGACGATCGTCGCGCCCTTGGCGCGCACGTCGCGCTCCTCCCTGGCGAGCAGGTCGGGGACCTTGTGCCCGCTGATGCCGGCGGGGATGACCACGGCGTCCGTGTGCACCTCCTTGAGCGCGGCGCGGAGCCGGTCCACGTAGCCGCCGGGGTTGTTGCCGGCCTGGGTGATGGAGTCGCCGAGGAAGGCCACCCGCTCCTGGGGCTCGAGGCTCTCTGCCATGAGGCGCGCGGCGGCGGCGAGACGCCGGGCGGGGTCACGGCGCTGCTCGAAGAGCCACTCGAGGCAGCCACCTGGACGGTACGCGACGTCCCAGGCGTTGTGCCCCATGCCGGGCAGCTCTCGATAGATCGGGCTCTCGTCGAGGTCCCACAGGGCGGAGACCATGGCGCGGCTCCGGGCGACCGGGACCGCGTCGTCACGGTCACCGTGCCAGATGGAGAGCGGCAGCCCGGCGAGGCGGTCCGCCTGGGTCTCGTCCCCGCCGCCGCAGATGGGCGCGGCGGCCGCGAACCAGTCCGCGTGGCGAGTGGCCAGGTCGAAGGTGCCGTACCCGCCCATGGAGAGGCCGGTGAGGTAGATGCGGTCGAGGTCGACCGGGTGCTCGGCCACGACCCGGCAGAGCGCCTCGATGGCGCCGCGCATGGGCTCGGTGGGCTCCGCGCTGAGCGGGCTCGAGGCCACGTCACCCCAGGCGTCGTCGGACCACTTGTGATCCGTCGGGCACTGGGGGGCGATCAGGAAGCAGGGCATGGACGCGCGTCGCTCGTCCGAGGCCATCCACTCCGGCAGGTACTTGAGCTGGCTCGTGTTGTCGTCGCCGCGCTCGCCGGCGCCGTGCAGGAACAGGACCACGGGGTACCGCTTGCCCTCCTCGACCTTCGCGGGGCTCATCAGCCGGTACGGGATCGTGAGCCGGTCGACCTTCACCGCGTCCGCCGCGAACACGTCGGCGACGGCGGCGGGGACCGGGTACGGGGCGGCGTTGGGTACGGGGGAGGAGATGGCGGAGAGGAGGCTGAGGGAGAGGAGCATGGCCCGAGCTTAACGACTCAGTGATCACCGGCCTCATCAGGGGTCTCCTTCGAAGCGCCCTGGGCGGGTAGGGCGAGGGTCACCAGGTGTCGATCGGGGTTCTGGGAGGGCAGCTCGCGCATCCCGTACGAGGCCATCTCTGGTCCCTTGACCCTGGCCTCGGCAGGCCCGCGGTCAGGGAGGGGCGGCGGTTCATGACGAGGCGAGTGAATACCGATCGGCTGGCTCGGTATAGGTCCTTGGAAGATGCTGCTCATTCACCCCAAAAACTGGTGGAGGTCCGCCTTTGAGGTGACCGAACCGTCCACCGAGACCCGATTCCTGCTCTCTCACCGTGGGTTCAAGGAGGGCTGTTCCTTCAAGCTCGACGGGGACCGCTACGAGCTCAGGCGGCAGCACTGGTCGGGCGGGGCCTTTCTGCTCGAGTGCAACGGCCGCGTGCTCCTCCGCGCGCACAAGCCGAGCGCGTTCAAGCGCTCCTTCGAGCTGAAGCACGGCCGTGAGCGCTTCACGGTCGTTGCCGATAGCGTGTGGAGCCGAGCCTACGTGCTCCGCCAGGGCTCGCGGGTGCTCGGTCGGATCGAGCGGACGTCGTGGTGGAGCCAGCGAGCCGAGGCGGACCTCCCTGAGGACCTGCCCCTGGTGTTCCGGGTCTTCGTGGTGTCCCTGGTGCTCCTGATGTGGCGCCGCGAGCACGGCGCTGCGAACAGCGGTTCCAGCTAGGGTGCGCCAGCAGGGGGCGCCGGCCGGGGTGCCAGCCAGGGGGTGCCAGCCAGGGGGTGCTAGCCAGGGGATGCCAGCCAGGGGGCGCCAGCGAGAGCCGTCAGCAGGCAGGAGGAGCGGCCGTGCCGTCGAGCCCGTGGACGCCGCGGATGACGCCGCAGGGTCAAGCCACGACTCGCCCGCGCGTGTCTCCTGAAGAGGGGCGGGGCGCCACCTCCCGAGCGGGCAAGCGTGGCTTCGCCAGGCGGCAAGATCTCGCCCGCTCCCTAGACTGACTCCATGCTCTTCCCTTCCCGCCGCGCTGCCTCGTTCGTCCCCGCTGGTCTCCTCCTCCTGCCCGCGCCGCTTCTCGGCCAGGAGGCGCAGCCTGGCGACTCGCTGCTCGGCTCGTTCGAGGTGCCCGAGGGGCTGGACGCGACCCTCTGGGCCGAGTCTCCGTCGCTGTTCAACCCGACGGCCATGGACGTGGACGCCCGGGGGCGTGTGTGGGTCACGGAGGCGGTGAATTACCGCCAATGGGGGGGGCGCAACCCCGGCAAGCACTTCGACGGGGGCGACCGGGTCGTGATCCTGGAAGACACCGACGGCGACGGGGTCTGCGACGACTCCAAGGTCTTCGTCCAGGACCCCGACCTCACCGCGCCGCTGGGGATCGCCGTCGTGGGGGACCGGATCTACGTGTCCTGCTCGCCCAACCTCTACGTGTACGAGGACACCGACGGCGACGACATCCCCGACCGGCGCGAGGTGGTGCTCACCGGCTTCGGCGGCTTCGACCACGATCACGGGCTGCACTCGGTGACGCCCCACGTGGACGGCAAGCTCTACGTGGCCGTGGGCAACGCGGGGCCGCACATGGTGACAGGCCCCGACGGCTGGTCCCTGCGGTCCGGCAGCCTGTACAGCGGCGGCGGCCCGCGGTCGGTGGAGAACCGCCCCGGCCTCGTGAGCGATGACGGCCAGGTGTGGACCGGCGGGCTCGTGCTGCGCATGAACCACGACGGGTCGGACATCGAGGTCATGGGCCACAACTTCCGGAACAACTACGAGGTGGCGGTCAACGCCATGGGGGAGCTGTTCACCGCCGACAACGACGACGACGGGAACCGCTCCTGCCGGACCACCTGGGTCATGCCGGGGGGCGACTACGGCTTCTTCAGCTCGGACGGCTCGCGCTCCTGGCAGGCGGACCGCCGCCCGGGGCTCACGACGCAGGAGGCGCACTGGCACCAGGGCGACCCCGGCGTCCTGCCGGCGGGCACGATCAACGGCGGCGGCGGGCCCACGGGGGTGGCGGTGTACGAGGGGGAGCTCATGGCGCGTTGGATCGACGGCGCGGTGCTCAACTGCGACGCCGGGGCGCGCGTGGTCTACGCCCACCAGCCCCGCGCCGTGGGCGCGGGGATCGAGCTGGACCCCGGCTTTCTTATCCGCCCGCGCGCGGACGAGACCGGCCAGACCGGTCAGTGGTTCCGCCCGAGCGACGTGGCGGTGGGGCCGGCGGGCGAGGTCTACGTGGCGGACTGGTACGACCCGGGCGTTGGGGGGCACGCTGCGCGGGACCGGGAGGCCTACGGGCGAATCCTGCGCCTCGCGCCCGCGGGCGCCGAGGTCAGGACGCCCGCGGTGGACGTCAGCGGATTCCCCGGGGCTCTCGCGGCGCTCAAGTCCCCGGCGCCGGCGGTGCGTGAACTCGCCCGGGCTGCCCTCATGATGATGGGAGAGGATGTCGTGCCCGCGCTCCTGATGGCGGCGGTCAGTCGCGGAGGCGACGAGCGCTTCGGGGCTCGCTGCGCGCAGGTCCTCACCTCGATGGAGCTCGAGGGCGATCTCCTGAGGCTCCCTGCTCCCCCGACAGGTGGCACGGCCAACCCCTCGATCCGGATGACCCCCGCCGGGGCATTCATGATCGAGGCGGCGCTGCAGCAGGACCCCCGGTCCACCGCAGCCTCCCTCCTCGGTCACGGCCTCGTCGAGGAGATGGAGCCGGCGGTGCTCCGCCGGGTGCTGCAGAGCCTCCGCGGCGAGGCGCTGGAGGGTCCCGTGCTGGAGCTCTGCCTCGAGGCCGCAGCACGAGTCGACGGCACGGACCCCTGGCTCCTTGAGGCCCTCGTTCAGGTGCTCGAAGAGGACGCCGATCTCGCCTACGCGGAGCTCTCGGCGTCCTTCGCCGACACGCCACTGGCCTGGGACGCGCGCTTCGAGGCGCTGGCCTGGCGGCTCCACCCGGCCAGCGCGGTCCCCGGACTGGCTGCCCGTGCCATGAGCCCGCAGCTGGACGCCGGTGCTCGACGGCGTGCGCTCGACGCCCTGGCCTTCGCCCCGGGTCGCGCCGCGGCCGACGCCGTGGCCGTGGCGGCGGTGGCGGGCCCCGAGGACCTGCGCGGCTACGCCGGTTGGTGGGTCGAGCACCGCAGCGGGAACGACTGGCGCGACTATGGTCTCAACCTCGCTACCGGGAGCCTGGCGGACGCTGAGCGCGCCTGGACGAGCGAGGTCATGGGCGAGGGGGTGGCCGACTTCGACGTCGAGCTGGACCGAGTCTCCATGGCGTGGCTCGTGGTCACCAACGGCGGCGATGGGAACTCCTGCGACTGGGCGGCGTGGATTGATCCGCGCGTGGTGATGGCGGATGGCCGCGAGGTGTCGCTCTCGAGCGGCTGGGTGGAGGCCCGGGCGGAGTGGGGCAGCGTCAACTCCAACCGCGACCCCCAGGGAGGCCCGCTTGAGATCGGGGACGAGACCTTCGAGCGGGGGATCGGGACCCACGCCCACAGCGAGGTGGCCTTCGCGATCCCGGCGGGCGCCGTGCGGCTGTTGGGCCGCTGCGGCCCCGAGCGGGGCGGCACGGACCAGAGCGTCGGGTCGAGCACATCGGTGACCTTCGAGGTCTGGCTCGAGCGGGCAGACGAGCCCGCGGCGGTGCTCGATTGGCTCGCGGAGTTCATGGCCGAGGACGCCTCGGCCGAGGGGCGCGCGGCGGCGCTGCAGCGGCTCGCGAGGAACGAGCAGGGCGCCCTGCTGCTGATCCAGGCGAAGCGCGACGGTCAGCTCGAGCCCGCGGTCGTCCCCGAGGTCGCGGCGCTCCTCCATGGCAGCGACCAGCTCGCGATCCGCGCCCTCGCGAGCGAGCACTTCGAGCGGCCGGGTATGGAGGGAGCGGCCATCCCTTCCATGGCGGCGCTCATGGCGCTCGAGGGCGACGCCTCGCGCGGACGCGAGGTGTTCCTCGACGAGGAGCGTGCGCGGTGCATCACGTGTCACGCCTTTCAGCTAGGGGACGTACGGGTCGGCATTGACCTCGGACCGGAGCTCACCCAGATCCGGAAGAAGCTCACGGGGGAGGCGCTCTTCGACGCGATCCTGAACCCGAGTGCGTCCATCGCGTTCGGGTACGACACCTATCTGCTGGAGACGGAGGAAGGGCTCCTTCACTCTGGCTTCCTGCTGGCCGATGGCGCCACGGTGGCGCTGCTCGAGACGGACGGCGAGCGCGTGACGTTCAGCCGGGATGAGATCAAGCGGCGCACCAAGCAGTCGGTCTCCACCATGCCGCAGGGGCTCGCTTCGGACCTGTCGCCCCAGGAGCTGGCGGACCTCGTGGCCTTCCTCGGGAAGGACCACGGCGCCGAGCCTGAGCTCGG
>JAQWJQ010000055.1 GCA_029248265.1 Planctomycetota bacterium
CCATTGGCGTCGATGTCGAAGCTGACCTCGATCTGCGGGGTGCCGCGCTGCGCGGGCGGCAGGTCGGTGAGGACGAAGTTGCCCAGGAGGCGGTTGTCCTTGGTGAACTCACGCTCACCTTGGAAGACCTTGATGTCCACCGACGGCTGGTTGTCTTGGGCCGTCGAGAAGACCTGGCTCTTGGACGTGGGGATGGTGGTGTTCCGCTCCACGAGGACGGTCATCACCTGGCCCATGGTCTCGATCCCGAGGCTCAGGGGCGTCACGTCCAGCAGCTGGACGCCAGAGAC
This sequence comes from Planctomycetota bacterium, assembly GCA_029248265.1. Classification (GTDB taxonomy): domain Bacteria; phylum Planctomycetota; class UBA1135; order UBA1135; genus Saltatorellus. The sequence continues at coordinate 291 of JAQWJQ010000055.1, forward strand.
GTCCCCGCCGAGGACCCCGCCCTGAATCGCCGCGCCGAGCGCCACGACCTCGTCGGGGTTCACGCCCTTGTTGGGCTCACGCTGGAAGAACTCCTTCACCTTCTCCACGACCATCGGGATCCGGGTCGAGCCGCCAACCAGCAGCACGTCGTCGATGTCCGACGGCTTGAGGCCGGCATCCTCGAGGGCCTGACGGCACGGCTCGATGCTGCGCTGGACCAGGTCGATGGTGAGCGACTCGAAGGTCGCCCGAGTCAGGGTCTGTTGCAGGTGCTTGGGCCCCGACGCGTCCGCCGTGATGAACGGCAAGTTGATGTCGGTGCTCGTCCCGCTTGAGAGCTCAATCTTCGCCTTCTCGCAGGCCTCCTTGAGGCGCTGCAGAGCCATCGGGTCCTGGCGGACGTCGATCCCCTGGGCCTTTTTGAACTCCTCGGCCACGTACGAGATCAGAGTCTCGTCGAAGTCGTCGCCACCCAGGTGGGTGTCGCCGTTCGTGGCGAGTACCTCAAAGACGCCGTCACCGATATCGAGGACCGAGATGTCAAACGTGCCGCCGCCGAGGTCGTACACGGCAACCTTGCCTTCCTTGTCCTTATCCGTGCCGTAGGCGAGGGTCGCCGCCGTCGGCTCGTTGATGATCCGCTCGACGGTCAGGCCGGCGATCGCGCCGGCGTCCTTCGTCGCCTGGCGCTGGGCGTCGTTGAAGTAGGCCGGGACGGTGATCACTGCGCGGTCCACGGTCTCGCCGAGGTAACGCTCGGCGGCCTCCTTGAGGCTCTGGAGCAGCATCGCGCTGATCTCAGGCGCGGAGAATTGCTTCTCACCCGCGTCGACCTTCACCAGCTCGTCCGGGCCGCCGACGAGCTTGTAGGCCACCTGCCGCTCCTCCTCGCCGACCTCATGGTGGCGACGCCCCATGAAGCGCTTGATGGAAGCGATGGTGTTGGTGGGGTTGGTGACGGCCTGGCGCTTGGCCGGGGCGCCCACGAGGCGCGTTCCGTCGTTCTGGAAGGCCACCACCGAGGGCGTCGTGCGAGCACCCTCCAGGTTGGTGATGACGGTCGGCTCGCCACCTTCCATCACGGCCACCACGGAGTTCGTGGTGCCGAGGTCGATGCCGATGATCTTGCTGTTGCTCATGGTCGTCTTGTTCCTCCGTGGGGCTCTGGCGCGCGGATTGGCCAGCCCGTTTGGGGTCTCCTTACTCCGAGCCCACAGAGGAACAACTCGCGTGCCAACCGAACCCTTGGCGGGCCAAGCGGCCCAGAAACCGCCCTCCCGGCAAGCTCAGCCCGTATTCCGTTCACCGCCTGCCAAAGCGGCACCTGTTCTCCGAGGCCCTCTGCAGAAGTGGCACCCGATCTCAGGCCGAACCCGGGTCCCAGCCCCTGGAGCCCCCGCAGAGACTCAACACCGCCTCAGTCCGCCACGCGCTCGAGCTTGCTCACCCGGCCATGACGGTTCCAGTCGAGCACGTACAGGTTCCCGTCCGCATCGGCGCCGATCCCGTGCGGCGAGAGGAACTCACCGTCCGCCCACTGCTCACGCGGCACCCCGTTCACCCCGCGGCGGGCGGGCTCGGGGTTGTCGCCGAGGTGCGCAACGACGTAACGCTCCCCCTCCTCATCGAGCCCGAGGAGCGTCACCCGCCCCATCAGGTCCGCCACTGCGAGCACGTCCCCGGTGAACACCCCGTTGCAAGGCCGGCGAAGGCCAGGCGCCTCCACACGGACCAGCTTGCCGTCGAGGTCAAAGCGCTGAAGGCGGTGGTTCTCACGGTCGCAGACCAGGACATAGGTCTCGTCGCCGGCGCGCTCGATGATCATGCCGTGGGGGGTCCGCATCTTGCCCGGCTCGGTCCCCGGCCCTCCGAAGGAGCCCTGGTACTCACCGGACGCGGAGAAGGAATGGCACCAACTCTGACCGTACCCATCCCCCACATAAACGTCGCCGTTGGGCGCCACCGCGATGCCCGTGGGTCGGTACTGCCCGGCGTCCTTGTAGACACCCGAGGCCGCCGGGTAGCCGCTCTTCCAGACCAACTCACCGTCCAGCGTCACCTTGGCGATCTCGTGTCGGCCGATGTGCGACAGGTAGCAGAACTCCCCGCCACTCTCCTTCACGATGGTCATCCCGTGCAAGCCACCAGCCCACTCGGTCCCCCAGGTGTCCACGACGTTCCCGGAGGCATCCGCCACCACGACCGCGTGCTTGGAGTCCGTGTTGAAGTAGACCCGCCCCTTCGAATCGACGGCCACGCAGCCGTGGGTGTTCCCCAGCGCCATACCCTCCGGCAGCTTGAGCCAGTCCGAGACCCACCGATAGCGATGCCCCTTCGGCCCGAGGAGGACCTCCTCCTGTTCCGCAGCGGGAGGCGCGTCTTCTTGGGCCAGGCTGGGGGCGCTCGAGGGCAGCGCGATGGGGAGCGGGAGGAGGGAAGGAACGACGAGGGGGAGCAGGATCAGCATCGGAAGCGTGGGGTCGAGGAGTGGAGCCTCCTCATTCTTCGCCGTGCAGGCGGCGCCGCCAAGCGCGGTCTGCCAACTCCACCCGGTCGGCGCTCCCAAGCAGGCCCTGGAGGCGCTCCGCCGGGCCCGCGATGGCTCGGCCCGCGGCAGCGCCCACACGCTGCTCGATGTCGCCCCGCACCTTGGCCAGGAGCGACGCGCTGCGACCGGAGAAGCGCGCGCGCACGAGGACCCGCGCGCCGAACAACCAGGCAAACGCGATGATGATCGCGCTGACCAGGAAGTCGACGCCCACGTATTCCTCGGCGATGAAGCCCTCGAGCGTTCGAAAGAGCACCCAGGCTCCCAGCCCCAGGACCGGAAGGTCCACGAGCAGTCTCAGCAGGCGGGGGACCCCGCGGCGCGCCTCCCGCGGGAGGTCTACCCGGAGCAGTCGGTCCCACGCCTCGTCGACAGCCGCGGCTGCGCTGCTCGCGAGGTCTGCGCCTCCGGGCGCCAGCGACGGCGCCGCGTCATCCACTGCCAGATCCGCCGCCGCCAACCGCGCCTCCAGGAAGGCCTCTCGTTGCAGCTCACCCAGCTCGGTCCCACCCGGCAGCAGACCCGAGGTGGATTCGAAGGCCCGGTCCCGAACGGCCCCCTGAACGCGCGAGGCGGCGAGGCCGCCGACCGCGAGCCCTGCAGCGAGCATCGGGTTCCGGCGCGCCACAGCTGCGCCCGCTCCGAGGCCCAGCGCCCCGAGCCCACCCACCCGCAGGGCATAGCCACCGGGTCCGTCCCAGACCTTGGCCGCATCGTTCCAGAGCATCCTCGTGAGGTCAGCCCGCCGCTCATCCAGCCGCTCGTGAACGAGCCCGATGGTCCGCCCGCACCAGGTCGCCGCGCCGGACTCCAGGCCGGTCCGGAGCCGGCTCGCCGCCGCGTCGATGTCCTGGCGCGCCTCCCCCACCTCCGCCGCGATCCGCGCCACGTTCCCCACGGCGTTTTGACGACGGACGCTCCCCAGTCGCTCCTCAGAGATCATGTCCGCCAGCGCCTTGCGAAGCACCGGCAGCCCGCCCGCCACGGGGTCCTCCTTTCCGCGCCGCGCGCTCACGGTGAGCACCGGCGCCCCGGGGGCGAGCCAACGCTCACGCGCCAACACCTCCAGCTGAGCGCGGAGGTCCGCGTCTGCCGCGGCGTCGAGCTCGTCCCCGCGCCCGAGGACAAAGACCATGCCTCGACGGCCGGCGAAGAGGTCCACGAAGGCCGCGGAGCTGAGCTCTGCCACAGACTGACGGTGGGCCACAACCACGAGGACATCCGACCGCGCGGCCAGCTCACGGACGACCTCCCGGTGCGTCGTCTCCACGCTGTTCGTATCCGGCGCATCGATCAGGATCTGTCCCCGCCAGAAGGTCTCGACCCCGCCCCCATCTCTGTGGTCATACGTCACCACCCTGGGAGCCTCCCCGGGCAGACCAGCCAGGAGCTCGGTGATGTCCGCGTCGGCGGGTCGGTAGATCACGGGCGCCGACGTCGTCGGGCGGTCAATGCCCTCCACGGCGATGTCCCGGCCCACGAGGGCGTTCAGGAGCGTCGACTTCCCAGCACCCGTGGACCCCACGAGGCACACCACCGCCGCTGAGCTTGCCCGGCCCAGTTGGTCCGAGAGGTCCGCCACAAGCTCTGCGAGATCCGCCGCGCGCCCGGCGACGGCGCGCAACGGCGCGATGGCCTCGAGGTCCCCCGCGAGCTCCTCGTGCAGGCGCCCTAGCTCGCCGCGAGCGGCCCTTGATCGGTCCTCATTCATGTTCCGTCTCCTCTCTCTTGCCGTTCACGTCGCCTCGTCCGGGAGCCCCGTCCGCCGCCTGCCGGCGCTCCACAGCGCGGGGGTCAAGGGGATGAGGTTCAGGCCGCCCGGAGGCGCGGGGGCCGTCACTCGCAAGCGCTCCATGGTCCCACGCCAAGGCACCCGCGGAGCCCCAACGCTCGCAGAGGTCAGAGAGCGCGTCTGCCTCATGCTGGAGGCCGCCCAACGCCTCGGACGCGGGCCCCAACAGCCCCGCCAGCGCGGCGTCCGCGATCCGGCCCGCCCGGAGCTCAGTCCACCTCGAGCGCGCCGCGAGGGCCACGCCCGTCCCGAGCGTTCGAGAGAGCCGCTCCGCCAGCGCCGCCGCCGCGGCGCCGCCCCCCGCCATGGCCACGTCCGTCCCGAGCCCACCCGTGTGGACGATCAAGACGCCTGCGAGCCCGAGAGGGAGCAGGTGAACCACATCCACGGCCAGCTGAAGGAACGCCTCTGAGCCCTGGCGGTCCAACTCCTCGCGGATGATCTCCCGGCAAGCCGACCGGTGCTCATCAAGTAGCTCGGGGTCCAGGGCCAGAGCCGCTGCCGCACGGTCGAAGGCACCCCGCGCGGTCGGCCCAGGTCCGGGTAGAGCGCCCCCGGCGGTCTCCATGGCGAGGGCCGCAGCCGCCCGGCCCGGGAGCGCACCACTGCGAGCGAGCCCCTGGAGCGTTCGCTGCGCAGGCTCGTAGAAGCCTGCCCAGCGTCGCTCAAGCTCCGCCCGCTCGACCTCCAGTAGAGTTCGCTCGAGGGCGCCTTCGCCGCCGGGATCTGGCGCTCCCCCCGAGAGCCAGCGGCGGGCCCAGCGGAGCCCGCCAGCCAGCTGGTCTCCTGTCCATCTCAGGCCGCGACGGAGCTCGCGCTGGACCTGCGTCGGCCGCTCGTCCAGCACTTCACGGAAGGCCTCGAGGAACGGGCCCATCGGCATGGCCTCCCGAGCCACGGCCCGGCCGAGGGGGATCGCCGGGACCCGCAGCGCCCCATGGACCTCCCGCATGGCCTCGACCGCCGTGCGGCACGTTCTCGCCACGCCCGCGAGGTCCTCTCGGAGCCCCCGCAATGAGGCCTCCATGGCCCGCTCTTTGAGGTCCCCACGATCCCCGAGGCCCCGCAGCCAACCCGCGAGGGTGACCGCGGGATCGCGCAGGTCACGGGGCACCAGTGGCGCCTCACCACGGGCCACCGCCGGGTCGAACGCCGCCGCGAATGTCGCCTCCGCGGCCTGCCCGAGGTCCTGCTCGACCTTGCGCCCGTGGGCGCGGGTCGTGGCGTCATCGATCGACTCGTTGTAGACGAGCACCCAAGGACGCCCGTGCTCCAGCCAACCGGAGAGGAATTCGATCACGTCGTGGTTCTGATAGGTGTGGCGCGTGACCACCACCACCGCGACATCGGCCACAGCGAGCAAGGCGTCCGTCACCGCCCTGTTCTCTCGGAGCACACTGTCAAAGTCCGGGGTGTCCACGAGCAGCAGCGAATCAGGGAGCGAGGCTGAGTCCACGAGGAAGAGCGCGGCCTCCGCGCCCGGCGGCGCCGTCTCCCGGGCCTCCTGCACGCCACCCGGACCGCTCTCCACCGTGCGCAGGTCAAAGCGCTGCATGGTCGGCTCCGCCTCGAGGGCCGCGCGGAGCGATGGCGACAGCGCGCCCACCAATCGCCGGGTCGCGCCCCCGGTCGGCTCCGCCGGGCTCACCACGGTCGGGAGCGCACCATCGCCGGCCACCAGGGCGTTGAAGAGCGACGACTTGCCGGCGTTGTTCGGGCCGACGATACCCACGACGAGGTGCTCGTACCCGCCCGCCGTCCGCGGGAGGAGGTCGCGCTCCAGCCGCTCCCGAAGCTCGGCGACCCCGGGCCACTCCTCCCCCTCGGTCCCCTCGAGGCGCCCAAGCTCGGCGTGCAGCTGCCGGAGGCGCTGGGTCAGGGGTCGTGAGGTGCGGTCCATGGATCCATCGGGGAGGGTACGGCCCCTGGGGTGGTTCGGAAACGCCCCCGGTCCGTTCCACGGAATCACCAGGATCGAGGGCCGCCTCAGCCTCCGGATGAGCCCCTGAAGGCCGCGGCCTCCCCCGGCCCGACGCACCACAAGAGCTCCCCGCACCCCGGGCCCAGCGCACCCCACTCCGCGAGGTCGAGGTCCACCCGCGCCACGGTCCCCGGCGCGAAGCGCGGCCCGGGGGCGCCCAGCAGCTGCCCGACCCAATCGGAGAGTCCGGGTTGGTGAGCGACCACCACCAGCCGTGAGGCCCCGGCGTGCGCGGCCCGCGCCGCCGTCATCAGGCCAGCCGGAGGCGCCAGGTACAGCTCAGGGTCATGCTCTACCCCTGCCACCCAGCCGCCGCTTGAGCGCGCAAGCTCGGCCGTCGCCGAGGCCCGCAACGCGTCCGAGCTGAGCAGCTGATCCGGCGCCTCGCCCAGGCGCTGGAGCATCGCCCCGAGCTCTCCAGCGCAGCGCGCTCCGCGAGGCGTCAGCGGTCGCCCGTGATCCCCCGCCCCCGAGGTGTGAGCCGCCTCGCCGTGCCGCACAACGTAGAGCGACTTCATCCTCCGCCGCCCGCAGAGCCGTCCACATCGCCAGGCGGAGGTGCTTCCTCCACCGCACGCCGCACCACCCTCACCACTGGCGCGGCGGCGCCCTCGCGGCGTGTGAGTTCGATCAGGTCCTCCCGAGCGATGCCGAGCGCGCCCGCCGCGACCGCGGCGAGGGCGCGATTCGCCAGGGTGTCCGTGTCCGCCGGGTCGAGGTCGAGCGCGCGGGTCCACTCCTCCAGCGCCTCGGTGTAGCGGCCGAGCCGATGCAGAGCGTAGGCCCGGCCTCGACGTGCGAGGACGCTGCTGCTCTCCACCAGGAGGGCCGACTCGAAGCGCGCCAGCGCGCCAACAAAGTCGCCCCGCTCCAGGGCGGTTCGACCGAGGCGGATCTTGACCTCAGCGCTCCCCAGCGAGGTGGTCTTGATGCGGCCGAGCTCCAGCTCTCGCACGGCGACGGAAGCGCCACGGCGCTGAAGGCGAGCCCGCAGGCGTCCCAGGTCCGCCTCACCGGGCGGATCGGCCCAGCGCCCCGGGTAGGGCGTGGACCACGCCGGGCGCTGGGCGAGGGGCTGGGCGAAGACCTCGAGGTCAGCCGCGAGGTCACCGGCCTGCCAGGGCCCCGTCCGCACGACCGCCAGCCGCCCGTCCGGCTCGAAGATGAAGAACCAGGGCAAGGCGGGGGCGTCCGAGCGGTCGAGGCGCCAGGCCACGAGCTCCGGGAGAATGACGGAGGTCTCTCCGCGCGGCGCGAGGATGTCGCCCCCCCAGCCCACCGCCGCGAGCCGCGTCCCGCTGAAGTCGAGGGGGTCAGGACGCGCCGCGTCCGCGTCCCCTGGCCCGGGGCTCTCATCGCCCACCGGGGCGCCGGCCCCCAGGTCGACGGACACGAGCATGACCGAGGCTTCGGCGCCAGCGGCGGTCAGGGCAGCGAGGTCACCGAGGCCTGCGGTCGCCGCGCGGTCGGTGGAATCCCAGACCGCGACCACGGTGTTCCGACCGGTCCCACGGGGACCCGACGGGGTCAGGCCGAAGATCTTCCCGGTCCGATCGCCCCGCGCCCGGACGTCGAGTCCGGGGATCGACGTGGGTGAAGGCAGCACGAGTCGGCGGCGCGCCCCCGGCCCCGGTGCTGGAGGCACGAGGGGGCTCGCCGACAGCTTGAGCGTCGCCGGGGCCGGCGCCTCACTCGCGGCCCCGCTGCCCTGGACGAGGACATACCGGCGCCCCGCGCGCACCTCGCCAAAGTCCTCGAGCCCGCCGGATCCGGGCCCACCAGAGCCTGGCCAGCGGACCTTGAGCTTGACGCGCCTCGCGCGGAGCACCCGCCCCCCCTCCGCACGGGCGCCGAACCCGAAGCGAAGCCACGCCGACGACTGCGCCAGGTAGCCCGAGCCCGCCGTGCGGGTCCGACGCTGGGTCTCCACCGCGCCGCTGGCCCCGACCGCCTCAGCGAACACCACCGCGCCGATGGCGTCCCGGTTGGACGTGGTGCCTGCGAGCCGGACGCCGAGGTGCTCCGCGCCGTCGGCCAGGCGGTTCGCAAGGATCCGCAGCCGCGGGGCCGTACGGTTCGTCACGATGAGGTCATCGTCCCCATCGAAGTCCACGTCCAGGCGGGCCGCGCTCCGACCGTCGTCCGGCTGGTCGAGGCCCAGCGCCGGCCCCGCGTCCACCAGGTCAAGCGACGCCGTACCGGAGCTCAGGAACGCGGCGTTTCGCTCCCCACCGCTCCACGGTTCGCCCCGGCGCATGCTCTCGTTCAGCATGGCCCAGCCCTCAAGGTAGCGATCCTCTGCCGCTGAGCCTTGGGCCTCAGTATTCAGGGGTGAGCGCGACACCACGTGCCGCCAGAAGCTGCTTCAGAGGTCCGGCCCACCGGGCCGCTCCGCGGAGACGAAGCCGTTGGGAACGAAGAGATCCAGCCAGCCATTTCCGTCAAGGTCGACCGGGATGGAACCCCAGGCCCAGTGCCCCTTCGTCGCCAGCTCCGACTCTTTGAAGCCCCCGTCCGCCGAGCGCAAGAAAAGGCTGTTCCCCTTGGCGTGGCGCCGGAAGAGGGACCGTGTGGCCTCGTCTGCCCCGCCAAGGAAGCCTTGTTGCCCGGTGACCCTCCGCCCGGCAGAAGACTCCATGTTGCTCACGTACAGGTCCACCTGCCCGTCCCGGTCCATGTCCGCGAAGGCCGCGCCCATCCCCGCCGCCACGTCCTCGACACCCAGGGCCGAGGCCTGGTTCGTGAAGTACCCCGTGCCGTTGTTCACGTAGAGCGCGTTCCGCCCGAAGTCGTTCGCGACATAGAGGTCGGGGTCCCCGTCGTCGTCGAAGTCCTCGAAGGTTGCGGCGAAGCTGAAGCGGCTCCCGGCCTGGTCGAGGCCACACTCGGCCGTCGCGTCCCCGAGGAGGAGCCGGTCCGACTCCTCCGTCACGTTCGCGATCAGGAGGTTCCCTTGCCCGTTCTCGGCGTCGTGATACGGGATCGGGAAGGTCGAGCCGTCGTACGGGTTGGCGTAAGCGCAGGCGTAGACGTCGAGTCGGCCGTCGAGGTTGACGTCCGCCGCTGCGAGGCTCGTGATGCCGCTGCGCTCGAAGCGTGCGGCCTCGACGTAGCCCTCCTCCGTCCGGGCCAGGATCACCACGCCGGAGCCGAGGCCCAGGACGACGTCGAGGTCCGCATCCCGGTCGAGGTCCACGAAGAGCGCGCTGGTGGTGGCATCGACGAGGTCCAAGCCACCGCCGCGGGCCGCCTCGATGAACTGGCCCCCCGGCAAGCGCAGCCAGAGCTGGTTGGGGACGCCCCCCGGCTGGCAGAGATAGAGGTCTTCGAGCCCGTCGCCGTTCACGTCCGCCACGGCCACCCCGTGGTGTCCGAGGAGGCCGACCCCCACGTCCACGTCCAGCTCGTCCCGGAGCGTCATGATCGAGTTGGCGAGCGCCTGCGTCGCCGGGTTGTTCCCAAGCGCCGTGCGCGTCACGTCCTCGAAGGCCGGGGCGCCCTCAAGTGCGACCCGCTCGGTCACGGCTCCAGCCCACCCGAGGAGCCGAAGCGAGGCGTCTGCCCCTACGGTCACTCGCACGAGCCAGATCGACCGTACCGACACGGCGCCCTGTCCAGGAGCGCGACGGAGGTGACGCACGCGGAACCGAACGTCCCACGCTCCGTCCGCGGCGGGGAGGACCGACTTCGAGCTGATCTCCGCTCGTCGCGTCGGGGGGCCCCCGAGGGCAGCGGTGACCGCTGCGAAGACGGCGCGGACATCATCCAGCGCGTCCTCCGGTCCCGTCGCTGGGTCGAGGTCCAGGGAGCGCTCGCTCCACCGCTGGACGTCCACGCTGCGCGGCGCCGCCAGTGGTGCCCACGCCGCGCTCGAGCGGGGAGACCACTCGGTGACCCCACGGGCATCGGGGTCCGCGAGGAGGGCACCGGACTCCCCCCCCAGTGGATCGCCCGTCTCCAGGAACGCCAGATCGACCCCTGCAACCAGCTGGCTCGTCGCGCTGGAGACCTCCTCGGCCTCCAGAAGGCGGCTCGCCTGCAGCGGGACGGGCTCCTGCACCAGGAGCCCGATGAGTGACAGTAGGAGCGCGAACGTCATGACGGGATCTTAGGACGCGACAGGCCAGATGGCCCCCAACGCCCGCTGGAACCTCCGTCGAGCAGGTCCCCCGCGCGAGGTCTCGCGAGCTCAGTCTGCGCCGAGCCGCCGACGCAGGTCCTCGAGCGCGTTCATCACGTTCAGGTACGCGTCGTGTGGGCTGTCGTACGGGCTGAAGTACTCGTGGACATCGCCGTCCGTCTCACACTTCGTCGACATGTAGTAGACGTGATCCGATGTGGTGAAGTCTCGCCATGTACTGAGGAGGTCGGGGTCCCCGGACGCCCGCGCTGCGGGGCCGAGCTTGTAGATCGCCTCGTGAGCAGCGCGCTGCATGTGGTTCCCCAGCCAGGCCGAGACATCGCGCTCCTCGTCGGCCCATGAGATCGGGCGCGGATAGTCGAGGTCCTCGACGACCGGGTCCCGGCGAACGATCTCCGTGGGCGTCGCGAAGTCCAACTTGTCCGACCCGACGGCGAGGTCGACCATCGTGTCCATGAAGTCGAAGATCCCCGTGTCGCGCGCCTGGTGCTCGCCGAAGGTCTCGTAGTCCATGAAGAGCCCGACGAACGGGCGCTCATCCGGCAGGGACTCGAGCCACCCATTGAAGGTCGGTGCGAGCAGGGGGTAGCCCTCCCACCCCTGGTTGCTGAACCGAAAGCCGATGTCATCCGAGAGTTGGAAGTCGCGGAGGATCAAGGGGAAGCCCTCCGCCCCGCCCATCCCGTAGAGCGCCTGGGCCGTCTTGCCGTGGAGCAGCTGGTCCGCGCCTTCCGCCAGCAGCACCTCGAAGCCGAGGTCCTTCACCTGTCGAGCGACGCTCGCGTCCGTGATGAGCTCTGTGTTGCGGAAGGCGGTCGGCTCGACCCCGAGGTGCTCCTTCAGCAGCGCTCGCTGCTCCCCGACCTGAGCCTTGAACTCCTCGGGATCCACGAGCGCCGCGAGGCTGTGCCGGGAGGTCTCGCACATGAACTCCACAGCCCCGCTATCTGCGAGGTCGCGGAAGCTCTCGAGGGCCTCCGGCGCCCACGCGGCGAGCTGCCGAATGGCGGTACCGGAGACAGAGAAGCTGCACCGGAACGCGCCGTCCGAGCGCTCCACCGCGCGCAGCAGCTGGCGGTTCATGGGCAGGTAGCACTTCTCTGCCACCCGCTTCGCAACGTCCTCATTCAACCAGTCATCCCAGTAATCACTACGCGACCCGATGGCGTCGTAGGGGAAGGGCTTCACCCGGTATGGCTGGTGAACTTGGAAGTAGTAGACGATCGAGGTCATCTGATAATTCTCCGCGCGGACGTGGACCGCGCCATCTCCAGGGCGGCCTCCAATTGACAGGCGCTTGACGCCCAGGTGAGACGCGCGAGCTCTGCGCGCCCCTCCTCGACAAGCGCGAGCCGACGTGGCTCGCTGGATAACAGTTCGACGATCTGGTTCGCGAGTCCGGCCGCGTCCCAGGGCGGAACGACAGGGGCGGACGGCAGCACTTCCCGCACGCCGCAAGCGTCCGAGAGGATAGGCGCCGCGCCGCCGCGCAGGGCCTCCAGAGGGGTCAACCCGAAGGGCTCCGAGACCGAGGACAGCACGAACACGCTCGCCTCTGCGTAGGCACGGTCGCGGAGCTCCGAGGTCACCCCGCCCGCGAAGAAGACCCGCCGCCCGATCCCGAGGGCCGCGGCCATCTCGATCATGCGCGTCCGATCCTCCCCCTCGCCCATGACAACGAAGCGGGCGCTCGGGCACGACTCGAGCACCCGGGCGGCCGCTCGAACCAGAAAACCCACGCCCTTCTGCCGGGTCAAGCGACCCACGAAGAGCACGGTCGGCCCCTCGGGCCCGACCTCCCGCACAGGAGAAGAGAGGACCCCAGGAGGCGCCGCGTTGTGCACCACCGTGACCCGCTTCGGATCTACGCGGTACTCCTGCACCAGGAGGTCTCGCGTGAAGCCGCTCACCGCGCAGACCCGGTCGGCGGTCCGCAGGCCAGCGCGTTCCACCGCGCTGATCGACCCGACCGGCCCGGGGGCCGAGAGGCCCCCGCGGTCCACCGCTGTGGAGTGAACGTGGAGGCACACCGGCCGGCGCCGGGCGAACCGCAGGCGCAATGCCGCGGGGAACGTCATCCAATCGTGCGCGTGGATCACGTCAAAGTCGTGCTCCGCCAGTCGCGTCACGGCCTCCCTCGAGTAGCGCTGAATCGCGGCGGAGAGGTCGGCGCCGTAGAGCTTCTTCGAGCTGCGAACGTGCGCGCTCGCGGCACCCTCCCCCGCCCCTGCAGGGCCATCGGAGGGCCCCACCTCCGGGCCCCCGAGCGCCGGCTCGTGGGCCCCCTGAGGCGCGCTCATTGGATCGACCGCATAGGGGTCGAGGATCGCGCCGGGACGGAAGGGGGAGAATGACCCGCTCCCCCCGAGCGAGACCCGCTCGATGCCAGGGTATGGCGCGGGGTCCGCGGGGTGCCCGTCCGCCGGTGTGCAGAGCACGACCTCATGGCCGCGGTCCGCGAGGGCCGTGGTCAGGCCGTGACACGCAGCCCCGAGGCCGCCCGCAACGGCCGGGGGATACTCCCAGCCCAGGACAAGAACCTTCATCCGTCGAGCGCTTCGCCGAGGACCTCGGAAAGGAGGCGGAAGGCCCGAATCGACTCACCGCGGGCAGGCGTGAAGTCGAGATTGCCCAGAGGGCTCACCTCGCCGTCTGCTCCCTCGGCCCACACTTCAGGGGCACCGTCGATCGAGGCGAGCAAGGTCTCTTGGAACTCGAGCCGCGCCGAGTCACGCCCGAACGCGCGGATCGCCGCCTCGGCATGTGGCCCAAGGAGCCAGGGCCAGACGACCCCTTCGGACGGAGAGCCCTGACGGAACCCGCGGTCCGCGCGGTCGAGGGCCCGCAGGCCGAAGGGGGTGAGCAGGCGGTCATCCACAGCCCTCACCACCGCCCTGCGCTGTGCTTGATCCAAGGGTGCCCCCTCGAGCGACGCGGCCAACAGCATCCCCGGACCCATGATGAGGGCTGCGCCGCCGACCGGGTCTGCTTGCCCCACCTCCCGGTCCGCCAGACGACGGGGAGTGGAGAGCCAATAGGACTGCTGGAACCAACGGCGGGCCTGCAGCGCACGGGCTGCGGCCGCGTCGGCGCGCACCTCGTCCGCGCCCATGCGGCAGAGCTGCTCCTCGAAGACGAACAGCTGGTGCAAGAGCGCGCCGGTCTCCACAGCGACCGCGTCCCCCGGCCCGCGCTCGGCCCCCGTGAGGACCTCATGCCAGCGGCGGGCGCCCCGGAAGCGGGCGACCCCAGGGCAAGGCGCGCGGTCAGCGCCCCCCACGGCAGGCCCCGTCGGGGCGTGTCCCTCGGCGGCGTCAGGCCTCACAGCCTCGGAGCTCGCCTCCTCGAGGACAGCGTCCACGAGGCCGCGGATCGTAGGGATGAAGCAGTCCTCCACCAGCCCGCGGTAGGTCAGGGGCCCCCAACCCGCACGGAGGTTCCGCAGCAGCAGCTGACAGGCCCGCCCAAACCAGAGACCGATGTCGTCCTCGGCGGTCCCGCCCGTCCCCCTGATCGCCGCGCACGCGGCGAGGGCATGACCGCCGACCCATCCCGACACCTGATCCGGTGTCCAGGCAGACTCCAGCGCGAGACCGGGTGCCGCGAGGACATCCATCAGGCGCTCCCTTGACGCCGACGGGTCGAGCGCCTCGACCTCCCCCGAGGCCTTGATTGGTGCGAGGGTGCCCTCGACCTCGACGGTCATTCGAAGGCTGCTCGAGGCGGCCGGAAGCCGGACCAAGAACGTGCCAGGCGAGAACCGGTCCTCCGCTCCCACCGGACCGTCCCTGTCGAGCACCTCGACCGACGACCAGGCGGCCGGCCCTTCAAGGGAGGCCTCTCCGTTGAAGCGGATCGTGATCGCAGGGAGCCCCGGGTAGGGACGAAGGCGGGCCACGGAGCCGTGCTCGGTCGCCTCCAGCTCCACCCGAGGGTCGAGCCCCTCGTTCTCGAAGGTCCGCTGCGCGGCAGGACGGCAAGGCAGGTTGCACTCTACGTGCGCCACCTTGTGCTCTGTCGCCCAGACGAGCTCCACCCGTGGCGTGACCGCACCGAGGCGAATACGGGGGGGGGCGAGGCCGGCCGCTCCCGTCCCGTGATCGGCGACCTCATCGACGGCCATCGACACCGCGACGTCCCCGACCCAGACGATCGGCTCATCCGGCAGGTCCGCGGTCGCTGCAACCAGCAGCCCGTCGTCCACGCGCTCGGCGAGCAGAAGGCCAGGGGCCGCCCGGCGGCCGGACGACCAGAGGCTCGGCGCCGCCGGAACGACGCCGTGCGACGGATCGCCACCGGGGCCCGCACCACTGGAGACCGAACACCACCGACGACGATTCAGGGCGGCCTTGGCAGGTCCGCTGGGCTCCAGAAGTCGGCGCAGGAGGGGGGCAGGCATTCGAGAGGGAGCCATGTGTCCAAAACAAGCGCCCTGGACGGGTCGGTCCCCAGAGGACGGTAGCTCCCGGCGCCACCCAGATCAAAGGCGGAGTCGTCGAGGTTCTCCTCCGGTCACCTGTTATCCAGCCCCCAAGTCTGTTCTCATCCGTCGGACCCACCTGCTCTTCGGCCTGCTATCCCCATGAATCGCGCCCAGCTCCTCAAGTCGACGCTGACCTTCATCCTCGCTGGAGGCCGCGGTGAGCGGCTCTCTCCGCTCACGATCGGTCGGGCCAAGCCGGCCGTCCCCTTCGGCGGCGCCTATCGGATCATCGACTTCACGCTCTCCAACGTGATCCACTCGGGCCTGCGGAGGGTCTTCGTCCTCACGCAGTACCAGGCCTACTCGCTGGAGGAGCACCTCCGGCTCGCCTGGAACTTCCTACCGAGGAGGCTCTCTCAGTTCATCGTCCCCCGCCCCCCCCAGCACGGCGGCGAGGGCAGCTGGTATCGAGGCACCGCCGACGCGATCGCCCAGAACCTCGAGCTGCTCCAGCAGGTGGAGTGCGACCACGTCGTGATCCTCTCCGGGGATCACATCTACAAGATGGACTACGGCGACATGCTCGAGGAGCACGTCGCCGCCGGCGCCAAGTGCACCATTGGTGCCGTGGAGATCGGCGCGGAGGACGCGCCACGCTTCGGCATCCTTGAAGTCGACAGTCAATCCCATGTGACGGGCTTCCAGGAGAAGCCCGAGATTGGCACGGAGATCCCGGGTCGGCCCGGGCGGTGCCTCGGCTCCATGGGCATCTACATCTTCGAGCGGAAGGAGCTCATTCGACGCCTCCGTGAGGACATGGCGAAGACCTCAGGGACCAGCCACGACTTCGGGAACGATGTCCTCCCCGCGATGGTCGAGGACGGCACCACCGTGATCGCCCACTCCTTCCAGGATGTGGACGCGGCGGCCGCCGCTGCGGAGAGCGACGCGCAAGCCCCGGAGGCCGTGACGCCTTACTGGCGCGACGTGGGGACCCTCGACGCCTACTTCGAGGCCAACCTCGACCTCTGCAAGGTCGTGCCCTCCATCAACCTGTACGACAAGCACTGGCCGATCTACACGCTCTGGCACAACGACCCACCGGCCAAGACGATCTTCTCCGAACCGGAGGGGCACCACGCTCAGATCGTGGACTCCCTCCTCTGCAACGGCTCGATCATCTCTGGCTCCCGCGTGCGCCGCTCGATCATGGGAAACCGCGTGCACTCTGGAGCGGACGCTGACATCGAGGAGAGCATCCTCATGCACGGCGTGGTCGTCGAGCCTGGCGCGATCATCCGGAGGGCCATCGTGGACAAATGGACCACGATCCCCGCGGGCACCCAGATCGGGGTGGACCTGGAAGAGGACCGGAAGAGATTCACCGTCACAGACTCCGGCATCGTCTGCATCCCACGGGGGTATGACTTCCTCCGTAACAGGCGCGCAGACGACCAAGACCTCCCCAGCGACGCCGACTTCGTGAACGTCTGAGGCGGCACCGGACCACCGTCCACCTGGGCACACGGCGACCCCGCCGGGTCGGCATCATGGCGGCGACCCGCTCTCCTCTCGGGCGGACGCCGCGGCCGAGATCAGGGACGACGCCCCCGCAGCACCGGGACCCGAGGGCGTCCACCTCGGGCTCGAGGAGGAGCGGGCCGCAGCGTCCGATCACCGCGAGACCTCGACCTTCGGCTGGCCGGGGGCCTCACCGCGAGCGCCCGCCGCTCCACCCCAGCGGGGGCGCTCCCCGGGCGCTCGCGCCGCGGAGACGCTGACCGCGTGAGACGCTGGCCTCAGTGCCGCGTGCTGAAGGTCAGCATGGCCTCGATGCCCTCGACGTCGAGGTCTCCGAAGTTGCTGCTCAAGTTGACGCTCGTGTCGTACCACCGAGCGCCAACTCCAATGAAGGAGCCCGGGCCCATCTCGAGCTCCACGCCCGTCCGCGCGTAGCCCCCGAAGCCGAATCCGCTTCCGGTCCCGGCATCCACGCCGGCGGCGGCAGACTGGTGATAGTTGGCGAACTGAACCACAGGCCCAGCCGCCCCGTAGAGGCGCACGCGCTCGCCGAGGGGCACGCTCACGAAAGGGCCGCCGTAGAAGTCGACGATGAGCAGGTCCAGGCTGACCGCCACGGCCGCCCCCCCGCCACCGATCACGAAGGCGCCACCGTTGGCGCGCCCCCCGAGCGACATCATGGCCTCGAGCCCGAGGTCGAGCCGCTTACCTCCGAGCTTGAACTGTCCGCCCCCGCCGATCACGGGGTACTGGCTCACCGAGCCGCTCCCCGCCTCGATGTCGCTCGAGTTGCCGCCGGTGCGCGACAGGTCCTGGATGGAGTTGACCGCGAGGTACCCCTGGAGCAGCGCCTGGCCCTCGCGCCACTTTGTGCTCCTCCGCTGTGACGGCCCGGCCGGCGCGCTCAGGCCAAGCACGTAGGGATCCACGGGCGGAGCCGTGCCCAGTAGGGCCTCGGAGCTCACGACGGCGGGGACGACAGCTGCGGGACGTACCACCGCCGAAGCCTCGAGGGACTCCGCATGCGGGACAGCAAGCGGCGCCTGGCAGCTGACGAGGCCGACGGAGAACAGCAGGAGGGCGGAGAGCGAGGGGCGATTCAACGTGGGCATGTGCGTTCCAATGAGGGGGGGACGAGCAGCCCCACGGGGGGCTGTCGGGAGCATAGCATCGGCGCCCACCGCCCGGATCCGGGCCGCGGACGCCGCGCTGGACTTCACACTCCGAGGCGCCGCGGCGCCTCCTCCAGGTCAGTCGAAGCTGATCGCCAGGGCGTGGGTGAAGTTCGAGGTCGGGAAGAGCGCGAAGTCGCGGAACCAGGCCTGGAAGCGGATCGTATCCCCCGCCATCGCCCCGATGGTGCCCGTCGGCTGCGGGAGGCTCGAGACATCCACCTGGAAGAGGAACTCGCCACCCGCCCCGGAGTTCAGCACATTCCCCGCATAACGCCCGATCGAACCACCGAGGCACAACGTCCCCAGCCCGCCGCCCGGGTTGGGGATGAAGCCCGCGTCCCGGGAGACGAGGAAGTAGCCCACCGTGTTCACGGGGAGCGACTCCGCGACGAGAAGCACGTCGTTGTCGGCCGCTGCGCTGGACCCCTCCGCGCGGAGGGTCCCCGCGGCGCCGCTGGCGTTCGGTGTCCCGGGCGCACACTCCGCGACACCGATCACGGACGGATCACAGTCCACGGTCCCGACGTGGATCCCGTCCACGCCAGCCTCGACGATGGATTGACCGTTCGCGTCGTTGGCCGTGAAGCGCAGGAGCATGGTCGCGCCCGGCAGCACCCCGGCACCCGCAAGCTCTGCCGCGGAGAGGGTGTCCTGGACCCAGCCGCCGCCGGTCGAGGCGCGGTGCTGGCGGAGCGTAGACCAGCTCGCTCCACCATCCGGGCTGACCTCAACCTTGAGCTCGTCCTCGGCGTTCTGGTTGGTCAGCTCGAGGTAGTAGAGGTAGGTCACCTCGCTCGCGACGCTGGCCACCGCCAGCGGCGGGGACGTGAGCTGGACCTCGCCGTTGTCCACGTCGGAGTTGCCGGCGGTGTTCTGGGTGACGAAGCAGCTCCCGCTGCCGTCTCCGTCCGCGGAGGGGTCATAGGCCCAGGACGGGTCGTTGACGGGCACACCGCGCTGCCAGTCGCCGGTGGTGGCGGTGGAGGCCGTCAGCCACCCTTGCGCGACCTCGAAGTCATCCGCAAAGGTCGTGGCGGCCACGCCCACCGCCGCGGTGAACGGGTCCGAGGCCCCGCCGGCTGGCGCGAAGACCTGGCCACAGGACACGGACTGAGCGCTCACGAAGAACTCGGGCGCGTCGCCGCAGGCGTACGTGGGGAGCTGAGCCGTGAAGACCCCACCGCCCATGTCCACCATGGCAATCGACTGGAACATCCCGGCGGAGCTGGACCGCTCGTGGAGCGTCACGCTGCCGGGGACCACCGGCCCGAGCGCCAGCGCGGAGACCGCGACCGCCTGGAGCGGTGGCAGAAGAGTCGGCGCGCCCGGCGCCGCGAGGCCCGCGCCGCAGATGCCCTGCGGGCTCGCGAGCGCGCTCTGGAGGTCAGGGTGCGAGAAGCTCGTGCCCGAGTTCTGGCCGCCGGTCGAGCTGCACCCACCGTGGGTGTGGATGCCCACCGCCTGATCCGTCTGGTCCCAGATCACCGGCGAGCCGGAGTTTCCGCCCGTCGTGTCCGTCTGATACTGCACGGTCGTCCCGGAGTTCGTCACCAGCGGGCCGACGTGGGTCTGCTGGGTTTGGTTGCGCTCCGGGGGAGAGCTGTCCGTCCCGAACCCGGTGATGCGGATGTCGGCGCTGCCCGGCTGCGGCGGGGCGGAGAGCTGGAACCCGGGGCCCTGGGCCTGGGTCACGGTCAGCCCCGAGGTGCCGTTCGGGAAGGCCCCGAAGTAGGCCCAGTCGTTCCCCACGCCCTGACCGCCGTTGGACTGCAGCGATGCGCCATCCACCGGGTACTGGTCCGAGGGCGGAGGGTTCTGGATCGACCCCGAGCCGGACGAAGGGGGCACGTTGAACTGGATCACCTGGATGTTCCCGGTGCAGTGCCCCGCCGTCAGGAAGCAGCCGCCGCAATCCTGGATCAACCAGCCGGTGCAGCCCACCGGCAACAGGCGCCCGGAGCGAGGGTCCATGGAGGGGAGCCGGTCATCGGCTGGACCGCAGATCGACGCGGTCCCGAGCAGCGGGGGCGTCCCCATATCCATGGCCTCCAGCTGGAGTCGGCTGGTGCCCGTCCCAGGTCGCGCCCAGACCTCGACGACCAGCGCATCTCCGTTGAAGTAGGCGGTGGATCGGTCCCAGCGCTCCACCTCGATCGCGTTCATCACCTGCAGGCCGCCGTCTAGCATGGACGTGATGCGCAGCTCCGCGCCGGTCCCGGCGAGGGGGTCTCCGGCGAGAACGATGTCCCCGAAGTAGAGGCGGATCCACTCCGCGCCTTCCTGGTCCACGTTGAAGGTGGCGCACAGCTCGAGCCCGCCGCTGCCGCCTGGGGCAGGCGCGACCCAGCCCGTGTCATGCACGAATGGGACGTTGTCGAAGGAGGGCGCCTCGACCTGAGCCAGCGCTGAGGGAGAGAGGAGCGCGAGAAGGAGAGGAGTCAAGCGAGGCGAGATCAGCTTCATATCAATCGGGAAGGACGGATGAAGCCCAAGTATCCCACGCTCTCAGCTCGTTCGCCACGCCCATTCAGGCGGCCCCCTCACACGGTCTCCAATGTCCGCCCTGGGCCGCCCCCCCTCACCGCTGGCGCCCCCCGCCGCGCGCTCACTCAGTCCACGAGCCGCGCGCGGAGGTATTCGGGCAGCATCCTGCGCCACGTGGGCCAGTCGTGATCCCAATCGTCGCCCCACTCATCCACGTGGTTCGGAATCTCTCGAGCGCCGAGGACACGGGCCACCGCCCACGACTCCTCCGGGTCCTCCCAGCGCCCCGTCCCGTGGCTGATGAGGATCCGCCGCTCCCGGAGGCGGGCGAGGTTGGGGTGGTCCTCGGGCAGGTTGGGGATGAAGTGCAAGGGAGAGGCGAAGTACCACGCCTCGTCCATGTCGCCATCGATGAACTTCGACAGCTCGTAGGTCCCCGACATGCAGATCGCCTCGGAGAAGAGCTCCGGGTGGCGGCAGATCGCGGCAAGCGCGTTGTAGGCTCCGATGGAGGCCCCTGACGCGATGATGTCGAGCGGTTCCCCCTCCGCCACGTTGCAGTCTCGGCGGATCAGCGGCACCAGCTCGTGCTCGACGAAGGCGTCGAAGCCCGCCTGGGCGCGGGTCGCGCCGGGGACCTCATTGTCCTCCTTGAGCCAGACCATGCCCGGCACAGAGTCCACCGAGTAGAGCTTGATGATGCCCTCCTCAAGGAGCGGCGCTAGCGCCTCCACCAACAGGAAGCGCTCACACTCCTCAGCGTCACCCGCCGCGGTCGGAAAGAAGACCACGGGCGCCCCCATCTCTCCCCACCGCACCACCTTGACCTCCCGGCCAGCGCGCTCGGACGTCCACGACTCGGTGACCCGAGTCACGAGCTCACCCCGTTGACGCTGTCACGGGGCGCAGCCCCGGCAGTCTCATGTCGCCAGCTTTGAATCGACCCCCAGAAGTGCTCGGTGAATTTCTCCACCTCGTGCTCCGGGAAGAGGGCCCCGACCTTCTCATGCACCGCGTCTCGCGCGTCCGCCGTCCCGAAGAATTCCCAGGCGACCTCGTCGAGCGGTCCGAGGTGCTCTGCGCAGAACTCCTGGAACCGTGCGGTGTCGAAGTGCGCGTCCGCGAGCGCCGCGTACTGCGGGAGCTTCTCCTCGAAGGTCCCCGGCCCGTCCGCGATCTCGAAGTACGGGTCCCAGTTGAGGCTCGTCTTGAACTTGCGGTCGGTCGCGGCCACGAAGAGCGCCCAGCGCAATTTGCCGAGCACCAGCCAAGGGAAGTGCTGGTGCAGGGAGGTGACCTGTGAGTCCGGGCAGGGGTTCGCGAAGTCAATCGGGTGCCAGACGCCGTCCTGCCGGAGGCTCTCGCAGGAGTTGAAGTCCCAGCCGAAGAACGCGTTGATCGTCAACGTGACTTGGCGCAGGTGCTCCATGTCCGCCTTCGAGAGGTGGTTGTACTCCTTCGTGTAGCGCTCATGCAGCGGCGCCGCGGGGTCGTACTCCACCATCCGGATGTCCGGGCCGATCCCCACGCATCGCACGAAGTGGTCGTGGGGCAACACCCCCTGCTGCAGGTGCATCACGAACTTCCCGCTCTCGTCGTACGCCACCTTGAGCTCATCGACGTTGTCCACCTTGTTCACCCCGACCCAACCGCCGCCGTCATAGGGCTTCATGAAGTGCGGGTAGCCCACCTTCGCGCCCAGCTCCTCGAGATCGAAATAGCGCGCGTAGCGCTCGAGCGTCGGCTGCAGGTCCGGGCTGGACTCGTACTCCTTCGGCGGCACGAGCCACGTGTCAGGGATCGGCATGCCGAGCCGCATCATGGCGCAGTAGGAGGTCTGCTTCTCCATGGACTGAACCGACCACGGGTTGTTGAGGACGTAGAGGTCATCCATCAGGACGCCCTTCTTGATCCACTCGCGCGTATTCGCGTACCAGTGCGTGAGCCGATCCAGGACGACGTCGTAGCGCGTCGCCGTCCGCAGGTCGAAGGGCTCAATGACCACGCGGTCCACCGCGAAGCGCACGTCGCGCCCCCCGACGCGGAGCGTCGGGTCCCAGCGTTCGAGGATGCCCTCGAAGCAGCGCGGCCAGCAGATGTCAGCGCCGAGCGAGAGTCCGATTCGTTTGATGTCAGCCATGTTGATTCACTCGTACATCATCCAGAGGGGTCCAGGGAAGAGCCAGGTGAGGCCCG
>JAQWJQ010000072.1 GCA_029248265.1 Planctomycetota bacterium
ACCTTGACGTCGAGGCTGGCGAGCGAGTGCTCTTCGCCGATCAATACCCGTCCACGAAGGTCCTTTCTGATCTCGTCGCCAGCACCCTCCGCCGTGGCGGCCTGGTAGACCGAGGCGCGGCCGTAGAGGGAGGCGAAGTGAGCGGCGGCGAGGGCGTTGACCTCGTCGTTGGCGGTCAGGCCGATGAACCGGCCGGTGCCGCCAAGCTCGAGGCCCTCCAGGAAGCGGCTCGAGAGGATCGAGCCGCGCCGCGCGCGCGCGCCGTCCATGTTGGCGGCACGGACCGCGGCACGGTTCGAGTCCACGAGCAAGGCGTCGATGCCCTGGCCCCGGAGGGCCCTCTCGAGCTCTGTGGCAAACGGGCCGGCGCCTGCGATCAAGGTCCCCTGAGCGTTGGGGTCGGAGATCCCAAGTCGGCGGGCGATCGGGGCCGCTGACAGCCCATAGAGCGCGACCGTTCCGATGATGACCATGAAGGCGAGGGGGGCCATGAGCTCGGCGCCCGGGGCGTCGACCTCTTGGAGTCGGAGGGCAAAGAGGGAGGAGACGGCGGCCGCCACGATGCCGCGGGGGGCGAGCATCGCGAGGAAGGCGCGGTCTTTCACCGGCAGGCTGGTCCCGAGGGTCGACACGAGGACGCACGCTGGGCGAACGAGCAGGACCAACGCGGCGACGAAGGCGACCCCTCTCCAGCCCGCGGAGAGCATGGCCTCGAACTCAACGGTCGCCGCCAGGACGATGAAGAGCGTCGAGATCAGCAGCACGCGGAGGTTCTCCTTGAACTCGACGATGTGGTGGACGGAGAGGTCGCTCCGGTTGGCGAGGAGGAACCCCATGAGGGTCACTGCCAGTAGCCCCGACTCGTGAGCGAGGGAGTCTGCGATGGCGAAGGCGAGGAGCACGAAGCCCAGTGAGAGCGGGCTCTCAAGCTCGTCGGGGACGAGGTGCTTGCGGAGGGCGAGGCCGAGGATCCAGGCGCCGGCGGCGCCGAGGACCGTGCCCACGAGGGCGGTGCGTCCCAGGTCAATGGCGGCGGTGCTGAGGGTGTGGCGCGCCCCTTCGACTCCTGCCCCCTCGACCACGCCATGGAGGACGAGGACGGCGAGGGTGGCGCCGACGACGTCGACGACGATCCCCTCCCACTTTGCGATGGCCTCAGATGGGCCGCGGGGCCGGATCTGACGCAGCAGCGGTCCGATCACGGTGGGGCCGGTCACGGTGAGGATCGCCCCGAGGACCAGGGAGGTCTCAATGGGCAGCCCGGCGATGAAGTGCGCGGCGAGCGTCGCGAGGGCCCACGTCACGAGGACGCCCACCGTGAGCAGGCGGGTGATGACCGCCGCGTTCTCTCCGAGCTCCTTCAGCTTCAGGGTGAGCCCGCCCTCGAAGAGGATCACCGCGACCGCCAGTGAGATCATCGGGTCCAGCGCAGAGCCGAAGAGATCGCGTGGCTCGATGACATCGAGGCCTGGCCCGAGGGCGAGGCCGACGATCAGAAGCAGGAGGATGGAGGGGAGGCGCAGGCGCCAGGCGGTCCATTGCGCGGCGACGCCGGCGAAGCCGATGACCGCGAGGGCGATGAGGGGCGGGAGCGGCGAAGTCGGCACTGGGTTGAGCGGCTGGGTGCGGTGGGGGGGGGAGGGCAGCGCCGCCAGACTTTGTAAGTTCGCCGTGCGAGGCGTCCTTTGGCGGCGTGATCGCGCGCGGCCAATTGTAGTTTGTTGTTGCGACAAATGGTTCGCGCCCTTTCCCCGCAATTGAGCCCACGCTCCCCTCATGAATCTCCTCGCTCGCCCGCTGCTCGCCCTGACCATCACCTCGTCCGCCGCCCTCGTCGCCTTCACGGGCTCGACCTCCGCAGGCCCGGGAGCGTCAGCGCCGGCAGCTGCCGAGACCAGCTACGGGGTGGATATGGGGCACAGCACCCTCATGTTCCGCTGCAAGCACCTCGGGGTCTCGTATCAGTGGGGTCGCTTCGACGCCTTCGACGGCTCCTTCACCCTCGCGGAGGACGCCGCGAAGTCCAAGGTGGAGATGGTCATCGACGCAGCGAGCGTGAACTCGAACTCCAAGGGGCGAGATGACCACCTCCGCGGACCGGACTTCTTCAACGTGAAGGAGTTCCCTGAGATCACCTTCACCAGCAAGGAGGTCACCGGCGCAGGCGACAAGTACTCCATCAAGGGGGACCTGACCTTCCACGGGGTCACCCGCGAGGTCGAGATGGAGGTCGTCAAGGTCGGGGAGGCGGACACCCGGATGGGCCGCCGCGCCGGGTTCGAGGGGCGCTTCAAGATCGACCGCACGAAGTTCGGCGTCGAGACGTACAGCGGCTCGCTTGGGGACGAGGTCACCATGACGTTCGCCATCGAGGGGATCGCCAAGGACTCTTGATCGACCCCACCCCTGTCCTCATCGCGTCCGGGCTGATCATCGCCCTCCTCGTCGCCGCGCTGGCGACAAGGGGGGAGGATGGCCGCGGCGTCCTGGCCCTGGGGCTCGCCGCCCTGGCGCCCCTCGCAGCGGCCTTCACGACCCTCGTGGTCTTCGGGCGCGCGACCTCGTTCCCCCCCCGGGACTTCCTGGACTCCGTGCTCGCGGTGGGGGTCGCGGCGGTCCCGCTGGGGCTCCTGGTCGGCCTCGGCGGCGGGCGCGCCATGCTCGGATTGGGTGGGGCACTGGGTCTCTCCGTGTGGCTCTTCGTCGCCCGGACGGCGAGCCTCCATGAGCGGTACTGGGAAGGGAGCGTGAATCAGCACGTGGCGATCCTCATCGGGGGGACGGCGCTCGCCTTCGTCATCCGCTGGGCGGCGCCCGCGCGGGGCAGGACCACGGAGAGCACCCTCGGCTTCGCCTTGGCGGCGGTCCTGGCGGCGCCCGCGCTTGGCTGGTCTGGGACCCTCGTCTCGGCCCTGCTCGCTGCCACCGTGAGCGCGAGCTCTGGGCTCCCGGGTCTGCTCTTGCTCGCGCGCTCGGACATGGCTGGTGGGTACGCGCCGCTCCACCGCGCAGCGGCGCTCCCGCAGGTCCTCTTGCTCGCCGGGCTGCTCGCGAACGGCGCGCTGTATGCCGAGACGCCGGCCTGGGCTGCGCTGACCCTCCTGCTCGCGCCGGTGATGTGCCTCCTCCCCGGGCGCGGCGTGTGGCTCGCGGCGGCGCGGTTGACGGCGGTGGCGTGCGCCTGCGGGGCCGCGGCCTGGTTCTCCAGGGGCGAGCCGAACCCCTACGGCTACTGACCGCACGCCAGGCGGGAGGGCTGCTGCCCGCTCTCCTTCCTGGCGCGCCCTTCAGGCGGGGCCTACTCCCCTTGCCGCGTCCCGCAGGACCCGCAGAAGCGGGCGTCCGGCGCCAGCGCCTCCCCACAGGAGGTGCAGTGGCGAGAGTCGGGGGTGACCTTCTGGAGCGCCTCGCCGCAGGCGCTGCAGAACTTTCCAGCGGGGACGCTGCTGGAGCAGCTGCCGCAGATGACGCCGGCCGCGGCGGGGGCGAGGGTCTCGCCTCCGCGGTTGTCCCGGACCATCATCTGGGCGAGGCCGAAGCCGATGCCCATGCCCGCGCCGCCCAGCATCCCGCTGTTGCCTTCTCCGCCGCCGGCGCCGTCTGCGCCGCCGCCCTTGGCCATGCCCTCACCGGCGCCCATCATCGCCTTGCCGGCGGCGAAGCGCTGGTAGCCATCCACTCCGCCCACGGTGCGGAGGTACGCCGCGTCACGATAGAGCGTCTTGAGGTTGTCCGCGTCTTCGTCGTCAATACCGATGACGAAGTTGCCGAGGCGCACGATGTCGAGGCCGTAGTCAGCGACGTGGTGGTCCATCTTGGCGAGGACGTCGACCTCAATCTCCTCGGTGTAGGCGCCTGAGGTGACGTCGAGGATCGGCCACTTCTGCTTCACGATCAGCTCTGCGATGTTGTCGCGGAGGACCTTGAGCAGCTGCTCCTTGGTCCATGACTTGATCGTCGCGGACCCCGCGCGCCCCATGCCGACGAGCCCGACGATGAGCCGCTCGGGGTCGGTGACGCGGAAGCTGAACTCCCCGTGGACCATGGTCTCCACCGGGACGCCCGACTTCGGGTCCTCCACGTGCCCGATCCTGCCGCCGAACTTCACGCCGGTGTGCTCGCGGGTGTTGACGAAGAAGACCTCGGCGATGAACACGTTGCCGCCGGTGAACGAGTCCACGAGGTTCGACAGGAACGGCAGGTTCGATGAGTCGAGGGTGTAGCGACCAGGCTGCATGACCTCGACCACCTTCCCGTCACGGAAGAAGACAGCGACCTCG
>JAQWJQ010000015.1 GCA_029248265.1 Planctomycetota bacterium
GGTCTTGATCATAGAAACCAGGGCGGCGCCTCGTGAAACGTGCAGAGGCCACGCGCGAGACTCTTCTCTTTGAACCCGGGGTCGCCCCTCGGGTGCCGCGCTCATGGGGGATTCGCGACGGCGTGGGGATGGGTCCCAGCGAGGAGGGCTCCTGGGCCTCAAGGCTCGGTCATCGCAGCGGAGGGGCGCGGGGCGGCGTCGCCGTCTCCGGGGCGAACGACACCCCATCGGGAGCGAGTGGGGGGGAGGTCAGGCGCGCCGCTGCCCCTCTCTCAGCGGAACGTCACCGAATAGCCCTCGGTGAAGTTCGAGGTCGGCCCGGGGTTCGCGTCCCGGTGCCAACACTGGAAGTTCCAGGTCTCCCCGGCCAGTGCCATCACGGTGCCAGTGGGTTGCGGGAGGGCCGTGGCGTCCACGGTCAACCGGATCGTCCCGGTGCTGCCGGAATTCGCTGCCTGTGCCAGGTATCGACCGGTGGTGCCGCCGACACAGAGCGTCCCCTGTCCGCCGCCGATCAGCGGCACCGACGCCTGCCCGTCCGCGACCACAAAGAAGCCGGTCTGTTGCAGCGGCAGGTTGGTCGCCACCAGCTCCAGGTCGTTCTGTGCGAGGAAGGCTGTGCCTTCGCCGACGACCTCTCCCACCAGCCCGGTGGAGTTCGGGGCGCCCTGGCAGTAGGCCGTGCCCACCGGTCCGTCGCAGCCCAGGTCGTAGACCCGGAACTCGTCGATGGCGGCCTCGACGATGTTGATGCGGCCGGTGTCCGACGCGACGAAGCGGAGCTGTATCTGATCCGTCGGAGGGAGGACCTCGGGGACGAGGAAGGACGAGCGAATCCAGCCGCCCTCCGTGCCCGGACCCAGGGGGCCGATGGTCTCAAGCTCTTGCCACGTGGCCCCGGCGTCGTTGGAGATCGAGATCTCAAAGGCGTCATCGGGGTCATTCTGGCCGTAGACGTTGGAGAACCAGCGGTAGTACTCCAGCACGGGATAGTACATGTCGGAGAGGTCGAGGACGGGGGAGAGCAGGGTCGTGAAGCCCTGGTCCACATCCGCATCGGTGTTGTTCGCGATGGCCGCCTGCCCGGTGAACCAGCACTGTCGGCCGTTGCCGGGGTAGCCACCGTTGGGTTCGGCTGAGGTGCCGTTGGGGCGCTCGCGGGTCCATTGGCCGCGGGAAGCCGTGTCGCCCGGGAGGTCTCCCTCCCAGCCGTTGTCGGTCTGCATGCTGTCGTAGCGGGCGGTGGTCACCGTGTCGCCAACGAAGGAGACGAAGGGCAGCGCAGGGGCGCTCGCGGGATAGGTGGACTGGACCCCCGCAGGGGTCCGGGCGCTGACGTACCAGGTGACCTCCGCGCCACAGCCGAAGCTCGGCAGGTCGGCGGTGTAGCTGCCTGGCGTCGAGCCCGCAGTCATCGGGATCGCGGTGGGCCCAGAGCCACCGTCGACGACCAGCTCGACCGTTCCCGGGGCGATCGTGTTGCCGTTGATGGTGCGGATGGTGGCGCTCACGGTCTCACCCGCGCGGTCCAGTTCGCGCAGCGCGGTCGCGTCCACGTCCACGGTGAGGGGGTCAAAGGTCCACACGAAGAGCCCACGCTCCAGGTCGCTCCCGATCACGGTCCCGCTGGGGAGGCCGACATAGCAGCTCCACAGGCCGTTGAAGCTGGAGGCGGTGATGTCCGGGGCGGTGTCGAAGGACGCGATCTCTGCGGGGCTGTTCGGGTCGCTCAACGTGTCGAACACGCGCAGGCCAGAGGTGTAGTTGGCCTGGAACAGGAGGCCGTCCCGTTCGTACATGTTGTGGCTGATGCTGGAGACGCCGTTGCTGAACTCGCCGATGAACGACGCGTTGCCGGGGTCGCTCACATCGAACACCCGCGTCACCGTGGTATTGACTCCGGCGTTTTCATCAAGCTCGTCGCCCAGGTAGAAGCGGGTGCGATCCGGAGACAGCCATCCCTGGTGGCTGTACCTTCGATTGGGGTAGGCGATCTGCTCGATTCGGAACGGGAAGTTCTTGTTCGTCACGTCGACGATGGAGAGCCCCGTGTCTCCGGATCCGTTGCCGAGCCCGGCGCAGCAGAACGCCAGCTGGCGGCCGGCGTAGGGGCCGCTGGTGTAGGTGACGACCTGGGCGTCGTGCACATAGCGACTCCCCCAGGAGCCGACATACTGCGGGCTGGAAGGGTTCGCGAGGCTGTAGATGCGCAGGCCGTTCCCCCCACCTCCCGTGCGGTAGAGATAGCCGCTCGCCTCGTCGATCGCGACGTTGTGGGTCCGCTCGTCTCCGGACCCGGTGACGGTGTTCTCAAGGCTGACGACGCCTGCGTCCACCGCGGACAGGTCGATGACCTGGATGCCACCGCCTCCCTCGCTCACCGAGTATGCGCGGTCCTGGTACGTCTTGACGTCGCGCCAGAGGCTGCCGGGGCCCGGGATCGTCTCGATCACGGCCGCGTTCGCGGGGTCCGTGACCTCGACGATGATGGTGGAGGTGGAGGTCCCGACCACCGCGTACTCGCGACCCGAGGGTGAGGCGTATCCCCAGCAGTCGTTCCCTGATCCGGCGCCGTCAAGGTCGCCCAAGGTCAGCCATGATTCGAGGCGCAGGCCCTGGGCGGCGAAGCCTGAGGCCGCGCCGGCGTTGGACGTGCGGAGCCCGGCGGCTGCGGCCCCTCGTAGATAGCCCGGCCCCGCGTAGGGGGGGCGCCGGTCGAGGATCTTCGGGTCGTCGTCGTGTCGCGCCGGGGCCGGCGCGGCGGCGCTCAGCAAGAGGGCGGCAAAGGCGGCGACGCAGGCCGTGAGGTGAGGGGCGCAGGCGAGTGATCGGGTCATGGGGCTGGTTCGGAGCGGGGGAGAAGCTCGCTGGGAAGACAAGCGTAGCGCATGGACGCGGCCTGGAAACCGACGGGCGCGCTGCTTCCCGGGTTCCCTGGCCCGTGTCCCATCCGCGGTCTCGTTGAGGGGCTCGGGGCCGCTTCGGACGGGGCTCGCCCGGTGTCGGCGGCCGAGCGCCTGGCCCAGGAGGGCGGGCCAGGCGCTCCTGCTGGAGAGCCTGGCCCTTGGGGTCGCGAGTCGAGCGCGGTGGGAGCGGCCCGTGGCGAGGATCAGGGGGTGAAGGTCACCGTCAGCGCGTTGGAGAGGTTGAACCAGGAGCCACAGGGGCCGGCGAAGTCACGGTAGAAGGTCTGGAAGTGGAAGGTTGAGCCCGGGACGATGTGCCCGGAGGCCGGGAAGGTGGCAAGTGAGTAGGTGGAAAGCCCCATGGGGACGTTCGGGGTGCCTCGCCCGAGGGAGGCGGTGCCTCCCATCGTGGCGTAGGGCGGGAAGCGGTAGGTCGATCCTCCGATGCAGCGGAGGCCGTTGGCGACGACCGCGGGGAGCGTGCTCCCTGTGCCCATGGCCGTCATGGCGAAGGACCCGGCGGGCATCCCGCTGGTGGTCAGGACCAGGTTGTCCGCGGCGACGCTCGTGCTGCCGGCGCCAGTGAGCAGCGCTCCGGTACCGGCGCCGTTCAGGCAGCCCGTGGTCGGCGATGCGTTGCCGCAGGGCGCGAGCACCATGGGGCAGAAGCAGAACGCGGTGCCGACGGGGCTGGAGGAGCACCCGTCCGGGACGCCATTCTGGTCCGCGTCGGGCACGACCCCAAGGGCGATCGCGATGGCGTCTTCGATGCCGTCGCCGTCGCAGTCGAAGAGGTCGCCGCGGATGTGATCCGCCGCGTCGAGGTCATCGCCGAGGCTGACGCCATGGGTCCTCACGGTGAGGAGGCCGAGGGCCTCGGCGGGGACGAAGATGGCGGGGTACGGGGAGGCGCCCCCGGCGACGGGCGGGATGAGCAGATCGCCCTCTTCGATCGGGATGCCGAACTGGCTATCGGGGCGCCCGATGACGGCGGAGCCGCGGCGCACCGAGAAGATGATCATGTCCATGCCGTTCTGCCAGCCATAGGGGCCTGGGGCGACGTCCGCGACACCGTTCCCGTTCTCCCAGAGGATGAGCGCGTCGATGTCGTCCGTGACGGGGCCGAGGAGGTCGAGGCCCAGGGCCGGGGCGCCGACCCAGAGGGCCATGCCGGCGCCAGCGTTGACGAAGATGTCAGCCGGGCCGACCATGTTGGCCGCCGCGGCGTTGGAGTTGGGGAGGCCCTCTCGCCCGTCGAACATGCCGCCATCGAGGCTGAAGTACACGGCGGCGGGAGCGGCGGTGCCCGGCTCCAACAGGTCCATGGCGTCCTGGTTATCGCCCATGTCGATCGGCCCCGGCATCGGCATGTTCGGCTCCCTGAGCCCGATGGAGGGGTAGGTGAAGCCGCTCGCCGAGTAGTTGCCGTCGCCGTCGACCATCCCGATGTTCGCGCCGGGCATCGGCGCCAGGGGTCCAGGCGGCAACGTGGCCAGGATGCCAAAGGTGTCAGCAGAGCTGTCCCCGGCGGCGAACTCGCTGCGCACGTTCGGGAGGGGGCCGGCGGGGCGCCCGGCGGCGAATTCGTCGACGCTGAAGAGCAGGTCGCCGGCCAGGATGGGCAGGTTCGGCCCGAACTGATGGTCCGCGCCGCGGCTGAAGGCGTCCACCTCGATGGCGCAGGGGAGGCCCGGCCCGCGGCCGACGCAGCCCCCGGGGAGCCCGAGGTCTGCGGCGTGGTCCAGGGCGATCGTCGGCGCCGGGACGGCGCCAGGGGCCGGCATCGTCGTCATGGTGGAGGGGTGGTAGAGGTCGCCGTCGGTCATGGGGGTGCCGCTGGACGAGGGCGTCCCCATCGAGGCGCTCTGCCAGTCGATGGAGAAGGTGAACTGGCTCTGGGCCGCGGCGGATGAGGCGAAGAGGAAGGCGGTTCCGGCGAGGGTGAAGGGGCGGAGTTGCATGGCGGGGCTCGTGGGTCAGGGGGAGGCTTGAAGCGCGGGCCCGACTGGACCCGTCACTCCCAAGTGCAGCCCGGGCCCCGGTCCGGACAAGGAATCGGGGACGGAGGCCCTTTGGCGAGCGCATGGGGGCGCTAAGATGCTCCGGCGTAGCGACTTAGACTTCGCGCTCGGTCCGTTGAGAGTCGGGCCGCGGGGGGGCGTTGCCGCCCACGCGGTCCTCACATCCCGACCCTCCCGGGGCTCGGGGCTCTGGTGGCGGGTTGGCGCCAAGGAGCCCCAAGCCCGGCAAGCAGCCTGGTCGGAGACATGCGCCCTGCGGCGGGTCCGCGCTCCATGGCTCTGGGCGATGGGCCGGCCGCCACCTCCCGCGCGGAGAGGGGCAAGGCGAGCGCCCTCCCCGTCCTAAGCGCCCGCGAGCAGGTGCTCGGGGAGGGCCCCCTCGGCGAGCCTCGCACGGAGCCGCTGCCAGCGCTTCCCTGCCGCCTCGGTGGAGGTGCCGATGCGTTGCGCCACCTCCTTCAGCGGGAGGCCCTCGAGTCCGCAGTGGACCACGAGTCGCCGGTCCTCGTCGGGGAGTGCGTCCACCTCTGCCCGGAAGGCAGCGAGCCCCTCATCCCTGGACAGCCGCATGGAGACGGCCGTCATGGTGTCCTGTAGTTCGCCAAGCTGCTGCACCTTGGCGGTGGTTCCAGCGCCTGCGGTGTCCGCGCGCTGGGTCTTACGTGCGGCTTCCAGGAGCACGTTCTTCGCGATGCGGAAGATCCAGAACCGGAAGGGCGTGGTCGCGGGATCGAAGGAGTCCATCTGTCGCCAGGCGCGGAACCAGACCTCTTGCACCACGTCCGCGGGGTCGATGTGCTGGCGCTGCTCGGGCCGGATTCGGAACTCTGCCCACGTCAGGAGCGCGGGCGCGATGTGCTCGTACAGCCGCCCAAAGCTCTCGCTGTCGCCGCCCTTGACCTCTGCGAGCCACATGCCGGTCACGCCGTCCAGGGGGTCGGTGGGTTGCTGTTCCATGTCCAGATCCTATCCAGATTTCACCGGGAGGCCCTGGCTCCATCTACCATCGGGGAGATGGAGCCGCCTGACCCCAACGAGGACGCCGCCGGGGGCGCAGATCAGGACGCGGTCGTCTTCGACTTCCTCTCCGACCTCCTCGATGACGAGGCCGGCGCCGGCGTGCGCCCCCTCGCCGAGTACATGCGGCGCTACCCGGGGCACGAGGAGGCGGTCGCTGCCGAGTACCTACGGGCCACGGGCCGCGACGAGCCGCGGGTCGCCTCAGCCGGGGCGTCCCGCCCGAGGCCGGGCGGCGCGGGCGAAGAGTCCGGGCCGGACCTGCAGGTGATCGGTCACTACCGCCTCGAGCGAGAGCTCGGCGCCGGCGGCCAGGGCGCGGTGTGGCTGGCGACGGACCAGGACCTCGGTCGCCAGGTCGCCTTGAAGGTCATGACGACGCCTTTCATCACCGAGGATCGGCGGCGCAGGTTCAGGCGTGAGGCGGAGAGCATCGCGCGCCTCGATCACCCTGGCCTCGCGGGCGTCCACGACGCGGATGTCGACGCCGAGCCGCCGTGGATCGCCATGCGTTACGTGGAGGGTGTCGACCTCTCCCGCGCGCTCGTGGCTGCCCGAGCGTCGGCGTCTTCGGGGGAAGGGGCGGCGGCCCCTGGAGCGCTCCCCTTGATTCCGCGCACGCGCGCGGAACTGGCGCGGGTGCTCCGCTTCTTCGAGCGCGCAGCGCGGGCCCTGCACGCGGCCCATGAGGAAGGGCTCGTGCACCGCGACGTCAAGCCGGCCAACCTGATGCTCGTGCCGAGCGGCGCGCCAGTCGTGCTGGACTTTGGCCTGGCTCGCATGGCTGAGGGAGAGGACGGCGGGGACGGCCCCGCCTTGACGCGGGACGGCGAGATCTTCGGTACCCCCGCGTACATGGCGCCTGAGCAACTCTCCAGCGGCGCGGCGGAGAGTGACCCGAGGGCTGATGTGTGGGCCCTCGGGGTCAGCTTGCATGAGGCGCTGACGGGGGAGCGTCCCTTCCAAGGAGAGGGCCAGCATGGCCTCGCGCTCGCGATCCTGAAGGCCCCCATCCCTGACCCTGCCGAGCAGAACCCGGTGATCTCGGCGGAGGTCCGCGTCATCCTCGCGACCGCCATGGAGCGCGACCTCGGGCGGCGGTATCCCTCGGCCCTGGCCTTCGCGGAGGACCTCCGCAGGATTCGGGAGTACGAGCCGATCCAGGCGCGGCCGGCGGGGCCCTGGCTCCGGCTGCGCCGTTGGTGCCGGCGGGAGCCTGCGACCGCGGTCACCCTCGCAGCCCTCGTGCTCGGCATCGTGTTCGTCAGCGTCGCGTTGCGGGTCAACGGGCGCCTCCTGGACGAGTCGAACACCAACCTCGCCCTCGCGGAGGGGCGGCTCCGCCTCGCCACAGCGCAGAACTACAGCAACCGGCTGTCCGAATTCCAGGCACGGTCCCCCGCTGGCGCGCTGGCGCTGGCCCTGGAGGCGCATGGGCTGGTCGACACCTGGTGGACGCGGTCCGGAGTTCTCGGCCCCCTGCAGGAGACCTCCCTCGACTTGCAGCTCAAGGTCCCTGAGGGGCGTGCGTGGGACGCGGACACCGTGGTCGGGAAGGGGGCCGATGCATTGCTGGCCGGGTCCATGACCGGCTGCGTCTCGCTCTTCGATCTCCAGACGGGCGAGGTTCGGGCACGGAGGCAGCTGGCGGTCGAGGGCGAGGCTCCAGGGGACGTCCGGCAGGTGGAGGTGTTGGCAGGGGCGCGGGCGGCCCTCGCGACCTCGACTGATGGCTGGTTGCGGCGCCTCTCCCTGCCCGCGCTCACCGACGAGTTCGCCGTCGACCCCGGGGTGGGCCCGCTTGTCTGGATGCAAGTGGACGAACCGCGCGGGCGAGTGTTTGTCCTCGGGCGCGATGGCGGCCTCGCGCAGCTCGACCTCGGCTCCGGCAGCGTGCTGCGGCGCATGGAGGTGCCGGAGAAAAGCTCGGCCGAGGTCGTGCTGGTTCCTGAAGTCCCGTCGCTCGGTCTTCCTGAGGGGCTCCTGATCACGGGTCCTCGCGCGCGCTCCGGGGAATGGCGGGCTCAGGCGGAGTCCCTCAGGATCCTCTCGGCGGCCGACGGGGCGCTGTTGGCTGCCCTGGAGCTGCCTGCAAGCGTACACCTGTTCTGCTGGATGTCGGGCGCGGTCTACGTGACGGACGTCGAGGGTCGCCTCGTCCGTATTCGGCTGGCGCCTGGGGACTCCGGGGCACTGGCTGAGACCCGAGAGATCTTGCAGGGGCCGGGCCCTGTGCGCATCGAGGTCCTCCAGGCCAGTCCCAGCGGGGAGCTGCTCGTGGGCGCCGGGCGCGGCGCCTCCTCCTGGGTGATCACGGAGGAGGGGGCCGAGCAGGCGATCCCGGATGATGGCGCGGGGGCGCTCGCAGGCTCGTGGCTCGGCGAGGACCAGCTCGCGCTGGCTGGCGCCGACGGCCGGATTCGTGTCTTCGCGCGGCGGGCGGGCACCTGGTCCCTGCAGCGCACTCATGTTCAGGAGGCCCAGGACTACCGGGTCCTGCCGCTCGCGGACGGGAGGCTCCTCTCGTTCGGGGGCACGTCCATGTTGAACCTCTGGCGCCCGCGCGGCATCGCGGAGTGCTGGCGGCGCCCACTGCCTCGGGGCGTGGCGCCGGCGAGCGCGGTCCTGGCGGTCGGCGCTTCGACGGGGCGCCGCGGGCTGATCACGGCCCACGCCGGGGGTGAGGTGCGGCAGCTGGAACTCCCAGCCGAGGGCGTGCCGGAATGGGGCGCGGGGGCGGTTCTGGACCGACACGGGTCCGCGGAGGACCCCGCGCCGCTGATCTCGGCCTCCGAAGATGGTGAGCGCTTTGCCACGGCTGGAGTCGACCAGCGGCTCGCGCTGCGTGACGCCGGCGGGGCGCTGCTGGCCGAGATCAAGGGCCTCCACCTTGGCGCGCCACGCGCGCTGGACGTGTCGTCCAGCGGCGCGCTCGCTGCGGCGCTCTATGAAACGGGCGGGGTGCTCGTCCTGACCGTCGGCGCGGAGGGTCGCCGCAGGGGCTCAGGGTCGGTCGATGGCGCGACCGTGGTCGCGGCTGGCCCCGCAGGACGCTTGTTGGCCGTGGGCGACGATCAAGGGCGAGTGCACGTCTTCGAGGCGACCGCTTCGCCCGGAGACGTGTCCCTCGAGATCTCGCTGAGGTCGCTCTGGTCCGGGGGGGCGGAGCCTGGCGAGCGGCAGCTTGGACGCGGCGCCGCCGCCGTGACGGACCTCGCTTTCTCCCCCGATGGATCGCGCCTGCTGGCGTCCAGTCGTGAGCGATGGATCGACGAGTGGGTGGCTTCGAGCGGCGAGCCCGCCGGTCCGGGCCGGCAGGTTCTCGGGCAGCGATGGGTGCGCTACCTGCCCGACGGAATGCGGGTGGCTGCGATCGGCCGTTCATGGTCCACGGTGCGGGTGGACCCCGCGCCGTCGGCCGGTGAGCACGGCGGGGGGCGCGTCTTCCCCGAGGTGCGCCATGATGATGCGCACAGCTCACTGGATGTGGTCGGCGGCGTGGTGCCGCTGGTGGCGACCGGGTCGCGTGACGGGAGTGTGTTGGTGTGGAAGGCCGAGAACGGCGAACTCATGGCGCGCTTTGGAGTCCACGGCGGACCCGTTCTCGACATTCACGCGGGCTTTCCTGGGGCGGTGGTGAGCACCTCGGCAGACGGGAGCGTCGCCCTCTGGCCCATCGATGGGACGGGGCCGGCGATCCGGCGCATGCCCAGGGGGCTCCTGGCCATGGAGCGGCAGCGGCTAGAGCGGGACGCTGGAGGGCGATAATGGCGAGGAGGGCGGAATTCCCGTGCGGGTGTTTCGTATGAGGACATGGGGCGGCGGCGAGGAATCTGGCGGCCTCCTACACTCGGAGTGGCCCAGGCCCTGCTTTCCATGATGATCCCCCCGCCCGCTTTCGCTCCCCGCCTGCGCCCCGCGTTGCTCTTCGTCGCCCTCTCAGGGCCGGCGCTCTCGCAGGGCACTCCGCAGAGCGAGGTGCTCCTCTCGGTCGATTGGCAGGGGCCGCTCATCGGCCAGCAGACCTCTCCGGGCACGCCGCCCATCACCGAGGCCGACCTGCTCATTCCATCGGGGCCGCCGTTCCTCTCGCCGCCGGCGCTGAACGTTGCACCGGGCGCCTTCTTGTCCGCCTACACCCAGTGCGTTGGGCATGCGCCGGGGTTCTCGTGCGGGGTCGAGGTGGACGCCTTCTCCTTCGGCCGCGATGCGTTGCTGCTGCCGGACCCGGGGTACACGGTGGACCTGCTGTTCTCCGTGGATGAGTTCGCCACAGGGCTCCCGACTTCGAGCCTCCCGAGGAGCGTCCGGACAGAGGCTGCGGCCTTCGAGGCCGCCGGCGACGTGTTCGTGACGCCTATCGCCACGCCGGGCCCGCAGTTCGTCATCGGGGACAACACCGGCGTGTTGGATGGGAACGGGGAAGGGGGCGGCACCCAAGGGGGTGGGCTGTTCCCGGGAATCGGCCTCACGGAGCCGGTGATCCCCTCTCCCAATGTCCCGGAGACCGGGGATAACCTCGACGGACTCGAGGTGCGGACGATCGGCGGCCCTGCTGGGCCGTACTTCTTCTCGTTGGAGGCCGGGTTCACTGATCCCAACCAGCCGAACGTGCCCGTGGCCGACTCGGCGTCGAACGAGTTGGACCCGAACGGCAACCCGTTTCAGGGCGGCGACGTGCTCGTCCTTGATCCGCAGGGGCAGGTGCTG
Organism: Planctomycetota bacterium; assembly: GCA_029248265.1. Classification (GTDB taxonomy): domain Bacteria; phylum Planctomycetota; class UBA1135; order UBA1135; genus Saltatorellus. Next base: position 10,655 of record JAQWJQ010000015.1, read on the forward strand.
CCTTACGCCAGCGCCGACCAGCTCGGTCTGGATCGCGTCGGCGGTCCTGGGAGCGATGACGTGGATGCGCTGGTGATTCGAGAGAATGGGATCCCCGGCTACCAGCCGTCGGAGCAGCCGTTTGACTGGCTCCCCGGCGCGCCGGGGGGGCAGCGCGACCTGCTGCTCTTCTCCGTGCGCCGTGGCTCTGCGGTGCTCGGGCAGCTGGACAGCCGCTTCAACGTTCCGATCGGGGAGGGTGATGTGCTCGGGCCGCCGCTGCCGGGCGCTTCCAGCCCTGCGATCTACTACAACGCAGAGGCGATGGGGCTCAACCCCGACGACGACCTCGACGCCCTGGACGCGCGCGACTCCGAAGAGGACCCGATCAAGGACTGCAACGACAACGGGGTCGAGGACGCCCTTGATATCACGAACGGCGCCTCCATGGACGTGGACGGGAACGGCGTCCCGGACGAGTGCGAGGAGGTCGGTAACTCGGACTGCGACTGTGACGACGTGGCGGAGTCCGCCTGCGGGAACACCGCGGGGCCGGACGAGGGCTGCCTGAACAACACCGGCCAGGGCGGTCGACTTCGCGCCATCGGCACGAGCTCTGTCTTCACCGACAGCCTCGTGCTCCAGGCGAGCCAGCTCACACCGAACACCTTTGGCTTCGTCGTCTTCGCCAATGGAATGTCCGCGGGGCTGACGCCGCCTGGGAATAACGGGCGACTCTGCCTCGCCCCTGGGGCGGGTGGGATCTTCAGGATCGCCCTCGAGGCCACGGGGACGGCCGGGGCGTTCACCGTCGGCCCGGGCTTGCTCGCCAGTGCGACGAGCGGGTCGAACCCCGCCACGGTCACGGTGGGCACCACGTGGGGCTTCCAGGTTTGGTATCGCGACCTCGGCGGCTCGTGCGCGGGGGGCTTCTCCAATCTCACGAACGCCTGGACGGTGACGTTCACACCCTGAGCGGGGCTCGGCTCCCTGCGGGCCATCGCCTCGGCTCTGCTCGAGGCCTGCTCGCTCACTGGTCGGGTGCCACGATCAACTCGGGGGCTCAGCTTGCACGCCCGGGGAGGGGGGGCGCTGCCCGGCCCTTGATGTCGCGGGTGAAGGGGTGTCTGTGCGTGAGCGATGCGCCAGGTCGCCTCGAGGTCGGCAACCGGGGTCATGAAGACAACGGGCTCAGTCCTTGAAGTCGTAGTGGATGTCCACGCCATCGCGGGTCAGCACCCGGGTGGCCAGCTGCTCGGCGTTGACCCCCGAGGTGCTCCAAGCCCGATAGCTGATCTCGAGGTTCTTGTTGTCCGCCCAGTGCACCTGGATGTCGTGGAAGCTCCGCCAGGACTTGTGCTTCCCGAGCAGCCCGTCGAAGGGGTCGAGCGCCTCGCCTGCCCGCTGGAGCGTGACGTTGGTGAAGGCGTAGCCCGCAGCGCCACCGCCTTCACAGGAGAAAGCCGTCGCGACCTTGCTGCCGTCGGGGCTCAGCGCCTGCTGGAGGATCTCGATCGACGGTTCGTCGCCGCAGGAGAGCCCGCTGAAGGCGGCGACGGCGACGGCCGTGAGCCAGAATGCGGTCTGTGGGCGTCCAAGCATCAAGGTGATATCTCTTGAGGGTAGGGCGTAGGGCCTGGCGCGTGGATGGCGCGGTGTCGCCTCCCAGCCCATGCAGCGCAGGCCTTGGGTTGCAAAGGCCCTGGTGGTTAGGCCTGTCATCGCCTCTTGGAGGCCTGGGTAGCGGCACGGTGCCCAGACCTGCGACGGGCCTTCCCGGTTCGGAGCAGGCGCGTGTCCCGCTGCAGGACCCCCGTTGAGAAGCGCCGCGTCCTTGGTACGTTGGGTGCGATGTTCATCGCCTGTGTTCTCCTGCAGCTCTCCGGCACCTCGCCGGACGGGCTGGACTTTTCCCGTGACGTGCGGCCTGTCCTGGCGAAGCATTGCTTCGAGTGCCATGGCCCGGACGCGGCGGCGCGCAAGGGCGATCTCCGGCTTGACCTCGAGGAGGATGTGGTTCGCGATCGGGGCGGCTACTCGGTGGTGGATCGCGAGGCGCCTGCGGAGAGTGAGCTGCTGTCGCGAATCCACGGCGGGGATGCCTTCTTCGATGCGATGCCCCCCGAGGGTGAACCGGCCCTCAGCGACGAGGAGCTGCGGGTCCTCGAGCGCTGGGTCGCAGAGGGCGCCCCCTGGGGGGAGCACTGGGCGTTCCGTCCCCCGGTCCAGTCGAGCCTCGGCGGCGAGAGCGGGTCGGTGGCCATTGACCTGCTCGTGCAGGAGCGACTCCGGGCGGAGGGCCTGGAGGCGGCGCCTGCCGCGTCCCGCTCCACGCTCCTTCGGCGGGTCACCCTCGATCTCACCGGGTTGCCTCCCACGCCGGAGGAGATTCGCACGTTCCTCGCGGATGATTCACCCGCCGCGTATGAGGGCGTCGTCGACCGGCTGCTCGCGTCGCCCCGCTTCGGGGAGCGCATGGCGCTGCAGTGGTTGGACGTGGCACGTTACGCGGACACGAACGGCTACTCCATCGACGGTGGCCGGCACATGTGGGCCTGGCGGGACTGGGTGATCGATGCGTTCAACGCGAACATGCCCTTCGACCAGTTCACGGTGGAGCAGCTGGCTGGAGACCTCCTGCCCGACGCTACGGTGTCCTCGCGCATCGCCTCCGGATTCAACCGCAATCACATGAACACCCACGAGGGCGGGACCATCGAGGAGGAGTACCTTGTGGAGTACGCCGCGGACCGGGTGGCGACCACCTCGCAGGCGTGGCTCGGCCTGACCATGGGGTGTGCCCGGTGCCATGACCACAAGTACGACCCGATCTCCCAGCGCGAGTACTACCAGTTCTTCGCGTACTTCAACTCGATCACGGATCGCGGTAATGACGGCGATGGGGGGAAGAACTCCGTGCCGTTCATCCCCGTCTTCTCCGAGGAGCAGGGGCGACGCCTGGAGGCCTTCGAGCGCGAGCGGGCCGAGGTGCTCGGGTTCCTGGATGAGATGACGCCAGCGCGCGCTGGGCGGCTCGAGGCGTGGGCCGAGAGCGAGGCTCGCCGGGCCGGCTCCAGGCCAGCGCCTGTCCTCAGCCCGTGGAGTGTCGCGGGGCCCTTCCGTGCGGAGAGCGGGGAGGAGGCCTTCAGGGTCAATTTTGGACCGGAGCCCGGGCCGGTCGGTCAGGCCAAGGTGGAGCCCGACGGGGGCGCTTCGGAGATCGCGTGGGTGATCCGTGAGGACCTCACGGACGGCGTTCCTCACGCCCTCCCTGGGGTCAAAGCGTCGACATACTTGAAGCGCGCCGTGGAGTGCGAAGAGGCCGGGCCGCTCCAGCTGTCCTTCGGGAGCGACGATGCGATTCGAGCCTGGTGGAACGGGGTGCTGATCCTCGACGCCAACGTGCGGCGGGGGGTGCAGCCTCATCAGGAGAGGGTGCGTGTCGTCGCGCAGCAGGGACGCAACGAGCTCCTCGTGAAGATCGTCAACGACTCGGGGCCCGGCGGCGTCTTCTTCGAGTTGGAGTCCAGCGGCCCGCCGGTGGAGGTGCGCCGAGCGCTCGCCGTGGAGGCCTCGGCGCGGAACGAGGAGCAGCACCTACGCTTGGCGGCCTATCACGGCTCCATCGACCCCGCCCTCGCGGAGGTGCGTGCGGAGCTCGACCTGCTCCGCCAGGAAATCGACGCCATCGAGCAGCGACCGGAGACCACCGCCATGGTCATGGAGGAGCGGGCCATGCGCCGGCCCGCCCACGTGCTCATGCGCGGCGTCTACGACCAGAAGGGAGAGGAGGTGCAGCCCGGCACACCCGCGGCGCTGCCTCCGCTGCCCGCGGATGCCCGTCCTGATCGCCTGGGGCTCGCCCGCTGGCTCGTGGACCCGGGTCACCCGTTGACGGCGAGGGTCGCCGTGAACTCCTACTGGCAGCTCCTGTTCGGCACCGGCCTCGTGGAGACGCCCGAGGACTTCGGCGTGCGCGGCTCCATGCCCAGCCACCCCGAGCTGTTGGATTGGCTCGCCGTGGACTTCGTGGGGAGCGGCTGGGACGTGAAGGCGATGCTGCGCCAGATGGTGCTCTCCGAGACTTACAAGCAGGACGCCGCCGTGGGACCTGAGCTGCTCGCGCGGGATCCGGAGAACCGCCTCTTGGCCCGCGGCCCGCGGTTCCGGCTGCAGGCTGAGATCATCAGGGACGTGGCGCTCTCTGCGAGCGGTCTGCTCTCCCCTCTGATCGGCGGTCCCAGCGGGCGGCCCTATCAACCAGACGGGCTCTGGCGGGAGATGAGCCACTACGGCAGCACCCCCGCGACCGAGCAGATCTACGTCCAGGATCACGGCGAGGGGCTCTACCGACGGGGTATGTACACCATCTGGAAGCGGACCGTCCCACCCCCGATCCTCGCGGCCTTCGACGCGCCAAGTCGAGAGGTGTGCGTCGTCCGTCGTTCTCGGACGAACACGCCGCTGCAGGCGCTCGTGCTCCTCAACGAGACCGGCTTCGTCGAGGCCAGCCGGGCGCTCGCCCAGCGGGTGCTGCTCGGGAGCAGCGGCGCCGACGAGGCTCGCATCGCGGAGCTCTACCTGTTGACGGTGGGGCGCGAGCCCGCGGCGGGGGAGCTGGAGGTTGTGGCGGCGCTGCTGGAGCGTGAGCGCGCGCGCTTCGCTGCTCGTCCGGGTGACGCCGAGGCGCTGATTTCGGTGGGGGAGTCCCCCCGCGCGGAGTCGCTTGGGGCGGCGGAGCACGCCGCGTGGACGCTCGCGGCGGCCCTCATGTTGAACCTCAGCGAGACGGTGACGAGGGGATGATGGGGCTCACGCGACGCGCCTTCTTGGGCCGCTCTGCCGGGGGGCTCGGCGCGATGGCCCTCTCTCGCCTGTTGGGGGGCGATGAGTCGGTGGTGCCGCACTTCGCGCCAAAGGCGAAGCGCGTCGTGTACCTGTTCCAATCCGGCGGTCCGTCGCACATCGACCTGTTTGACTACAAGCCCGTGATGCGAGAGCTCCACGGGCAGGAGTTGCCCGCGTCGGTCCGGGGTGGGCAGCGGGTGACGGGGATGACCGCAGGTCAGAAGAGCTTCCCAGTGCTCGCGCCGCCCTTCGAGTTCAAGCAGCACGGAGAGAGCGGAGCCTGGGTCAGCGAGCTCATGCCGTGGACGGCGCGCATCGCGGACAAGCTGTGCTTCCTCAAGGGGGTGCACACCGACGCGATCAACCACGACCCGGCCATCACCACGATCAACACCGGCGCCATGCAGCCGGGCAAGGCCAGCCTGGGCTCGTGGCTGAGCTACGGTCTGGGCAGTGAGAATCGAGACCTGCCCTCCTATCTGGTGCTGCTCTCCCAGGGCACGGGGAAGGACCCTGGTCAGCCGTTGTTCTCGCGCCTCTGGGGATCGGGCTTCCTGCCGCCGTCGCACCAGGGCGTCCAGCTGCGACCCGGCGCGAATCCGGTGCTCTACCTGCAGAACCCGCCGGGGGTGGACGCCTCCACGCGGCGCGCGCTCCTGGACGACCTCGCGAAGCTCAACGGCCGGCACGCGGACGCCACGGGAGACCCGGAGGCGCGCACCCGAATCGATCAGTACGAGATGGCCTTCCGTATGCAGACGTCCGTGCCGGACCTCACGGACCTCTCCACCGAGCCGGAGGAGGTCTTCAGCCTCTACGGGCCGGATGCGCGCAAGCCTGGGACCTACGCGGCCAACTGCCTGCTCGCGCGCCGGATGCTCGAGCGGGGGGTGCGCATGGTTCAGCTCTTCCACCGCGGGTGGGACCAGCACCTCAATCTGGACCGCGAGCTGCGGGCGCAGTCCTTGGACACCGACCAGCCCAGCGCGGCCCTGGTGTCGGACCTCGCGCGGCTCGGGCTGCTGGAGGACACCCTGGTGGTGTGGGGCGGGGAGTTTGGCCGCACGGTCTATAGCCAGGGCAAGCTCGGCGCCCCCGGGAGCGGCCGTGACCACCACGGGCGCTGCTTCACGGTCTGGATGGCCGGCGGCGGCATCAAGCCCGGCATCACCCACGGCGCCACCGACGACTGGTCCTACAACGTGGCGGAGGGTGGCGTTCACGTGAACGACCTCAACGCGACCATCCTCCACCAGCTGGGCATCGACCACGAGCGCTTCACCTACCCGTACCTCGGCCTCGACCAGCGCCTGACCGGGGTGGAGGAGTCGCGGGTGGTGCGGGAGATCCTGGCGTAGCGCTGGCGTCTGGGGCACGGCGCGCGGCCGGGACCTGCAACCTGGGTCTGCCGCGCGCGTCAACGGGTCACGGGGTTTGCCCGTGCTGGCGTGAAGCGGGTGCGTGGGGTTCCTCTGAACGCTCTCGTTCCCCTCCATCCAGGCTGGCGAGACCTGGAACTTCACCGGGTGGCACCGGGATGCCGTGGGCGGTACGACCACGTCCAACTTCACGGACGGGCTCGAGGTCGTCTTCCTCTGAGCCTCTCGCCGCCGCTCGCGTGTGGGGGCGGCCTTCCTGGGCGGCGTCCCGCGCCGGCGCCTCGGTCCCCGATGCGGGCTGGTCCGCGTCGGGCGCTGTCGCGCTGCATGGCGCCAGGGAGTGGGACGCCGGCGCCGCGAGTCGAGCTCACGCGAGTCGCCAGGAGGTGTGAAGGGGTCGTCCCGACCGAGGCCGCTTCCTACCCGGTGACGGGTGGGTGAGGTGCGAGGAAGGCCGCGGCCCTGGTCGTCGAACGGCCGCTGCTACCCCGTTCCTTGGCGGCGAAGCAGCGGCCCCGAAGGGACCCCCGAAGGCTCGGGCCTAGCGCTCTGAATCGGGCAGGCCCATGCCGGTGCGGTTCGGGTCCGCGGGGCGGGGCGGCGCCTGGTATGCGCCGGTCTCCAGCTCCTTCAGCATCTGCTGCACGGCGACTGCGATCTGTGGGTCGGCGCCGTCTTGCATCAGGGCGGGGTCGTCCATGACCTCGATGTCAGGGGCGACACCGTGGCCCTCCACGCCCCACGTTCCGTCGAGCTCGTAGAACCCGAAGGACGGCACGGCGAGGGTGCCGCCGTCGATGAGCTGCGGGCTCCCGGAGTAGCCGACGAGGCCGCCCCAGGTCCGCGTACCGATCAGCTTGCCGAGGCCCGCCTGCCGGAACAGGTACGGGAACATGTCACCCCCGGAGCCCGCGTCGCGGTTGATGAGCATGCACTTGGGGCCCTGGTGGGAGTCGTTGGGTGTCGCCATCGACCGGCCCCATCGGCGGCCCCAGTAGTTCGTGCGCGGGCGGTCGAGGGCCTCGATCTCACGGTTCGGGAACTGTCCGCCGCCGTTCCAGCGCTCGTCGATGATGAGGGCGTCCAGGTGGGACTGGCCATAGAGCTGTCGGAACAGATTGTTGCGACCGTTCTGACCGGTGTCGGGCACGTAGACGTAGCCCACGCGGCCACCAGAGAGCTCCTCGACCATCCTGCGGTTGCCCTCGATCCACTCGCGATAGCGCAGGTCGCGCTCCGAGGAGAGGGCCTTGACCATCACCTTGCGGGCCGTGTCGTCCATGGTCGGAGAGGCGCTCACCGTCAGCTCGACGGCCTCACCACCCTTCCCGAGGAAGGCGGCCCAGGGGTCCTTGTCCGTGTCCACGGGGACCCCGTCCACGGCGAGGAGGTAGTCCCCCTGGTCCACGTCGACGCCCGGCATGCTGAGGGGGCCGCGGGCGTCCGAGTCCCAGACGCCGCCTTCGACGAGGTGCGCGATGCGGTAGGCGCCGTTCTCCAGGGTGTAGTCACAGCCCAAGAGCCCCACGCCAACGCGCGGGCCCCGCTCCATCGGACCACCGCGGACGTAGGCGTGCCCCACGTTCAGCTCGGCGACGAGCTCGCGCATCACGTAGTCCACGTCCTCGCGGTTCGCGCAGTAGGCGATCATGGGCAGGTACTGCTCGTAGACCGCGGGCCAGTCCACGCCATGCATGTTGGCGGCGTAGAAGTAGTCACGGAAGAAGCGCCACGCGTCGCGGTAGACCTGGGGCCACTCTTGGCGCGGGTCGATGCGGGCCTCCATGCCGTCCTTCTTGACGCTCTTGGGGGAGCTGCCCTCGTCGGCCTTGCCGATGGCAGGGTCGTTGCCGCGCCCCACGAGGAGCTGCTTGCCGTCCGCGGACAGGCTGAAGTCGCCGCCTGCGGTGACGCTCTTCTCGCCCTGGTCGTCTCCGTGCAGGTCGTAGGCCTTGATGCCCGAGCCGCGGCGGACGTAGAGCAGGTGCCCCTTGTGGTTCACCGAGAGGTTCGCGAAGTTGCCCGAGGACACGGGGAGCTGCAGCGCGCGGTGCTCGAAGCCCTCGAAGTCGATCTCGACGGCCTTCGAGACGTCCTCGTCCTCGTCGTCCTCCTCGTCGTCGCGATCTTCGCTGGAGGTCGTGCCTGAGCGCTCGGCCGCGACCGCGATGTCGCCCTCGTCCGTGGAGACGGTCCACTTGAGGGCGCCCTCCTTGATGGAGCCCTCGAACCGGGCCTCGGCGCCCGAGTCCAGCGCGAGGCTCCCGCTGCAGGCGCCGGTCTCGGGGTCGAGGTCGCCGCTGACCTCGGCGTTCCCAAGGGGGGAGGTCGCCGAGCCGCTGAGGCGCGTGCCGTCGAGGCTCAGGCTCACAGTGACGGACATCTCGGGCTGGCCCGCCATCGTGATGGTGCCGGAGTAGCTCCCGCTGACGCCGTCGTCCTCCGTCGGCGCGCCCTCGCTCTCATCCTCGCCCTCGGCGTCCCCGTCGGGCGTGTCCTCATCTTCGTCTTCGTCGCCCCAGGACTCCTCGTCGCTCTTCGGCGTCCAGGGGAACTCGACGTCCTCGCGCAGGGGGACGGCCAGCAGCACCTCGCCATCGGCGTAGATGTAGTTCGAGTCAATCATCGAACCGCGCTGGCCGCTGAAGTCCCGGACGCTCCCGAAGTACAGGAAGTCCCCCTCGCGGTCGAAGGTCGGGCTGCTGTCCTGGAACATGGAGCTCGTGACGACGTGCTTCTCGTCCGCGGCCGTGTCGAAGATCACGACGTTGGTCCGCGAACTCTCGTCGGCGAGGTTGGTGTAGGTGAGCCAGCGGCTGTCGTGGGACCAGTTCACGGGGACGCCCCACTCCGCGGCCTCGTTCTGGTCGATCGCCTGGGTGGTGCCGGCGGTGATGTCGTGCACGTAGATCGTGCCCGAGCGGTCGCTGAACGCGATCTTCTCGGAGTTCGGGGACCAGGTCGGGTCGTACTTGAAGCCCTCCGTGCCCTCCGTGAGCTGCTTCGTCTCGCCGCGCCCATCGGACTGCTTCACGAAGAGCTCGTACTCGCCCGTCTCGTCCGAGAAGTAGGCGATCCAGCGTCCGTCCGGGCTCCAGGAGGGGTCACGCTCGGCGACCCCGCTGGTCGCCGTCAGGTTGCGCGCCTTGCCCTGCTCGGCGGGCAGCGTCCAGATGTCGCCGCGTGACGCCACCACCGCGCGCTTGCCGGTGCTGGAGATGCGGCTGGTGGAGATGGCCTCGGAGACGTCCACGGTGCGGGGTCGGGCCGTCTCGATCGCGCCAGGGATCTTCACGTCCACGGGACGAGTCGCCTGGGTGCCGAGGTCCACGAGGAACAGGCCTGAGTTGTTCTGGAACACGATCTCGCCCTGGCCCTGGTCGCCGGGGCCGATCGCGGGCCACTTCACGTCGAAGTCGGTGTAGGTGGTGATCTGGGAGTGCGTCCCCGCGGCGACGTCGAACTTCCAGACGTTCAGGCGGTGGGCCGGGCCGCGGTCCGAGACGTAGTAGAGGTCGTCCCCGTGCCACATGGGGAAGCTGTCCGTCCCTTCCCAATCGGTCACGCGCCGGGAGGTCCGGTCCTCGAGGTTGAAGAGCCAGACGTCGCTGGCGGTCCCCCCGACGTAGCGCTTCCAGTTGCGGCTGTCCCGTGCGTTCGGCGTGTATGCCAGCAGCTTGCCGTCCTCGTGGATCGTCCCGTTCAGGCCATAGGGGACCGAGACCTGGGCCGGGAGGCCGCCGGTGCTCGGGACGGTGAACATGCGCGGCGCGCGCCGCTGGCCTGAGAAGGCCGAGGTGGAGAAGATCAGCCGACCGTCGTCGGTCCAATCGCTGAACAGGTCGCCACCGGGGTGATGGGTCACCCGAAAGGGCAGGCCCCCCCCCGTGGAGATGGTGTAGAGGTCGCTGTCCCCGTCGTAGTTGCCGCTGAAGGCCACCTGTTGACCGTCCGGGCTGAACCGCGGGTTGCGCTCCGCGCCAGCAGGGCTCGCCAGGGGCAGGGCCGTTCCGCCCGCCCGAGGGACGAGCCAGAGATCGTTGGCGTACACGAACACGATGCTCGTGTCGCTGACGTCCGGGTAGCGCAGCATGCCCGCTTGGCCTGGGCCTTGCGGCGGGGCCGAGGCGGAGGCGGCTGAGGTGGCGCCGAGGAGGCCGAGCGCGGTG
>JAQWJQ010000105.1 GCA_029248265.1 Planctomycetota bacterium
GGAGGTACTTCTCGCGGAAGGAGTCGTCCTCGAAGAATCGCCGCCAGGGGCTCTCCTCCCAGACCCGCGCACCGTTCCACCTCTCCGGATCCCAGAGCTGGCTGGACTGCGAGGCCGCGTTGTTGGCATAGCCAAGTGCAGCCAGCATGGACTCGTCCTCAGTGCTCCTGCGTTGATCTTCGCGGAGGCCCTCCCCGGCCGCGGACTGCATCCAGGTCACCAGCGCCTTGCGCATCGCGAGGGCGCGATCTGGCTCTCCAAGGAGCAGGTCACGTTCGCACATGGGGTCCTCCGAGAGGTTGAAGAGCTCGGACTGCCCCGTGGTCCTGGGCTTCTCTCGCGAAGCCTCGTGGTGGGGCTTGAGGTCCATCGTGAAGAGCCACTGCCCTGATCGGACCGCGCCGGAGAAGCCGTGAGCTCCGACCATGAAGCGCGGCTCCTCGAGGAAGTCATCAGCCACCGCCTCCCGGAGGTCCCGACCCGGGAATTCCTCGTGCTCGAGGCCGCTCAGGGCGAGCAGTGAGCGGGAGATGTCGAGGTGCTGAACCGGGGCATCAAGCATCAGCCCACGGGGCCCCCCTTTCCAGGTCATGATGAGCGGGATCCGGGTGGTGCCAGGATAGAGGCCCGCGTGATTCCACCAGACGCCGTGCTCTCCGAAGGACTCTCCGTGATCTGCGGTGAAGGCCACCAGCCCGTCTCGCACCCGCGGGTGGTCGAGGACCTCGGCCAGGGCGCCGTCCAGATAGTCGACCTCGGCGCGGTACTGGGCGTAGGGATAGTCGACGTCCTGGAGGCCCTCGAGCCAGCCGGGGATCAGCCGCTTGTCGAGTTGCAGCGGCCGGTCTCCGAAGGGCTCGTGCCCGTCGTAGTACTTCCTGTCGAAGGGCTTGGGAGGGCCGTAGGGCTCGTGGGCATCGAACAGGTGGAGCCACGCGAAGACCGGGGCGCCTTCCGCTCCATCGATCCAGTCCACGAGCCGCGAGATCGAGACCTCCCCGTCGCGCTGGAGTCTCAACGGCCCCTCCATTCGGTCGAACCCCTGGCCCAGGCCGCTGTGCTGGTCGAGCAAGTGGAACGAGCTGGTCACGGCGAAGGTCTCATAGCCAGCCGCGGCGAACCTCTCTGCGAGGGTCTCGGCCGCGGGCGCGAGCCGGGCGCGGTTGGAGAGGATCCCGATGTCCCGCGGGTGCATGCCTGTCATCAGTGCCATGTGCGACGGGTTCGTGACGTTGGTCGAGGAGAGGCAGTTGCTGAACGCAACTCCCCTCGCCGCCAGCGCATCCAGCTGCGGAGTACTGACGGGGGAATTGGTGTTGAAGACCCCAACGTGATCTGCCCGGTGCGTGTCGGAGGTGATCAGGAGGACTGTCGGCCCCGCCTGCCCTCGACGACGCGTCGCTGCCTCGCTGATGTACCCCACCGCGCAGTCGTCGCTGTCCGCGCGTTGCACAGAGACGTCGAGCGTCGCCGGTCCGGCGCCGGCCTCGGCGGCGGTGAAGCGCAGCGGGGCCCACTCGTCCTTTCCAACGGTGACCGAGCGGGTGCTTGTGTCCTGGCTTCCGCTGAGGGTTGCCGTGAAGCGGAGGGCGGCCTTCCCGATGAGGAACTCGGGGTCGCCAGCAACGTAGAGCTCAAGCGCTTCTCCCTCACTCAGCTCGAGCGCAGCGGAGCGGGGGCTCTCGGAGGTGACGCTGATCGAGCGTCGAAGGAGGTCCCCGACCAAGCGTGTCGTGCCGCCGGGGCTTCCCGTGATGAGATAGCGAGACAAGGGCTGCTCGACGAAGGAGACGCTCTGGGCGATGTCGATCGCGCATTGACCCGCGAACTCGATCTGAAATCTGTCCGCCTTGGGAAGCCCGATCCCCTGTCCAGGGAGCGTGAAGGTGACGACCTCGAGCCCGCCTGTGGCCTTGAACTCCCCCCCCCTTGACCGAAAGACCGTCTTGTCATCCCGCATCAATTCCAGGTGGACAATTTCCTTTGTGCCCCGAATCGCGGCGGCTTCGAGGACAACCTGGTTGAAGCCGTTGGCCTCTTGGGGGATCGGGCCCTCGATGGACCGAGGCTGACCCTTTCCGGTCAAGGACATCCCGCGCAGTGGCGCCTGCCCGCCGGAAGGGTCGGCCAGGTCCAGGCGTCCCACCTCGCCCGCGGCTTGGCCCGACCAGGGAAAGTCATTTCCGGCGGCCTCGAGGGTTGCCAGAAGCTGGGCAGCGTGGTCCGAGGGGGGCAGCGGCTCGAATTCGATGCGCGCAAATCCCCCGGGACCGGTCGGTACCGGGTCCGTGTCTCCGGCACAGGACATGATGGCAAGCAAGGCCATCCCCGTGAGGGTGACTCGGTCGAGCAGGGCGCAATTCATGGGCGAAGTATCTCCCGCTCAAGCGCCCCGGGCGATCAAAAAAAGAGGCGGCTTCGGGACGGGGCGCCGTCCAGCACTCGGGACCCTGGAGGCTCCTGCTGGGGGCCGGTCCCCTCCTCGCCTGCCGGACTGAGGGCATCGAGGCCCCCCTGGAACGGGGTGCCTCGGGGGACGAGACGCGGATCGAGATCTTCGGCCAGGCCAGAACGGCGCTGCCCCGAGCGGGCTCCTGCGCACGGGGCTGCCGGACGACGGCCTCGGCGCCCCCATGGCGAGGCGAGGACCCACAACGACCCCCTGCTGCGTCAAGTGGCAGCTTGGATCGCTTATCCGCCTTGAGGACGAGTGACCAGCGCTCTCCATCCCCGAGTCTCGCCGGCAAGGTCCACGGACGGTCCGGGATCGTGCGAGGGGGCGCCCACGGGCCAGGGGTGGAGGGGGAAAGAGCAACTGGGGTTTTGCCGCGCGCGGTATGGTCCTGAGCCATGAACGACTTCACCGGTCACGGAACGGGGAGCGAGCGAGCTGCCGCGCGCCAGCTGCAGCTCACCAAGCCGCCCGGGAGCCTCGGCGCTCTGGAGCGCATCGCTCTCCAGCTCGCTGCCATCCAGGACGTCGAGCGTCCCGTCGCCACGCCAGCGGCGGCCATCCTGTTCGCCGCGGACCACCCAGTGGTGGCCCACGGGGTGGCTGCCTTCCCGCCCTCCGTCACTGCGGGCATGGTGGTGAACTTCGCGGCGGGGGGGGCTGCGGCCTCGGTCGCTGCTGGCTCGATGCACGGCATCCCCCTCGAGGTCCACGACGTGGGTGTCGACACCCCTTACCAGCTCCCCGAGGGGAGCGCAGCAACGGTCAAGCGGCACGAGTCGGCCGCCTGGCCCGCCGGTGATCTGCGTGTCGAGGACGCGATGGGGAAGGAACTGTTCACAGCCTCCGTCGAGGCCGGCCGGTCCGCGGTCCTGGGTCTCGAGCCGTGCCCCCGCGTGGTGATCCTGGGCGAGATGGGGATCGGCAACACCACGCCGGCGAGCGCGGTGGCCGCTGCGCTGCTGGGCCGCCCGGCAGCCGATCTCGTGGGTCCGGGGACCGGGCTGGACGAGGCTGGGGTGCGCCACAAGGCACGCGTGGTCGACGAGGCCCTCGCTCGGCTCGGTACCGCCGCCGACCTGCAGCCCCTCGACGTCCTGCGGCGAGTTGGTGGCCGTGAGCTGGCCGCCCTCGCTGGGGCCGCACTCGCCGCCGAGGAGTGTGGTGCGGCCGTGCTGGTCGATGGCTTCATCGTGACGTCGGCCGTATTGGCAGCCGTTCGTCACAGGCCGGCGCTGCGCGCCAACCTGCTGTTCGCTCATCGCTCGGGCGAGCCGGGGCATGCCCTGCTGCTGGAGGCTCTCGAGGCCGCCCCGCTGCTGGACCTCGGGCTCAGGCTGGGTGAGGGCAGCGGTGCCCTCGCGGCGTTCGGCCTCGTGGAGCTCGCGTGCAAGCTCCATGGGGAGATGGCGACCTTCGCCGAGGCCGGGCTCGAGGGCGCTCCGCCCGCCTGAGGGATGGTGCTCCCGCCCCAAGTCCGCGGTGTACGCGCTGCCTTCGTCTTCTTCACCCGCCTCCCCCTCGGCGGCTTCCCGTACCGGGACGAGGACTATGCGTGGGCACCAGCTCACGCTCCCCTGGTGGGAGGAGTAGTCGGTGGCCTGGGCGCATCCGCCTTCGTCCTGACCGCGGGTGCGGGGACGACCGTGGCTGCGCTCGTCGCCGTCGCGGTCACGGCGATGATCACGGGCGGGTTCCATGAGGATGGGCTGGCGGACACGGCGGACGCGCTGGGCGGTGCGATCTTCGACCGTGATCGTCTGCTCGAGATCCTGAAGGACAGCCGGATCGGGACCTATGGCGCGCTCGCGCTTGTGCTGTCGGTCGGCTTGCGAGTGGCCTTGGTCGCGCAGCTCGCCACCTCCTCGGTGTTCGGGTTCCAGCCCGCCGTCGCAGGTGCAGCAGCACTGGTGATCAGTCACGTGGTCGCTCGGGTCGCTCCGACCTGGCTCATGGCGGCGCTTCCGTATGTGACCGATGCGGCACATGCGCGCAGTCGGCCCGTGGTCCGGGCCGCACGCGGGCAGGCCCTGGTGGCGACCCTCTGGGCCCTCCTGTTCGCAGGAATGCTGGCCTGGCGAGTTCCCGCTGCCGCGCCCATCCTGCTCCCGCTGCTCGCCGTGGTCCCGCTGGTGGCCTTGTCGTGCGCCTGGCGCTTCCACCGGCGCGCAGGCGGAATCACCGGTGACTTCCTGGGCGCGACCGAGCAGGTCGGGGAGCTGGCCGTGCTCCTCTGTCTCGCACTGGCCTCCTGAGCCATGAAGAGCCCCGGACTCGTCACGATCCGCCACGCGCCCGTGGCCCTCTCTTGGCGAGGGAAGTGCTACGGGGCTTCCGACGTCCCCACGGAGCTGACGGCAGCGCGTGCAGCGGACGCGATGGAGACCGCGCTAGGGGCGGGCGAGGTCTCCTTCGACGTCGTCTGGTCCTCCGACCTCGAGCGCTGTGCGGGACCTGCAGCTGAACTCGCAGCCAGAGGACGAGCCGCTGATCATCGTGAGGACGTTCGACTCCGCGAGCTCGATCACGGCGCCTTCGAGGGAAGGACGTGGGAGGCGCTCCACGATCACGCGACCGAGGCGCTCGCTCACTGGGGCCGCAGCTGGGAGACGGCGGGGCCTCCGGGGGGCGAGTCGGCACGCGCCCTCGAGCGGAGGGTCGCGGCATGGGCCCGGGAGCTGGACCCCGGGAGCCGTCACCTTCTGGTCGCGCACGCGGGTGTCCAGCGGTCGCTGCTCGTGAGCACCGGAGAGGTGGACTGGCCCGGAGCCATGCAGCTGGCCCTCCCGCACCTCACCGTTCGTGGGGTTGCACTAGCGGCGCTGGGCACGAGTGGTCCGCGGTCAAGGGACTCGACCCCCCGCTGACCTGTGAGCTCGCCGATGGGGCTCGAGTCCAGCGCCCAGGGCGTCCCTCTCCGAGCCCCGGGCCTGGCTCGACGTAAGCGGCCCCAGCGGAACGTCACGCCGATGCCGTCGGTGAAGTTCGAGGTCGGGCCCGGATTCGCGTGGCGGTACCACAGCGTGAAGTTCCACGTCTCCCCAGGAGCGACCGCCTGACGGGCGCCAATCGAGAGGTTCGTGAGATCGAGCTGCAGCTGGATGCGGCGCGATGTGCCCGAGGACTGGACCTGCTAGCGGCGAGCGTCACGGACGGGCCAGGCTCGCAGGAGTCGCAGTCCCTGCGCCAAGAAGTCCTCGATCTCGTTCGCCAGCACGGCCCGAAAAGGGGCGCGGGCCCGATCCGCATCGAGAACCTCGACGGACTTCGCGCACCACGTCGTCCCACTCCAATCGTCGTTCGCCTATGAACTTGGACCTATAGGTGGCGAATACCGACCACACGGCCCATCGCTGCTCGCGGCCCAACCGGGCGCCGCGATCAGTCCACGGGGAGCACGTTGTTTGCCATGCCCCTGGAACTTCCAGTGCTGGCACCGGGACGCGAGTCCGGGCCCGACCTCGAACTTCACCGAGGGCGACTCGGTCACCTTCCGCTGATCCCAGGCCCGCCCAACGGTTTGCGCCGGCTCGGGTCGCAGCCCCCGCCCCAGCCCCGGCCCCGGCCTTCCGCCCGTGGCCCAGGGGCAGGCCATCGGAAGGCGCCCCTGGGTCCATGGAGGCCGCCCATGCGTGAAACCGGCCGCTTTACGGAAATACCATCGCGCATTGAATATTTGGGCGTTCCAATCATGGGGCACTCTCACTGACGAGCCGCGATCCGACGCGGCCCGCCACCGCGGAACCCAGACCTCCAAGCCATGACTCTCATCTCCACCCTCGCGCTTGCCACCGCCCTCAGCGGCGGCGGCGGCGGCTTTTCCTCTTTGACGATCAACGAAATCCGCATCGACCAGCCCAGCGCCGACAACGACGAGTTCTTCGAGCTCGCGGGGCCCCCAGGGACCAACCTGACCGGCCTCTACTACGTCGTGATCGGCGACGGCGCCGGCGGCTCCGGCACGGTCGAGTCCGTCACCGACCTGGCCGGGAGCGTCATCCCCGCCAGCGGGTACTTCGTCTGTGCGGAGAGCAGCTTCTCCCTCGGCACCGCCGATCTCGTCGCGAGCCTGAACTTCGAGAACAACGACAACGTCACCCACGTGCTCATTGGGGGCACCATCCCTTCGTCCGGCGACGACCTCGACACGGACGACGACGGGCTCCTCGACGACTTCATCGGCTTCGCGGGGGGGGGACCGTTCATCGTCGACCTGGTCTCGCTCATCAAGACGCCCTACACCGGTGACTTCTACTACGCGGGGAATCTCCTCGATACCGGTGGCCCCCTGAACGGTATCATCGGCCCCAACGGGAACTTCGCCCCGGCTCACGTCTTCAAGTGCACGGCGGGCTGGCAGATCGGAGAGTTCGGGACCGGCAGCACCGACTCCCCCGGCGCGGCGAACTCGGCGTTCTGCCCCGTCCCGCGGATCAACGAGATCCGGATCGACCAGCCCAGCTCCGACGACGACGAGTTCTTCGAGCTCCTCACCGAGCCGGGCGCCAGCCTCGACGGGCTCAGCTACATCGTGATCGGCGACGGCAGCGGCGGCTCCGGCGTGGTCGAGTCCATCACGGACCTCACCGGGAACTCCACCAGCGGCTCGGGTTACTTCCTGTGCGCCGAGAGCTCGTTCAACGGCGGCACCCCTGATCTCACCGCGACACTCGGCTTCGAGAACGGCGACAACGTCACCCACTTGCTCGTCCGCGACTTCACCGGGGTCCTCCAGGAGGACCTCGACACGGACGACGACGGCGTGCTCGACATCACGCCCTGGAGCGAGATCCTCGACGCGATCTCGCTGATCGATGAGATTGGCGGCGGCGATCAGTCCTACGGCGCCTCCCTCGGCTTCGCCGACCTCGGCCCCAACGGCAACTTCGTCCCGGCCCACGCCGTGCGCTGCGAGGAAAGCTGGCGGATCGGAACCTTCGAATTGGGCTTCGACACCTGGGGCGTCCTGAACGAGCCCTGCCGGAAGATCACTTACCGCTGCGGGGCCACTGAGGACCCCATCAACAAGGGGATCCCGGCCTTCCAAGGGAGCGGTTCGCTCTCGCTGAACGACACCTCCGCCGTCATCTACAACCTGCCCGTGGATTCCTTCGGCGTCCTCATCGCCGGCTACCCCCAAGGTTTCGAGAGTACGCCCTTCGGCTGGAACTGCCTGGGTAGCTCAGGTGTTCGCATCGCCTACGGGTTCGCCACCGACGGCGTGATGACGATCCCACTCGACATCCCGGCATTGAGCTACTCGCTGCTTGACGAGCTCGCGGTCCAGTATCTGTACCGAGACTCGACCGCTCCGCTCGGCGCGCGCTTCTCCGACGCTACCCTCTTGATCGTCCAACTCTGATGCGCGGGCCACTCCGCGCCCACGGCCCGCCCCAGGGCCGGCGGAGCGCGGGGTGACCCTGTCACCACAGGAGGGGCGGGGCGGGGGCGGGCCCCGCGCCCCCCCCCCCCCCCCCCCC
>JAQWJQ010000131.1 GCA_029248265.1 Planctomycetota bacterium
CGAGGGTGGCCACAATGGCCGCCTCCAGTTCGGGAGACGGTCTCCAGTCCTCGTCGACGCGCGGGTAGAGGACCTGTCCACCCTCGGCGAACTCCTCCTGGAGGAGCGACATCCTCTGGACGAGGCGGAACCCCTCCTCGAAAGACACGCTCCCCGCGAGGCACAGCGCGATGTACCAACCCAGTGAGTTCCCCCCCACTGCGACGACCTCGTGCTCCTGGCTGGCGGCCGTGGCGTCGATCATGGCCTTGACCAGGATCAGCGGCGACACGTGCGCGGGTCGAAGGTGCCGAGCGGGCTCGAAGCGCTCCGCTCCATCGAGGGACAGGAGGGGCTCCAGCCCAAGGTCTCCTCGACACTGCTCCGCGATCCGTACGAACTCGTGGTCCGGATCCAGGGATCCGAGGGAGGCCTCCGTGTACGACCCGCGCCCGGGGCAGAGGATGACAGCGCGGCTCACGACACCACCTCCTTCGCGCCCGTGATGATGTCATCCTCGGACAAGAGGACGAGGTCCGCAGCGGGGCCGAGGGGGATGTAAGTGTCCGCGCTGCGAACGGTGCGCATCCGGCCGACGTAGCCGCGCTCGACGAGGCCGCTGATGACCGAATCGGCGATACCAGCACCGGTCGCCCGACACTCGTCGGCCACCAACACGGCGCCGCATTCCTCGGCGTGGGTCAGGATCTCATCCATCGGCAAGGGGTTGAGCCAACGCACATCCATGATCCTCGCCTTGATGCCCTGGGCCTCGAGCTGGCGCGCCGCTCGCAGCGCCAGCCTGAAGCCGTTGGCGTACGTCACGATGAGCACGTCTCCGTTCTGCGGGTGAGCGATTCCAACATCACCGGGGAGCAAGGCCGAGTCAGGAGACCCGTCCGGTACCGGGTAGTCGCTCAGCCACAAGCCGTCACCTTCCTCGTAGAGGTCCCGCATGTGGTAGAGCGCGATGGGCTCGAGGAAGACGACGACCCGGCCGGACTCCTGCGCCATGGCGAGCGACCCTCGCAGCATCCGCGCGGCGTCGGCCCCGTTGGACGGGCAGGCGATGGTGAGCCCAGGGATCTCTCGCAGGGCGCCGATGGAGTTGTCGTTGTGGAAGTGCCCGCCGAAGCCGCGCTGATAGGCCAGCCCAGCGATTCGGACGACCATCGGGTTCGCGAACTGCTTGTCGCTGAAGAACTGCAGGGAGCACGCCTCCCCGCGGATCTGATCGATGGCGTTGTGCAGATAGGCGAGGTAGGGGATCTCAGGCACGGGGAGCAGCCCCACCAACGACGCGCCCTGGGCGACCCCGAGGATCGTCGTCTCATCAAGGAGCGTATCGAAGCAGCGCGACCGGCCGAATTGCGCCTGGAGGTTCTGGGTGATGCCGTACACCCCGCCCTTTCGACCGACGTCCTCGCCGAAGCAAATCATCCCCTGACGCCGGATCATCTCATCGTGCAGGGCATCGTTGATTCGAGCCCCAAGGGTCCGTCGGGTCGGGGCCTTCGCCTTCTCTGGGAGCCTCGCTCCGAAGATCGCGGCGCGCTCCTCCTCTGGGATCGCTGCGGTGGCCGCCTCCCTCCAGAGCACGGGGTCCTCGGGCGCGAGGGGCTCGACGACCTCGGCGGCGCTGGTGAGTCGGGGACGCTGGCGCGCCTCTTCTGAGCCGGCGCTGACGCGGGCTCGCGTCGTCCGAACAATCTCGCGCAGCTGCTCAGGGGTCGCCGCGCCGCACTCCACCAACCGACGGGCGTTGGTGAGCACAGGGTCACGGGCCTCGGCCTCCTCGATCTCGGCCTGTGACATGTAGGCGGACTGGACGTCGCTCCCCGCGTGGCCCCAGAGGCGGTGGCAGCGCAGGCGCAGGAACGTCGGCTGCCGGGTGGTTCGACAGGTCTGAATGGCCAGCGAGACGGTGTCCCACATTTCCTCCAGCTCGCCCGACGCCTCGAAGTAGCGGAGGTGCTCCAGCCTCGAGAAGAAGTCTCGGATCCAACGGCGGGGCGTCTCGACGCTGATTCCGCGCTGGTTGTCCTCGCAAACGAAGAGGACCGGAGTGGGGTTCATCCGCCGCCAGGCGTAGCGCGCAGAGTTGATGCCCGACAGCGCGGTGGCGTGGTTCACGCTCGCGTCGCCAAAGGTGCAACAGGTGATCGCGTCCTCGGGGAGCCCCGTCTCGATGCCGAGCTTGGCGGCGCGCCGGAGCGAGTAGGCCGCGCCCACTGCCTTCGGGATGTGGCTCGCGATCGTGCTCGTTTGGGGCGGGACCCAGGTCTCCTTCGAGCCCCATACCTTGTGCCGGCCCGATGACACGGGGTCGTCCTTGGCGGCGCAGAAGCTGAGCAGGGTGTCGAAGAGCGGGGTGCCGTCGTCGACCTGCCGAAGACGCGAGGCCATGAAGGCGCCGGAGCGGTAGTGGAGGAACGTCGGATCGCTCGTGCGCAGCTGGGCGCCGACGATGGCGTTCTGTTCGTGCCCGGCGCTGCTGATGGTGTAGAAGCCCTCCCCATCACGCTTGAGCTCGCGGGCCGCGACGTCGAGGCAACGGGAGAGGACCTGATCCTCCCAGAGCTGGACCGCGACGCGCGCGGTGAGCGTCGTCCCGACCCGGAGGGGTTCGTTCGGGTCGAGTCGCCTCGGGGCAGCCTCTGCAGATTCCAGGAAGGCGTCTAGATTCGCCTCCACCACTGCGACGCGGTTGGTGCTCATTGAAGCTTCTCCTGCGGCCTGGGACGAACCATGGGGCCGGAGCGTAGCGATGCAAAGAGGTCAGCGGGGGAGTCAGAGGCGAGAGCCTTGACCCGTCGCGCATCGATGCAGCGGGGCTTGGTCAGCCGGACGAGCAGGTCCCGCGCCGCGGGCACCGCTTGCACATCTTGCGCAGGGGCTTGTCGCAGCACTTCTTCTTCAGCGCGCCCTTCGGGCCACTCTTCTTCTTCTTTCCCACCGGATCGTGCCGCCCATGGGTCCGCGGCCTGCGTCGTGGTACGCAGGGCGGCGCGGAGCGGGCGCCTCGCCGGGAACCCTACGCGATTGAGACTCGTTCTCAGGGCATGGGCCGCCATTTTCTCGACTGAAAGGCCGCCAGGGGCCCCGCTACCACTCGCCAGCGTAGACGGCGGTGAAGCCCGGCGCGTCACGTTGGGAGAGGTCGAAGCTCCGTCGGGCGATCATCTTGGTCATGATCGCGTCGTAGCTCGCCCAGGAGACCAGCAGGTCGCCGGCGCGGACCGGCCCGAGCTTGGGCTCCTCGTGGGTGGCGGTCCAGTTGGCGGCACCGAGGCCCTTGAGCCACTGGACGCTCTTCAGGCGCTCTCGCTGGAACTTCTCCGCCTCACGGTCGAGCTTGCGCTCGTTGTAATTGAGCTCGTCGATCCCGTCATCGGCCTCCACCCGCGGCCAGGGCTTCTCCGGGTCACGCAGGGTCAGCTCGAGGCGCGGGCGGAAGTCGAGGACTTCTCGGTCGCACAGGTTGCCCACGATTTCGAGCACCGACATACCGCCCTCAGCGGGGCGCCAGCGCGCCTGGTCGGAGGGAAGACTCTGAACGAGTTGTCGTAGCTGGTAGGCAAATGCCTCCAGACGGCCGATGAGAAGGTCGGGATTCATGTGATTGGGGGGCCGATGCAGGTCTTGGAGGGGGTATCGCACCCAACTCGTGAGGCGTCGGATCTTCAAGGATCCTGCCAGTCCACGGGGCCGCCAATGCGCCCTGCTAGGCCACTACAATCCCCTTCGGTCATCTTCCGCTCGCCCCGCACCCCAAATGCTCCGCAACCTCGTACTCGGCTCCTTCGCCCTTCTCGCAGCCTTCTGGAGCTACGTCTTCTACGACAGTTCGACCGAGGCGAACCGGGCCCTGCGGGTTCGCGACGACCAGATCGCCCAACTCGAGATGGACAACGGGCAGAAGGCCGGACGTATTGACGCGCTCGATTTGCAGGTGCAGTCCCTCGAGGCCAAGGTCTCCCAGCTCGAGCTCGCCCGACAGCTGCTCCAGCTGGATCACCGAATCGCCCGCATCGAGGTGCTCCGCCAGGGGCCTGGCAAGGGCGGCTCAGGCGAGGTGCAAACCGAGGTCCTCTTCACCGAGCTCGACCCCGAGGGCGAGCCGATCGGGCCCGGCAAGGAGATCACGCTTCCTGGGACGAGGATCTACGTGGAGGGCATCGTCGTGAAGTTCGGCGACTCCTATGTGGAGCAAGGGGACCCCCTCCGAGGAACGTCCATCTGCCTCCTCCAGCGCATGTTCTCCGAGGAGCTCGCTCCTGAGGAGGGCGTCGCCCTGGACTCGATCAACCAGCACCCCCTCCCCTTCACCGGTGACGACCTGCCAGACCCTCTCTACAGAGACCTCTTCGAGCGCGTCTGGCACTACGCCAACGACCCGGACGCGGCCGAGCGGATCGGCGTGAGGGCGATCCAGGCGGAAGCACCCTCGGTGGAGGCGCGTGCAGGGCAGACGTATCGACTCGAGCTACGCCAATCCGGAGGCATCACCCTCCAAGCCGAGCGGTAGGGGTACACCCGTGAACCCGGAGGATCACGCGGCTCCGCGAGCGCGACAATCCGTCGCACTCACCCACTTCATCGCGCTGACTCGACGGTGTACGCGAGGCACCGAGCCGGTGCGGCGGGATCCTCGGAACAGAAGAGGCGCCAGGCCTCTACAGAGGTCCGGCGCCTAGGTCCCTTCCCGGGGACATGCTTGGTGCGTGCGACTGTGATCCCGAAGGATGACGGGCGCTGCGCCCCAGGCAGTTTCTATCACTCCTGTGCAAGGTATTTCGGCCACCACGGCCGGCCGGATGCAGGATCACGCGAGTCGACCAAAAAAAATGACCGGCGGTCTGAAGACCGCCGGTCATTGGCTCGCAAAGGTCCGAGGCTCAGGGGAGGAGCACAGTGTCGATCACGTGGATGACGCCGTTGGAGGCCTCGATGTCCGTGGCAACAATGTTGGCGTTGCCGACCTTGGCGCCGTCCTTGTTGATCGCGATCGCCAGCTCCGTGCCGCCGATGGTCGGCGCCTTGTCAAGCTTGGCCGCCTGGTCGGCGTAGACGCTCCCAGACACGATGTGATGCTTCAGGATGGCCGCGAGGCGGCCCTTGTTCTCGGGCTTAAGCAGCGTGGCGACGGTGCCTTCGGGCAGCTTGGCGAAGGCCTCATCCGTCGGTGCGAAGACCGTGAAGGGGCCACCCTTGGTGAGCGCATCCACGAGTCCAGCGGCCTTGGCGGCGGCGAGGAGCGTCCCGAAGGAGCCGGCCCCGCTGGCAACCTCGGCGAGGTTCTTCGACTGCGGGAGCATGACGGTGTCGATCACGTGGATCACGCCGTTCGAGCACACGATGTCCGCTGTCACGACGGTCGCTCCGTCAATCGTCACGGTGCCTTCAACGATCGCGATGTCCAGGCGCTGCCCGTTCAGGGTGGTGGCCGTGGTGAGCTTGTTCTTGACGATCTGCTTGGAGCGGACGTCCCCGCCGACCACGTGGTACGTCAGGATTCCGGTCAGCGCGTCGCGGTTCTTCTCCTCGAGAAGTGACTCCACAGTGCCCTTCGGCAGCTTGGCGAAGGCCGCATCCGTCGGCGCAAAGACCGTGAACGGCCCCTCGCCCTGGAGCGCTCCGATGAGCTCGGCGCTCTTGAGGGCCGCGGCCAGCGTCTTGAAGCTCCCGGCCTTGACTGCCGTGGTGACAATGTCGTCGACGGCGTTGGCCGCGAGCGCGGCGCGCGGGGTCGAGCTGCAGGTCTGCGAGCAGGGGGCGTCGTCAGAACCAGTGGAGGCGAAGCTGGCGGCCGCGAGGGCGAAGCCGGTGAGGGCGAAGGTGAGTTTCATGGCTTGTTCTTTAAGGCCTTGAGGAGGCCAGGCTTGGAGGCAAGATCAACGGACCGTCGGTCGGCCCGTATGGAGATCGAGTCGGGGGCATGGCGAGCGCCATCGCCGAGATTCCCGTCGACGCACAAGGTTTCGGGAGACAAACGGGCTCAGATGCAGAGACAAGACGGCTTCACCAAACTCACACAACGAGCCAACGCGGCCAGGCTGCGACATCTTGGCCTGGCGCTGACGCTCGCGCTCGCCAGCGCCTGTCAGACCGCGGCGACGGGGCCGCCTCCTCGGGTCCTCTCTGCAAAGAGTCACCCCGAGGCTGTCACGATCTACGCCGGTCCGGATCTGTTCGCCGAGCTCCGGCTAGGGTTCGGGGAACGCATGACGGTCAGCAGGCTACGCGCCTCGAACGGCGTCGACGTGCTGCGCGGGTTCCCCATGGAACCGCGCATCGGTGAGTCCGTCGACCATCCCGAGCAGACCGGGATCTGGGCAGCTCATGGAGGAATGAACGGAGACGACCTCTGGTACGGCACCGGCGGGGGTGTCGCGGACGAGCACACGCTCAGGATCGACAGCGACTCCGTCGCGACGCTGATCACCCAGGTCGAGTGGTCCAACGCCGCCGGGCATCGAATCTGCGAGGAGCAACGACGCGTCCGCTTCGAGATCTCTGATGACCTGCACCTCGTGGACTTTGACCTGGCGCTCACGGCGTCCGCCGACGGGTTGGTGCTCGAGGACGTGAAGGAGGGCTTCTTCGCAGCCCGCCTCGCCGACGACCTGCGATCCTCCGCGGGGGCTGAGACCTTTGGATCCACTGGCGCCAAGGGTGCCAGCCTCTGGGGCGAGCGCGCGAGATGGATCGCCTCCGCCAGCCCCACAGCGGGAGGCCGCGCGGCGACGGTCTGCATCTTCGAGGACCCGAGGAACCCTGGGCACCCCTCACGCTGGCAGGTCCGGCCCTACGGGCTCGTGGCAGCCAACCCCTTCGCAACCGGAGCCTTCACCGAGGACCCCCGAGACGACCAGCCCGCGATCATTGACAGCTACGGGAGCCTGCGCCTGCGTTACCGCGTCGTCATCGCGCCGCGAGTCCTGTCCTTCACAGAGGTGGACGCGCTCTGGGCGAGATTCGCCCAAACCGAACCATCCGGAGCCGCGCTCCCTAGTCACCGTCCGTGATAGCCCGCGCGCTCTCAGCCTCGACCTCGGCGGACGAGGCTCCACTCAGCAGCGGATCCCGCCGGACTCGGAAGCTCCGCGCGTCACCGACGGGGTTGTACGCGGGCTCCTCTCCCGCGACGACACGGACCATCCGGGCGGAGTAGGTCCCCTCTGGAGCTCGCCCTCGCCGCTTCGCCACCTCACGGTCCATGGCTCCGTCCCAGGTCAGCCCGTGCATCCCCGCGCCTTCCGGCACGTCGAGGCGGGCCACGACCTCTTCGTCCGGACCGAGGATCTCGACCGCCAAGGGCTGATCGCCAGCCCGCCGGTGCACCCAGAGCCCGAGGACGCGATCCTCGTTCTGGCCGCGCCACGTGCCGTCACCGCCACCGTAGCCCCCCACCGCTGAGCGGCGCGCCCAACGCGTCAGATCTCCCACGGGGAACAGGTGCTCGGCCGCCCCGAGCGCCTCAGGAGAGAGGCCGCGGATGGCGTCCACCTCAAGCGCCCAGAACCCGCGCCCGTGAGTCGCCGCCACGAGCACCCCGTCGCGGTCGTGGAGCGCGAGGTCATGCACGGGGACCCGGGGAAGAGCGCCTCGCAGCGCCACCCAATGGGCGCCTCGGTCGCAACTCACCGCCGCCCCGAACTCGGTCCCGGCGAAGAGCACGTCAGGATGCGCCGGGTCTTCGATCACATCGTTGACTGGCCCAGACGGCTCGAGCCCCGTCGTGATGAGGCGCCAACTCTTGCCGCTGCCCAGGTCGTCCGTCGCATACACCAGCGGCCGGAAGTCGTCCTCGCGGTAGCCCGTGAAGCTGGCGTACGCCCGCCCGGAATCGTGGGCTGAGAGCGTCACCCTGCTGACCCACCAGTTGGCCGGGAGGCCCGGAAACTGCCCGGTCAGGTTCGTCCAACCGTAGCCGCCATCGGTCGACATCTGGACGAGGCCGTCATCCGTCCCCACCAGCAGGAGGCCGGGGTCCCGCGGGGACTCCGAGATCGTGGTGATCGTGCAGTGGGGTACGTTCCCCGCGATCTTTCCGCGTCGCTCGTCGTGAGGTCCGGGCTGTGGACCGGCCAGGAGTCACCACGATCGAATGACTTGAAGACCCGGTTTCCGCAGAAGTAGATGATCTCAGGGTTGTGAGACGAGATCAGGATCGGCGAGTTCCAGTTGAAGCGCAGCGAAGACTCCTCCGCTCCTTCGGGCTTGCTCGGCCGAATGCCGACCGAGGTCCCAGTGGCCATGTTGCGGCGGTAGATCGCGCCGAACTGCGACTCGCCGTACACCGTGTTCGGATCCCGCGGGTCGATCTGCGCGTAGAAGCCGTCTCCACCCCCGACGTACTTCCACTCCGTCGGGTGAATCCCCTGGGGGTCTCGCGAGGTGCTCGGCCCGCCCCAGGTCCCGTTGTCCTGCGTTCCCCCGTACACACGGAACGGCTCCGACATGTCGAGACCGACCGCATAGAACTGGGAGATCGGGAGGTTGTTGATGTGCTGCCAGCTGTCGCCTCCGTCGTAGGAGACGTGCAGCCCGCCATCGTTCCCGAGCCAGACCTTCTGGGAGTCCGCAGGGTCCACGAGAACGGCGTGATGATCCACGTGCACCGAGCCCGCGACCCGGCTCCAGGAGACGCCGCCGTCCTCCGTGCGGTAGAGCGGGACGCTGCACATGAAGGCCCGCTGGTCGTCCGCCGGATCAAAGCGGATCTGGCCGTAGTAGTAAGCCGGGCTCCCACCGGCCGGCTTCTCGTTCACCTTCGTCCATGTGGCGCCTCGATCCGAGGACCGGTAGACCTCGCCGCCGACCTCCCGCTCGCGGGGCTCCTGCTCGAACACAAGGAGCCCGCCCAGGGTCGTGGTCACCGTCGCGGACTCCCCGCGGCGCTCGTACACGACGTCCACAGGCTCGCTGGCCGCCTCGCCCTCTCCCTCTAGCGAGGCCATTACCTTGAGCCACTGGAAGGCGGAGTCAATCACGCGGTCGCCGACGCGCTTGATGACATCACCACGACGAAGCCCCGCCTCACGGGCGCCGCCACGGCGCTCAAGGTCCGTCACGACGAGCCCGCCGTCCTTCCACTCCGCCTCCAGCGCGGGGCGCGGCTCGCGCTCCACAGCCTCCACGTTCTGGTTCGCGACGGTGGCGATCACCTCTCCGCTCCCGCCGCCGAAGACGTCGAGGCCGATCCGCCCGATGTCTCCCGCAGGGAGCCCACCCTCACAGCGCTCGAAGGTCTCGCCGCGGTCTTCGGAGCGCCAGATCCCTGACCCTGGGCCGTTGCCGTCAAAGTCCCACGCCCGACGACGTCGCTCGTAGCTGGCTGCGTAGACGTACCGCGGGTCAGCCGGGTCGATCACCACATCCACCACGCCCACGTCCGGGTTCACCTGGATCACCCGCGTCCAGGTCGCGCCCCCGTCTGTGGTGCGATAGAGCCCCCGCGACTCGTTCGGGGTGTACAGGTGCCCAAGCGCCGCCACGAGCACGTGGTTCGAGTCCTCGGGGTCGATCGCGATCCGCCCGATGTGGTGCGAGTCCACGAGGCCGAGGTGTGCCCAGCTCGCGCCGCCGTCCGTCGACTTGTACACACCGTCCCCCCAGTACGAACTGCGCTGGTTGTTTGCCTCGCCTGTGCCCAGCCAGATGACCTCTGGGTTGGAGGGGTCCACAGCAACGTCCCCGATGGAGAGCGTCCCTTCTCGTTCGAAGAGACAGCGCCAGCTGGTGCCGTGATTCTCAGTGACCCAGAGCCCCCCCGACGCGCTCGCGACCCAGAGCGAACGCGGCCGATCCGGGTGCAGGGCCAGGTCGACGATCCTCCCGCCGAAGCCCGTCGGGCCCAGGGGGCGCCACTCGAAGTCCTCCAGGAGCGCCGCCGTGAGCGCGGCTGTCGGGGCCTCCTCGGCGGTCGCTTCCGGTTCCTGCGCCAGGGCAGCCGGTAGGCCTGCCAGAGCAGTGAAGAGGAGGAGCGGCGCTCGGAGACGAAACGGGG
Organism: Planctomycetota bacterium; assembly: GCA_029248265.1. Taxonomy (GTDB): domain Bacteria; phylum Planctomycetota; class UBA1135; order UBA1135; genus Saltatorellus. The sequence continues at coordinate 9,992 of JAQWJQ010000131.1, forward strand.
AGGGAGTGGTCATAGGCGCGGCCTTGGGGGGAGAGGCGGCTCCGAAGGGATCCAGGGTGGGGCTGCCTGGGGGGGGGCGCGAGCAGCAGCAAGCGCCTGCGGCGCCTGAACTTCGAGTCTAGGGCGCTGACGCAAACCCGGCGGCCTCGGCTGTAAGGCATTCGTGCGCTGTGACTTGTCCCGAGCCTGAGGAGGCTCACATCGCGTCGCGCCCGCCCCGTATCGTCCAGAGCGCGAGGCAACGGAGGCGACGCGTGGCGCGGCCTTGCGAACTGGAGCGCAGGGAGCGCCCGGCCGCTTCCTACACTCAGGCCATGAGCCAACACCCCACGGAAGAGGAGCGCGACCGGGCGGCGTGCTCGCGGCACTGGCAGCGGAGCCTGCGGCTGATCGCCGTCCTCCTCTCCATCTGGTTCGCGGCGTCCTTCGGCTGCGGCATCCTGCTTCGCGACACGCTCGACCAGTTCATGCTCCCCGGGACCGGCTTCCCCCTCGGGTTCTGGTTCGCCCAACAGGGAGCCATCGTGATCTTCGTCGGGCTGATCGGAGCGTACGTGCTGCTGGCCTCGCGCATCGACGCCGAGCTGGACGCGGAGCGAGAGGCCATCCACGGCGAGGGGGGCTCCCGATGACCGTTCAAACCTGGACCTACCTCCTGGTCGGCGTCAGCTTCGCGCTCTACATCTTCATCGCCCTGCGCTCCCGCGCGGGGTCCACGAACGAGTTCTACGTGGCGGGCGGCGGCGTGCCCCCCCTCGCCAACGGCATGGCGACCGCGGCGGATTGGATGTCGGCGGCGTCCTTCCTGTCCATGGCCGGGATCATCTCGTTCACCGGGTACGACGGCTCCGTCTACCTCCTGGGTTGGACCGGCGGCTACGTCCTGCTCGCGCTCCTGCTCGCGCCGTACCTCCGGCGCTTCGGTAAGTTCACGGTCCCCGACTTCATCGGGGACCGCTACTACAGCCGCACAGCTCGCCTCGTGGCCGTGATCGCCGCGCTGTTTGTCTCCTTCACCTACGTCGCCGGCCAGATGCGCGGCGTGGGCGTGGTCTTCTCCCGCTTCCTCGAGGTGCCCGTGAACACGGGCGTCGTGATCGGGATGGCCATCGTCTTCTTCTACGCCGTGCTCGGCGGGATGAAGGGGATCACCTACACCCAGGTGGCCCAGTACTGCGTGCTCATCACCGCCTTCCTGGTCCCGGCGATCTTCCTGTCGATCGTGAGCACTGGGAACGTGATCCCACAGCTGGGCTTCGGCGGCGAGGCCGTCGGCGCGGGCACCTCGCTCCTCGCCAAGCTCGACGGGCTCCACGCGGAGCTGGGCTTCGACGCCTACACCAGCGGGAGCAAGTCCACCCTGGACGTGTTCTGCATCACGATGGCCCTGATGGTCGGCACCGCCGGTCTCCCCCATGTGATCGTCCGCTTCTACACGGTGCCCCGGGTGCGCGACGCCCGCGTCTCGGCCTTCTGGGCCCTGCTCTTCATCGCGATTCTCTACACCGCGGCCCCTGCGGTCGCCGCCTTCTCCCGCACCAACCTGATCGAGTCCGTGGAGGGCGCCCCTTACCGCGCGGGCACGGCCGAGGGAGGAAAGGCCCCGCTGCCCGACTGGTTCAAGAACTGGGAGGACACCGACCTGATCGCCTGGGTCGACAAGAACGCCGATGGCCGCGTGCAGTACCGGCCTGGCGCCGCCTTCGAGGCCCTGCCCGGCCAGGCGAAGGTGATGCCCGTCTTCTCCGCGGGTCCCGGCGACCCCCTCGGGCGCGGCGAGCACGGGGAGCGCCTGCTCCAGAACCAGCCGACGGCCAACGCGAACGAGCTCTACGTCGACCGGGACATCATGGTCCTCGCGGCCCCGGAGATCGCGGCGCTGCCCAACTGGGTGATCGCGCTCGTCGCGGCCGGCGGCCTCGCCGCCGCCCTCTCCACCGCTGCGGGGCTGCTGCTCGTGGTTTCCTCCGCCGTGAGCCACGACCTCCTCAAGCGCGGCTTCGCGCCGAACCTTTCGGAGCGTGGCGAGCTGATCGCCGCCCGCAGCGCGGCAGCTGTGGCGGTCGTCGTCGCCGGCATCCTGGGCATCCACCCCCCCGGCTTCGTGGCCCAGGTGGTGGCCTTCGCCTTCGGGCTCGCGGCCTCCTCGTTCTTCCCTGCGATTGTGCTCGGGATCTTCTGGAAGCGGACCAACCGAGCGGGGGCCGTGCTGGGGATGATCGCCGGGCTGGGTTTCACGATTTCCTACATCGTGTACTTCAAGTTCCTGGGCGGCACCCCCGATCAGCTGTGGTTCGGCATCTCGCCGGAGGGCATCGGCGCCCTCGGAGTGCTGGTCAACACCCTCGTCACCGTCGGCGTCACCCTCGTCACCCCCGCACCGCCGGCGGAGGTGACCGAGTTGGTGGAGTCCATCAGGGCTCCGCGCCGCGGCTCGGGGATCCACCCCTCCTGAGGCGCCGTCGGAGACCCAGCCTTCATAGTCCGCCCGGTCGCGGGAGGGGGCGCTAACCTGTGCCACGAGCGCACGCGCGCTGGTGATGGCGGTGGAGACAGCGGAGGAACTGAAGGAGGCGGCCCCCCGAGGCCGCGCGCGCCAGCGGACGGCGCTTCGTTTCCTGTGGCGGTGGCTCCGACGGGGGTTCTTGGTCCTGCTCCTGCTCGCAGGCGCTGCGGTCGCGCTCTATCTCACCCGCGAACGGACGCTCCATCCCCTCCTCGTTCGGGTCGTCCCCGACCTCACCAGGGCCTTCACCCCCTTCGAGGTCTCGGTAGAGGCGATCGAGGGCGACTGGGCGACGGAGCTCCGCCTGACCGGGCTCACCCTCCGCCCCCTGGAGGCCGACGGTCCGCTCCGGCTTGCTCAGGTCGACGCCCTGAGCGCCAGGGGTGACCTCCTGCGGGCCGCGCGCACCGCGGACGTCCGAGCGCTGGAGATGGTGACCGTCTCCGCTCCGGACCTGGAGCTGGACACCTCGGGACCAGAGGGTCCGGAGGACGACCCCGCAGCCAGCCCCCTGCCGGACCTCCCCCCCTTCTCACTCTCCGAGGGGACGGTCCGGTGGATCACAGCGACGGACGTCATCCAGGTGACCGGCCTCTCGGTTCGAGGCCCTGGTGCGTCCGGCCCCCTCGAGGTCGGCGGCCGCGCCACCGCCAACGCCTGGGCCGCCGCGCTCGAGGCCCGCGTGGAGCTAGACGCGGACTCGCTGAGCTTTGAAGGCGACCTGGTCGAGGGGCTGGTCCAGGACCTCACGCTCTCCGCCGAGGGCCTCGCGGGCGAGCTGCGAGGCGGCGTGCTCTCACTCAACGGAGGAGAGGTCCGGGTGGGTGCCAACCGAATCGGTGTCGAGTCCCTCAGGCTGGACCTCGAGGACCCAGCGGGTCCGACGGTAGGCGGCCTCATCCGCCTGGACGTCCCGCGGCTCGACGAGCTGGAGGCCACCCTCCGCGCCTTCAACGGCGCGCCCCTCGACGGGCCTGACGTCCCCGCTCCGTCCTTCTTCGGCGCCGTCCGCGGGACCGCCGCCCTCAGCCCCGCGCCTGGTCAGGTCGCTACAGGCGCGCTCGAGCTCGAAGGAGATGACATCGTCCTGGGCGGACTGCGGCTCGGCGCCGTGGAGACCGAACTGATCGCCAGCGACGCGCTCCTCCAGGTCATCCGCCTGAGCGCCAGCGATCCCGGCCGCGTCTCCATCGAGGGGCAGGGGAACTACGACCTCACGACAGGGACCCTCGAGGAGGTGATCCTCTCCGTGGGTATGGACGATCCCGAGATCTTCCTCCCGGAGGTCGACTTCCTCGGACAACTCGAGGCTGATCTCCGCCTCTCGGGTCCGCCCTCCGCTCCGGTTGGCGCCGTCCGAGCGAGCGCGGAACGGCTCATGATCGATGGGGAGCCCATCGGCTCCCTCGAGGTGGAGGGAGCCTTCTCTGGCGGGCGCCTCGACATCACCCGGCTCAACGCCACGACCGAGCATGGGGAGGTCGTGGCGGGCGGCACGGTCCAGCTGCCCCTCGGCGACGAGGCGCTCGCCGTCGAGGTCCGGACGCTCTCGGTGACCCGCGGGGCGGCCCACATGGACCTGGTTGCCCCGGCCTCGGTCCGGTTCGAGGGAGAGGGCATCCAGGTACAAGACGTGCGCATGGAGGGCCCTGTGGGAGCGCTCACCCTCTGGTTCGAGACCGGCGGGCCCGCGGGGCTCCGGGTCGGCGCGGCTGCGAGAGCCTTCCAGGTGGACGCGGCGCTGGAGGGCGTGATCCAGGGGGCGGGCCGCGTCGGCCTCCTCGACGGAGAGGTCCTCTTCCAACGCTCTCCCCTCAGGGCAGAGGTGGACGCCACGCTGAGCGGCGCCCGCATCGCGGGCGTCAACGAGCCCGTTGCTGCGCGCGTGGATGTGACCTGGGAGGACGGCCAGCTCAGGCTCCAAGAGGTGACGGCCGACCTGCCCCACATCTCGCTCGACGTGCGCGGCGAGGCCCCCATGGACCTCAGCAAGAGCCCCCTCGGGCCCGGACCGGTCCGCCTCAAGGCCCAGCTTCGGGTGGATGGCGACGCGATCCGCGGGGAGCTCCTGGGTGCAGCGATCCCTGCAGACCTGGCCATGACCGCACGTCGGATCTCAGGCGCCGTCTCCCTCGACGTCGACCTGGGAGGCTCCTGGCGGGCCCTCACCGGCGCGGGGTCCGCTCGCCTCCTTGACCTCAGCTACCTCGACCCGGAGGGCCTGCCCTTGCCCGGCCTGGAGGATCCAGTCTCGGGCGAGATCGACGTGACCATTGATGACGGTGTCACCCTCCGGCCGACCGCCCTCGCCCTCGGTGACCTTGGCGTCGCGGACGGGCGCCTGCGGGTGGAGCGCCCCCTCGACGTGATCAGCCTCCTCGAGGATCCCAGCTCCTGGCTGGACGCGCCCATCAAGGCGGACGGGACGTTCACCTGCGAGGAGCTTTCCTGGGTCTCGACCCTGTCGCAGGAGATCCGTGAGGCCGCCGGGACGCTGACCTTTGCCGGGAGGGCGCGGGGGCCGCTCCGCGCTCCGACCCTCGACGGTCGGCTGACCTTGAACGGCGGCGTGCTGCGGCTCCGCGATGTCCCCACCATCGAGAACGCGGAGGTTTCCCTCGCGGCGACCCCCGCGCGCATCGTGATCGAACAGGCCTCCTTCGAGGTCGGCGCGGCCCCTGTGACGGTGAGTGGGTCCCTGGACCTCACGACGCCCGAGCCGACCCTCGACCTCGACCTCGACGGCACGGAGGTGCTGCTCCACCGCTCGGCGGACGCCGTGGTCCGCTCCAACCTCGACCTCAACCTCAGCGGGACGCCGAACGCGCTCTCGCTCTCCGGCAGCCTGGCGCTCATCGGGGGGCGGCTCCGCTCCCCCGTGGAGTTCCAGAACATCCTCGCCAGCGGCGGCAGCCGGACACCTGAGGCCGTGCGGCGCGGCCTCGGCCTCCCGGCGTTTGGACCGGAGTCCCTGAAGCTGGACGTCCAGGTCACCACCGCTGACCCGATGGAGATCCAGGGGCGCCTCACCCGTGGGCAGGTGCGCGCGGACCTCACCCTGACGGGCGACGCCTCCAACCCGATCCCCTCCGGTCGCCTCTTCGTGGATCCACTGGAGGTCGCGCTCCCCGCTGGCACCCTACGCTTCCCCACGGGGCTCATCCTCTTCGATCCATCGAACCCCGATGTCCCCCAGCTCGAGCTGATCGGCACCACGCGCCTCGCCGGCTACGACGTGACCGTCGAGATCTCCGGGGAGTACGACCAGGCCGTCGTCGACTTCAGCTCTTACCCCCCCCTCGTACCCGACGACCTCGTGATGCTCGTGCTCTCCGGGAGGCCGCCGGGCACCGCTCGGGGCGCGCGGGCCGCCGGGCAAACCGTGGCCCTCTACGTGGCGCGGGATCTCGTCCAGGGCTGGTTCGATTCCGGCGGCTTCGATGACGACGACAAGGAGTCCTTCATCGACCGCCTTGAGGTCGTGTCCGGACGCGATGTCTCCCGCGCGGGCGTCCTCACGGTTCAGGCCACCTATCGCCTACGAGAGGGGCTCGCCCGGGACCGAGACGCCGTCTACCTCGTCATGGAGCGCGACTCGTTCGAGGACTACAACGTCGGCCTCCGCCTGGTCCTGAGGCTCAAGTAGCGCCGTGCCGACCTCCCTCCATCAACTCCTGCGCGGTGCCCGGGCGTCCCTGGCCGCCTTGCTGACCGTACTCTCGGCGGCGGCCAGCGGATCAGCGACGCTCGCGGCGGCACCGGCGTCCTGGCACGCGAGCAGCGACGTCTCCATCGAGGGCGCTCCGTCCGGCCTCCTGGATGACCTCGAGGCCGCCGCCGCCCCATACGTGAAGCGCTTCAACACCGCCAATCGAGCGGTGTACCTCTATGACGCGGCCTACGAGCTTGAACTCCTGCTCCGCGAGCGCGGCTTCGCCGTTGCGGAGGTCTCGTACGCCGTGGAGGGAGACACCGCGCGGCTGCAGGTCCACGCCGGCCCGCGCTCCACGCTGGGGCCTGTGGCGGTCACGGTGGATCCAGGCTGCTCGCTGACGGAAGAGCAGCTCGCCAGGTATGTCAGCGGCCCGCGTACCGGCATGCTCGGCCGCGGCGAGGTGCTGTACGTCCAGCGCCGTGTGGAGGGCAGCCCTCGGCGGGTCGTGATGGACCTGGTGGCCCTCGGCCACCTCGAGGCCACGGCAAGCGTCGATGACCCAGGCCCGACGCCCGCCGGCGGCGAGGTCCGCGTCAGGCTGATGGTCAACGCCGGGCCGCGCTACCGCCTGAAGCCGGTGGAGATCATCGGGGAGGAGGGCCTCGACCTCGAGGTCCAGTTCGCCATCCGGGAGGCGCAGATCGACATCACGCCGACGTCTCCCGACCAGGACCTGCCCTATGAGCCGAGGATCCCCGGGCGCGTGCGGAGCACGGTCCTCGACGCGCTCGCGAGCCACGGCTACCTCGACGCCGACGTGCGGGTCGAGGAGGACGTCGACCGGGAGTCCCACCTCGTCCAGATGGACATCCATGTGGAGCCAGGACCCCAGGTCACCATCAGCGAGGTGCGCTTCGAGAGCTCGGGTCGAACCAAGGAGCGCTTCCTGAAGTCCCGCCTGCAGCTGGCGGCCGGGGACGAGTTCAGCACACGTGAGGTCCGCGCCAGCGTGCGCGCCCTCTACCGCACCGGGCTCTTCTCCGAGGTGCGCTCCCGCGTCGAGGGCGAGGGGGAGCAGCGCGTGCTCGTGGTCGAGCTGGAGGAGCAAGAGTCCCGGGAGGTCTACTTCGAACCGGGCTTCGGGAGCTATGAGTTGTTCCGCGGGACGGTCGGCGCACGGGACCGCAACCTGTTCCGATCGGGCATCGATGGATCCGCGGAGGTCATGGTCGCCGTACGCGCCGTGCGTACCAGCCTCCGGCTCTCGGACCCCTGGTTCTTGAATGAGCAGCTCATCGGCGATGTCCAGGTCGACTTCGAGCGCCGGGAGGAGCCGTCCTTTCTCCGTGAGAACCGCGGCGCTGGCGCGTTCCTCACCAAGGAGTGGAGCGGCGTCATGGCCACGACCCTCGGCTACCACTTCGGTCGCTCTCAGGCCAAGGACGTCCAGGTCGTTGACGACGACGTCGAAGACGCCCAGTCCATCGTGAACATCGCAGGCATCATTCTCTCCCAGCGATATGACGACCGTGACGCCCTCTTCGCCCCCACGAGAGGAGGGTTCGCGAACGCCTCGGTGGAGCTGGCCGCCGAGGGCCTGGGGTCCGAGCTGGAGTTCATCCGCGGGAAGCTCTCTAGCTCGTGGTTCCGCCGACTGACGCCCCAGACCGTCCTGGGCCTCAACCTGCGGGCTGGGCTCATCGCTCCCGCCTACGACGAAGAGTCCATCCCGATCCAGGAGCGCTTCTTCGCCGGCGGCGGGAACTCTGTGCGCTCCTTCAAGGAGAGCGAGTTGGGACCAAAGGACGTGAACGGGGAGCCCCTCGGGGGAGAGGTCTTCTCCACCGCGAGCGCCGAGCTGCGCTACGAGCTCATGGGTGCCCTCCAGACCGCAGCCTTCGTGGACGCAGGCTTCGTGGAGCGCGAGGCCTCTGACATCTTCGACGTGGACAATGTCCGCCTGGGTGTCGGCGTGGGGCTCCGTTACCTCCTCCCGATCGGCCCCCTGCGCCTCGACGGCGCCGTGAACCCCGATCCCAGGCAGGGTGAGGACGACTGGGTGATCCACTTCAGCATCGGCATGCCCTTCTGATTCGGCGGCCGACGCCGCCGCTGAGCGAGGAGGTCCCTTGGGGTCCGGGCCGCGCCGGGCGTACCCTCTCCAGCGTGAAGCTCATCGACGGAATTGACCGTATCAACACCCTGGTCGGCCGGGCGGCAGCCTGGGCGGTGCTGCTCATGGCTCTGATCGGCGCGGGCAACGCCATCGCGAGCTACCTGGAGCCCCTCGCGGGCAGGCGCCTCGCCTCCGTGGCCCTGGATGAGCTGCAGTGGTACCTCTTCAGCGTCCTCTTCCTGCTCGCTGCCCCGTGGGCCCTCCGAGAGAACGCCCACGTCCGCGTCGACGTGATGTACGGGCGCCTCAGCCTGCGCGGGAAGGCCTGGACTGACGCGCTCGGTGGCGCGCTGCTGCTGCTCCCGTTCTGTGCCTACGCGGTGGTCGTGAGCTACCCGGCTGCAGCCGAGTCCCTACGGATCCGTGAGATCTCGCCCGACCCAGGCGGTCTCCCCCGCTGGCCGATCAAGGCCGTCCTGCCCCTCGCCTTCACGCTCCTGGCGCTCCAGGGCCTCGCCAACACCCTGCGCGCCGCGGGCGAGCTCCGTCGCGGAGGGGCCTCGTGAACGACTGGCTCGGCCCCCTCATGTTCGGCGTCGTGATGACGCTGATCTTCCTCGGGTTCCCGGTGGCCTTCACCCTGGGAGGAGCCGCGTTGATCTTCGGTGCGGTCGGGGTCTCCCTCGGCTACTTCGACTGGGTCTACCTGAGCAACTTCCCCGAGCGCGTCTTCGGGATCATGGAGAACCAGGTGCTGCTGGCGGTCCCGTTCTTCGTGCTCATGGGAACGATCCTCCAACGCTCTCAGCTCGCCGAGGACCTGCTGCACTCCATCGGCATGCTCTTCGGCGCGCGGCGCGGCGGCCTCGCCCTCGCCGTGGTCTTCGTCGGCGCCCTGCTCGCCGCCGCCACCGGGGTGGTCGGAGCGTCCGTGGTCGCGATGGGGATGATCTCGCTCCCCGTGATGCTCCGCTACGGTTACAGCCGCGAGCTGGCCACGGGGACCATCTGCGCCGCGGGGACGCTTGGGCAGCTGATCCCGCCGAGCATCGTCCTGATCGTGCTCGGAGATCAGCTCGAGGTCAGCGCCGGGAAGCTCTTCCGCGGCGCCTTCGTGCCGGGGCTCATGCTCGCCACGTTCTATGCCATCTACGTGGCGCTGGTCGCCTGGCGGCACCCGGGACGCGCGCCAGCCCTGCCGCCCGAGGAGCGGAACGTGTCGGGAGCCGGGCTGTTGCTGCTCGTGCTGAAGGTGCTGATCCCGCCCCTCGCGCTGATCTTGATCGTCCTGGGGAGCATCTTCCTCGGCGTCGCCACCCCCACCAAGGCCGGCGCGCTCGGCGCCCTCGGCGCCCTCATGCTCGCGGTGCTCCGCCGCCGCATCTCGTTCGCAAAGCTCCGGGAGAGCGTGGAGGAGACGGCCAAGCTCACCACCATGGTGATCTTCCTCCTGATCGGTTCGACCGCGTTCACCTTGGTCTTCCGCGGGGTCTACGGCGACGTCTGGATTGAGGACATGCTGACCGGGCTCCCCGGCGGAAAGATCGGGCTCCTGGTCGTGGCGAACCTCGTCATCTTCGGGCTCGGGTTCTTCATCGACTTCTTCGAGATCGCCTTCATCGTCTTGCCCCTCATCGTCCCCGCAGCGGCCAGCCTGGGGATCGAAGGCGATGCCATGATCTGGTTCGGCGTGATGATCGCGATGAACCTGCAGACGTCCTTCCTGACACCCCCCTTCGGCTTCGCGCTCTTCTATCTGCGCGGCGTCGCGCCGCCGGAGGTGCGGACCGGGGACATCTACCGCGGCGTCCTCCCCTTCATCGGGATTCAGGCCGTGGGGCTGCTGCTGGTCATCATCTTCCCGGAACTGGTCACCTCCCTGATCTGATCCGCGTCAAGGGCGCGCATGCAGCCCCAAGATCCTGTCAGATCTGGTGGGCGCCCTTAGCATCGGGGGGCCGCGAAGCCGAGCGTCCCGCTCGGAGCGGCTTCCCCCATGATGCACCTCCTCGCCCTCTGCTGCTCCGTCCAGCTCTCCGCCCTCGCCTCCCCCGCCGCGGGCGCCCCCTTCCAGGCCTCTGAGGACCCCAAGGAGGAGGAGGTCAAGTTCGACCTCGAGACGATCTTTGATGAGGACGGCCTCTTTGGCCCCTCCGCTAGCTCCCCTGAGTTCTCGGCCAGCGGGCGCTACGCGGCCTACCTCTATCGTCCCTACGACGAACGGCGGCACGGCAGCGACCTCTGGCTCGTCGAGCTCGAGACAGGAGATGCCCGGCGCCTGACCTCGGTCTCGGTCATGGCCCCCTTCCAGGCCAGCGCCCTGAAGGTCGGCGAGGATCGCCTCGAGCGCGCGCAGAAGGCGGAGGCAAGCTCCGGTGAGGAGACAGAAGACGATGCGGATGCCGGCGACGCCGAAGAGCGAGGCGGAGCCGACGAGGACGGCGAGGGCAGCGGGAGCTGGGCCGAGCTCCAGGACCTCACCCGGAAGGGTGGAGGCGAGGGGGACGGCGACGAGGACGAGCGGTCCGACGAGGACCTCCGGCTGATGGACGTCGTGGGCGACGGCGACGCCGACGAGAAGAAGGCCCCGCGCTACCGCGGGATCTCCTCCTTCACCTGGGCCCCCGAGGCGGACGAGCTCCTCATGAGCTCGGGCGGCGACCTCTACCGCTGGGTCATCGGCGAGGAGCGGCCGGTGCGCCTGACCAAGACCCGCCAATCCGAGCGATCGGCTCAGTACCTGCCGGACGGCGACGGCTACACCGCGCTCCTCGGGGACGCGCTGGTCCGGGTCCGCTTCGGGGACCACTTCGTGGACCAGTTGGACCCCCAGCTCCCGGACGGGATGACCATGCGGGAGTACAAGATCAGCCCCGACGGCGAACGGGTGGCCTTCGTGGCCTCGAACGGCTCGCGGGGCCGAGACGGAGGACGCACGGTGGATATCGCCACCTACAACGATCGCTTCATGAAGATCCGCACCGTTCCCCGGACGGTCTCGGATGACCCCATTGGCAAGCGGACCACTGCAGTGTTCCTGCACGAACTACCGGCACCCGACCGTGAAGATGGCGTGCTGGTCAAGGTGTACGAACGCCAGACCTCCGGCCCCCGAGACGTCCTGCGCGTGCCCGACTGGGCGCCGGACTCCAGCCGCGCGGTCTTCGCCGCGTTCGACCAGGCCACCGAGGAGGTGCACGTGCTCGAGGCCCTCGCCGAGGCCCCCGCAGGCGACGCCGAAGCGGAGGAGGAAGAGGCAGCGGACGCACCTGAGGAGAGCCGACCCGCGCGGGTGATTCAGCGCTTCCTCCACACGGGCGGCCCCAACACGCCGCGCATGATCGAGCCCCGCTACCTGGCGGACAGCCGACGGGTCATGCTCATCACCGAGCAGACGGGCTTCCGGCACCTGCACGTGCTCGACCCCGTCTACGAGACCCTCGAGCCGGTGACGCGGGGCCGCTTTGAGGTCTACCCTCTCGGCGCTCCAGAGGACCGTTCCTGCGCGTGGGTCGCCGCGACCTGCGAGGACTCGGCCTGCCAGGACATCTATCGGGTGGACCTCGACACGGCCGAGATGACGCGCCTCACCGGGCGCCGGGGCCAATACACCGGCGCGGCCGTGAGCCATGACGGTCAGCACGTCCTCGCCAGCTTCTCAGCCTTCGGCTCCCCGCGCGAGCTCGTCCACGTCGACGTGGCCGCCGCTGAGGAGCGTGCGCTCACTGATTCGCACCCCGCCGCGACCCGAGAGCTCACGGCCATCGCGCCCCAGTTCTTCGAGTTCGAGAACCGGCACGGCCAGGGCATCCGCGGCCTCATGTTCGAGCCCGAGCGGGAGCCCGAAGAGAAGCGCCCGTTGCTCATCTATGTGTACGGCGGTCCCCTGGGGACCAGGAAGCAGGTCACCGAGGGCAACTTCGGCTCCGACGGGTACTTCTTCGCCAGGTACATGGCGCAGGAGCACGGCTGGGTCACCTGCACCATCGACCCGCGCGGCATGTCGGGGTACGGCGCGCTCTTCGAGAAGGCCAACTTCGAGCGCGTGGGCGTGCCGCAGGTCGAGGACTTGACCGACGGCGTGCGCTTCCTCATCGAGGAGCACGGCGTCGACGCGGACCGCGTGGCGATCCACGGCTGGAGCTTCGGTGGCTTCCAGACGCAGATGTGCCTCTACACCGAGCCGGAGGTCTTCCGCTGCGGCATCGCAGGCGCCGGCCCCACCGAGTGGGAGAATTACAACTCCTGGTACTCGACAGGCACCATCGGCAGCAGCCGAGAGGGGAAGACGGACCTCAAGAAGTTCTCCCTGCTCCCCCTGGCCAAGAACCTGAAGAGCAAGCTCCTCCTCGTCCACGGCATGGAGGACTCCAACGTCCTCTACCAGGACACGGTGCGGGTGTACGCTGAGCTCCTCGAGGCCGGCAAAGAGACCCTCGTGGAGCTCTTCGTGGACCCCAGTGGAGGCCACGGGCTGGGCGGACACGTCAAGCGCCTCGCCCGCTTCCGCAAGTACGAGGAGTTCCTGCTCCGCGCCAACCAGTGACCTCGCCCCACCCTCCCTTGATCATGAAGCTCCAGCTCTTCACCGCAGCCACCCTCGCCCTCTGCTCCACGGCCGCCGCCCAGGCGGACCTCATCCAATGGGGCCCCGTACAGGACGTGATGGCGGCGAGCGAGGTGAGCACCAACGGCACGCTCGTCACCGCCAAGAACTGCTGGGCACAGACCTTCGCAGCACCCACGGTCAACGGCGTCCCCTTCTCCGCCTACGCGCCTCCGGGCTGGAGCAACGGCGGTTGGGTGCTCACTGTCGACTCCACCACATCGGACGCGGAGTACGACGCCCTGCTCGACTCTGCGAGGGTCACGAGCGGCGGGAGCGCCGGGAACCCGACCGGCTTCGGCGCGATCAACCTCGACTCCCTCGGGACGCTCGCGATCGGAAGCACCTACGAGGTCCAGGTCTGGTTCTGCGACCAGCGCGCAGGGACGAGCACCAACGTCCTGAATGACAGGGTCATGACCATGAGCTCCGCCCTCGGCGCGGTCCTCACCACCGGGGGCCTCGCGACCAACCTCAGCGCGGTGACCCAGGGGGCACCCTCCGGACCGCTGGACGCCGATCCGAACAACCAGTCCGGCGCCACGGACTCCGTCCTCGGCTCCTACTGCATCGGCACGTTCACGCGGACGAGCAACGACCCGCTCTGGCTCCTGGTCGAGGGCTCGCACCCGCTCTCCACTAACGTGCTGCGGCCACACCTGAACGCCTTCCAGCTCCGCGACATCACGGGCTCGAGCCTCGGGACGAACTTCTGTGCCGCCAACGCCAACTCCACGGGCACAGCGGCCGTGATGGGCGCCTCCGGGAGCGCCGTCGCCGCCTCCAACGACCTGACGCTCGAGGCCACCGAGCTCCCGCCCAACTCCTTCTGCTTCTTCCTGACCAGCCTGTCTCAGGGCTTCGTTCAGAACCCTGGCGGGAGCCAAGGCAACCTGTGCCTCGGTGGTGCCATCGGCCGTTTTGTGGGCCCTGGCCAGATCGTCAACTCCGGCGCCACGGGCGTCGCCACCCTCGCCATTGACCTGACCCTACATCCCACGCCCACCGGCCCCGTCGCTATCGCTGCTGGTGAGACCTGGAGCTTTACGACCTGGTTCCGCGACAGCTCCGGTGGCGCTCCAACCTCCAACTTCTCGGACGGACTGGAGGTCCAGTTCAACTAACGGTCCGCGTCGGCGCATGACCGCGCCGCAACTCAGTCCTTGCGTCGGCGCATGACCGCGCCGACGAAACGATGATCACTGGGGAAGCGGCCCTCGGCTTCGGTCCAGTCGATCCAGGCCTCAACCGTCTCGAGGCGGTCATCCACCAAGACGTGATCGATCTTCGCCCCCCCCCGGCCCCCACGGAACCCGTGCCCGGTGCCAACGGGTAACTCGTCTGGGTTGGCGTCCCTGAACGTGTCCCGGAACCCGGCCTCGGCGAGGGCCTTGAGCGGTGCGCTCTGCTCCCCCGCGTTGAAGTCACCGAGCACCACCGTCGGCAGCTCGCCGCGGCCGGCTGCGAAGCGCCCGATGAGACGCGCGCTCTCCAGGCGAGCCTGCTGGCCGATGTGATCGAAGTGTGCGTTGATGACGCGGACCACCCGGCCGCCGTCCTCGCGGTCCGAGAGCTCCGCCCAGGTCGCGATGCGAGTCAAGGCGGCGTCCCAGCCGACGGCGCCGAGCTCGTCCTTCGGGGCCAGCCTGAAGGTCCCCGCAGCCCGAACGGTGAAGCGGCGCCCGTCCACCAGCAGCGCCGTCCACTCGCCCCGATCTCCCCCATCGCGGCCCTCGCCAATCACGACGTGGTGCGGGAAGCGGGCGCGCACCTCCTCCACCTGGAAGCGGAGCGCCTCCTGTAGCCCCAGGACGTCCGGTCGGGCGCCCTCGAGGACACCCAGCGCCAGCTCCCTCCGGAGCGGCCAGGCGTGGACTCCGTCCCTGGCGGTGCCGTAACGGACGTTGGCCGTCACCGCTCGGATCCCGGGTGCCTGCGGCTCCGGATCTTGCGCCGCCGCGAAGGAGGGCAGCAAGCACGCCAGCGCCAGGAGGGCGACACCGCAGAGCCAGGAGGTGCGTTGAATCGAGGTCATGTCAGCGGCCCGGGAAGGCAAAGTTGGCGTAGGCGAGCTCGGCCGAACCGAACCACCCGAAGCTCTCATCCCGGAACTTGCGCCAGTGGCTCAGGAGCTTGCCGTAGGCCGCGTCCCCCGCTGCAGCGTCGGAGAGCAGCTGCTCCGACGCGTCGCGCGCTGCCGTCATGATCGACTCCGCAAAGGGCCGGATCGTGATGTCTCTCGCCTTGAGCTCCGCGAGCGCCCCGGGGTTCCGGGCGTCGTAACGGGTCTGCATGGTGCGCGCGGCCTCCTTGGAGGCCGCGCCGAGCACCGCTCGGTAGGACTCCGGCAACCCCTCCCATTGGTCCTTGTTCACGTAGAACGACAGGTGAGGGCCAGGCTCCCACCAGCCAGGGAAGTAGTAGTTCTTCGCGACCTCATAGAAGCCGAGCTTCTGGTCGTCGTAAGGGCCGACCCACTCCGTGGCGTCGATGGCGCCCCGCTCGAGCGCCTGGTAGATCTCCCCGCCAGGCAG
This sequence comes from Planctomycetota bacterium, assembly GCA_029248265.1. GTDB lineage: Bacteria > Planctomycetota > UBA1135 > UBA1135 > Saltatorellus. The sequence continues at coordinate 25,409 of JAQWJQ010000131.1, forward strand.
GCTCTTCACCGAGACGCCGAGCTCCGCCATGACCTTCCCGCCGAGCCCAGGGATGCGCATCTTGAGGCCCTGGAGGTCCTGGACCGAGCGGACCTCCTTGCGGAACCACCCCCCCATCTGCGTCCCCGTGTTGCCGCCAGCGAGGGCGATACAGTTGAAGTCCGCGAGCACCTCCCCGATCAATTCCGCGCCCCCGGCCTCGTCGAGCCAGGCCGACTGCTGCCGTGCGTTCAGGCCGAACGGGACACAGGTCTCAAAGGCCAGCATCGGCGCCTTTCCGATGTAGTAGTAGCCCGCGGTCTGCCCCATGTGGACCGAGCCCTTCTGGACCGCGTCGAGGACCTCAAGCCCAGGCACGATCTCACCCGCCTGGTACGGACGGATCCGAAAGCGCCCGTCGGTCATCGCGGCCACCTGGTCACAGAAGACCTCAGCCGAGCCAAACATCGCGTCGAGCGTGCTGGGGAAGCTCGACTGCATGCGCCACTGGATGCGCTTGCCGCCGGTGTGAACCGCGGGCCCCCCCTGCCCGCCACCGCACGACGCGAACGCGGCGCCCGCCGCCGCGCCTCCGATCAGGTCCCGGCGCCGCAGCCCGGGGGCGCGGTCGTTGTTGCTTGAGGTCATGGGCAGAGCATACGCGAGCAGCGTCAGCCTGCCCCCGCTTGCGCCCACGCGGTCGAGCGGGAGAGCCGGGGTGCCCTTCAGCCCCCCGCTCCCTGTTCACTCCACCGTCATGATGAAGCGCTCGGAACGGGCCACCCCGCCGGGCGCTGCACCATCGCGGACCCACCACTGCCCCTCGAGCCTCAGCCCGAGGAGGGCGGGGGTCGTGGTCAGCGGGAAGTTCCATGTGGCGTAGCCCTCGCCCGGGCCCACACCATCGAGGACGACCGGCCCGCCCGGCAGCGGCAGCGTGCGAATCCCCTGCGCGGCGGGGAACCCGCCGAGGTCCAGGACCTTGAGGCGCATGGCGCCAAAGGCGCCGCCGAGGCCGCCGGAGACACCGACCCGGAAGCTCGTCGACCCGAGGAAGGGCGCGGGCGTGAGGATCAGCTGCGGGGCATAGCCGCCGCTCCCGACCACAGCGCCCAGGCCCGTGGGCTCGGGGTTCGGGACCACACGCTCGATGCGCAGGGTCGGCCGGTCAAACGGGTAGGCCTCCGCCTCGACGCGGGGGTCGGTGAGGGCGTGCAGGAACTCGGTGATGTCATCCACATCCCCGGGGGGGATGATCAGCCCATTCAACACGGGGTCGAGGTTGTCAAAGCCCCCTCCGACGCCGGTCCCGTAGATCGCGACGGTGTCGCGGAGGTCCTGCATCTGGGGCGCACCGTTGTGGAACCAGTGCTTGCGCAGCGCCACGTTCCTCAAGGAGGGCGTCTTGAACTTCCCCTCATCCCAGGCGTAGCCAGTCACGGCGGCGCGGCCGATGTCCTCCGACGAAGGACGCAACGCAAGCGCGTGGTAATTGCCCGTGGAGAACAGCGGCGGCGTGTGGCAGACCGCGCAGGCCGCGGTGGTCTCGAAGGCCGCCATCCCGCGCTGCTGCTGAGCGGAGAGCGCCCCGGGGATGCCGCGCTGGAAGTCATCCCAGGGCGTCTCGTTCGCGACGAGGGTGCGCTGATACGTGGCCAGGGCGAAGGCGATCCGGACCGGCGTGATGTCGGTCGTCCCGAAGGCCTGCCTGAACAGGTCCGGATAGGTGGGATAGACCTGCAGAGCCGCCAGGACGTCCGGGGGCAGGTTGGTCGCGAGGGCGAGCGGGCGCGCGCCGCCGATCCGGAGGGAGAGGTCGGCAAAGCCCCGCGCCGGCTCCGCCATCTCCACATCCGAGAGCAGCGGCCCCAGCGACTGCGACTCGAGCGCCCCGCCCGAGGCGACGGCCGTCGCGCCGCTGACCGGGTCGGTGAACTTGCTCGTCGCACGACCGTCCCAGAAGAGGTCCTGGAAGTAGCCCGCCGTGATGGGACTCGGCGCGTAGCGCCCGGTCACCTGGGGCTCGAGCCCGAAGAGGGTCGAGGGCGCAAAGTGACCGAAGCCGTCCGTGTTCACGACTCCGGGAGACCCGAAGCCGTCATCAGCCGTCCCGAAGACCCCGTCCGGACCCGGGAAGCGCGTGCTGGGGCCCGCGCGCAGCTCAGCGCCACCGACCGACGGGATGTGGCAGGTGCCGCACGCCATGGAGCCATCGCTCGAGAGCTGCTCGTCCCAGAAGAGGACCTTGCCGAGAATGGCCTTCTCCGCCGTCACCGGATTCTCCGGCGGCGCCGGAGGGGCGGTCAAGTACCCCTGCGCGGTGACGACACCGCTCAGCGCGGCGCCCAGCAGGATCGACAACAGAGGGGTCTTGGCAGGTCGACTCATGACTTAATGCTACCCGCGTTCATGCAGAGGAGGCGTCCGGGTGACTTCCAGAGGGTCGCCCGCGCGCCACGGTTCCCAGAGAATGCGAGTTGCTCTCAATCAGGCCTTGGCGCGCGTAAGACTCAACATCAGCACCACCCCGCGACCAATGGGCCTGGAGACCTGTTGAGACCCATCTGAGCCGCGACCTAGTCCGCCGAGGACCCCTCAGCAGGCAGGCTGAGCTGGCCTCCCCCGCCTTGAGAGAATTTGAGAGACGGCCGCTCAATGAGGGCGTAGCTCACGGCCCCGAGGAGCAGGGAGAGCGCCACGCCGGAGAGACCGACCCACTTCCCTCCCTCGCCGAGGGGCGACGCCTCTGCGAGGGCGAGGGCCACCGCATGGTAGAGGTACACGCTGTAGCTGATCCGCCCGACGAGGGTCAGTGGGCGCCACGAGAGGACGCGACGCAGCAGCGCCCCACCGGGGACAAGGCACGCCGCCACGACGAGGGACCAGAGGGTCGCGTGCTCCAGGAACCACAGGTGGAAGCGGCGGTGCGGCACCGGCTCTCCAAGAACTGCGGACGTCACGCTCGGCGTGAGCAGCAGGATCCCTGCCGCGGCGCCCCACCCGCTCCAGGCCAGCACCCGACCCCCTGCCCCACCAAGTGACGCCAGGCGCGGCGCGAGGACGGCGAGCAGCGAACCGGCCAGGAAGACCGGCATGAAGGGGAGGACGTTGGGCGTGAAGTCAGGCGCGCGGGCGGGGTAGTCGGGAGGGAAGGCCCAGGAGAGGGCGGCGATGCAGGCGACGAGCGCGGCGGTCCTCGCCGCGACACCTGGGAGGGTCGACAGCACGAGCCCGAGTGCGGGCAGGGTGAGATAAAAGAGCAGCTCCACGGGGACGGTCCAGAAGTGTGCCTCTCCCCGACTCAACGAGAGGTGGCGGAGCCCGACCTCCGGCGAGAACTCGCCCAGCCCGACGTACAGCCCGAGGCACACGGCGTAGGCCGGCAGGACCCGCATGAAGCGCCGGACCGCGAAGCGCCTCCACCCCACCGGCTCCCCCGCGTCGAGCCTCCCGAGGACCTGGGAGGTCAGGAGGAAGCTTGAGAGGACGAAGAAGAGGAAGACACCCGCCCGCCCGATGCCTGCGGCGTCCAGGCCCGGCAAGGCGTCACGCCCGCCGTTGCTCGCGTGGGACAGCAGCACCATCAGCACCGCGACGCCGCGGAGTCCATCGAGCGGTTCGGAGCGCTTCACGGGGGTCAGGGTACGCAGGAGCCTGCGCCTACGTACACTCCTCGGCTCCAGAGCGCTCCAAGACCACCATGGCCACCCCCAATCAAGACGCCCCTGAGGGCACCGACGCCGCTGACCACCGGAACTTCGTCGAGCTGGAGGTCGAGAAGGACATCGAGTCCGGCCGCTTCGGCGGGCGGGTGTTGACCCGCTTCCCACCGGAGCCGAACGGGTACCTGCACATCGGTCACGCGAAGGCGATCAGCACCGGCTTCGGCATCGCGGCCCGCTACGGAGGTCAGACCAACCTCCGCTTCGACGACACGAACCCCGCGAAGGAGGACCAGGAGTTCGTGGACGCGATCCGCGAGGACGTGCGCTGGCTCGGATATGAGTGGGGCGGCGGAGAGTACTTCGCCTCAGACTACTTCGAGCAGCTCTTTGGCTTCGCCGAGCAGCTGATCCAGAAGGGCCTCGCCTATGTCTGTGACCTCAGCGCCGAGCAGACACGCGAGTACCGCGGGACCGCCACAGAGCCCGGTAAGGACAGCCCGACCCGCGGCCGCTCAGCGGAGGAGAACCTCGACCTCTTCCGCCGCATGCGCGCCGGCGACTTCGAAGACGGCGCGCACACCTTGCGCGCCAAGATCGACATGGCGTCCCCGAACTTCAACATGCGGGACCCCGTGCTCTACCGCATCGCCCGGGCGCACCACCACCGCACCGGAGACGCCTGGTGCATCTACCCGATGTACGACTTCGCCCACGGGCAGTCGGACGCCATCGAGGGCATCACCCACTCGCTCTGCAGCCTCGAGTTCGAGAACCACCGGCCCCTGTACGAGTGGTTCCTCGAGCACATCGACGGGATCTCCAGGCCACGTCAGATCGAGTTCGCGCGCCTGAACCCCACCTTCACCATCACCTCGAAGCGCAAGCTCCAGGTCCTCGTGGAGGGCGGGCATGTGAGCGGCTGGGACGACCCGCGCATGCCCACCATCCGCGGCCTGCGCCGGCGCGGCTACACCCCCACGGCGATCCGCAACTTCTGCGAGGGCGTCGGGGTCACCAAGTTCAACGCGAACCACGACCTGCACCTCCTCGAGAACGCCCTGCGCGAGGACCTCAATGAACACGCGCTGCGACGCATGGCGGTGCTGCGCCCGATCAAGGTCGTGATCACGAACCTCGGGGAAGACGAGGCCGTGGAGTGCGCCGCTGTGGACAACCCCCAGGTCCAAGACAGCTCCACCCGCCCCGTGTTTCTGACGCGCGAGATCTGGATCGATCAGGACGACTTCCGGGAGGAGGCGCCGAAGAAGTTCTTCCGGCTCCGCCCTGAGGGCCAGGTCCGCCTGCGCTTCGGCTACGTGATTCGCTGCGACGAGGTCATCAAGGACGCCGCCGGCGAGATCGCCGAGCTGCGCTGCACCTACGACCCGCGCACCGGCGGCGGCGTCACCCCCGAGGGCGAGAAGAAGGTCAAGGGCGTGATCCACTGGGTCAGCGCTCGGGACGCCGTGGACGCCCGCGTCCACCTCTACGACCACCTGTTCCAGGCGCCCCGCCCCGGGACGGACGGCCGCACCCTGGAGGAGGACCTCAACCCCAACTCCCTCGAGACCATCGCGCACGCCAAGCTCGAGCCGGCTCTCGGGGCCTCACGAGCGGGTGAGCGCTTCCAGTTCGAGCGCCTCGGGTACTTCATCCGTACCGAAGGGGACGGAGTCGAGTTCAACCGCGCTGTGACGCTCCGAGACAGCTGGTCGAAGATCGAGAAGAAGGGCGGCTGACCGACGACGAAGCCGAGAACCAGGGGGCTCGGGGGACTACAGTGTTCCCATGGGCACCTGGCGCCACACGATCCTCCCGGCCTCTCTCCTCCCCGTGCTCCTCCTCGGCTGCACGGGGGGAGAGGTCTCGCCTGAAGAGCCGAAAGTCACGGCGAGCGAGCCGGCCCTGCCCGACCGGTACACGCTGGAGGTCCCGGCGCCCCGCGAACTCCGCACCCGTGACGGCCTGCTCGTCGTCGCCTGGGCTCCTGTCGGGGGTGCGATTCCGGTGAACGAGCACTTCGAGGTCGACGTCACGGTGCGACGCACCGGCGCCAACCCCGCCGCTGATCCGGCGGCGGGTTCACCGGGTGACCTGCCAGGCCCGCCGCTCGAAGACGCCCTCGTCTCCATGACCTGTTACATGCCCGCCCACGGGCACGGCATGCTGCGTGAACCGAGGACCGAACACCTCGGCGGCGGCGCGTATCGGGTGCGCGGCCTCCTGCTCCACATGGGCGGCGAGTGGTCCATCTCCATCACCGCGACCATCGACGGCCTCGCCTCGACCGCGGACGACTCGATCACGCTTTGAGGAAGGAAGCCTCCATGACCCGCGCCCGACCTGCGGCGCTCGCCCTGGGCTCCCTCTGGGCCTTCCTGGCGTGCGGTGGGGAGCCGGGAGCGGTTGCGCCCGCCTCCTCAGGGGCCGGTCCGGCCTACGAGGTGCCCATCAGCGCGGCCGCTGCCCAGGCCGCCCTGCGCATGTCCCCGGTCCCGCCCACACCGGTGGACCCGACCAACCGGGTGGACTCGGATCCGCGGGCGGCGGCGCTTGGCCGCGCGCTCTTCCACTCCACCTCCCTCTCCAAGGACGGCGACGTCTCCTGCGCGACCTGCCATGTCCCCGAGGGGTCCTTCGTGGACGGGCGGCGCCTCGCGCTGGGCGTCCTCCCCCTGGAGCGACACACCATGTCCCTGTGGAACGTCGCGCACCAGCGCTGGTTCTTCTGGGACGGCCGGGCCGACAGCCTCTGGTCCCTCTCCCTGGTGCCCATCGAGGACCCCCTCGAGCACGCCTTCACCCGGGCCGGCGTCGCCCACGCAATCCACGGAGACGCGGCGCTCCGCCGCGGATACGAGCGCCTCTTCGGCGCCCTCCCTCCCCTCGAGGATGGCGCCCGCTTCCCGGCCGCCGCGCGCCCGGTTCCAGCCAACGACCGCGCCCATCAGCTCGCGGACGAGCACGCCCGTGCAAGTAGGCAGGGCGCGGAGCACCACACCCACCTGTTCGGGAGCGGCTTCCGCCACCCCCACCAGCGCGCCTGGGACGCGATGTCCACGGCAGACCAGGACGCCGTGACTGGCATCTTCGTCAATGTCGGGAAGGCGCTCGCCGCCTTCCAGCGCCAGATCGAGTCCAGAGACGCGCCCTTCGACGCGTTCGTGGAGGGCCTGCGCGAGGAGGACTCGGCCAAGGTCGCCCAGCTGTCCCCCGCCGCCGCCCGCGGCCTCGAGCTCTTCGTGGGCGAGGCCCGCTGCATCTCCTGTCACGGAGGTCCGCTCTTCACGGACCTGGAATTCCATGACACGGGCGTCCCGGAGGTCCAGGGGGCACCCCTGGAGGATCCCGGCCGCTCCCGAGGGCTCGAGACCCTGCGGGCTTCGGAGTTCGGCGTGCGCTCCCGGTGGTCCGACGACCCGGAGGGGGCCGCCGGCGTGAAGGTGGACTTCCTGCCAGCCGCCGGGCATGGCCACGGTCCGGGGGAGTTCAAGACCCCCTCCCTGCGCGGCGTGGCCACCACCGCCCCCTACATGCACAACGGCGCCTTCAAGACCCTCGAGGAGGTCGTGGAGTTCTACGTCAGCCGAAGGGGAGCGCGCACGACCGGCACCACCGAGAAGATCCTCGTCCCGCTGGACCTTGATGAGGGAGACCAGGCGGACCTCGTCGCCTTCCTCCACTCCCTCACCGGCCCCCCCCCTGACCTCGCGCGCCTCGCCGCTCCGGACCGATGATCGACTCCGAGGACCGAGCTGCGGCCGCGTCTCCCCGGGACGTCGCCGAGTCCAGCCCGCGCAAGAGCCAGGCCCCAAAGCTGAACCGCCGCCTCCACCGGGTCGGCGCGCTCATCTCCGCCCTGCCCGTACTGGTGGTGGTGGTCAGCGGACTGTTCCTCCAGCTCAAGAAGGAGTGGGCCTTCGTCCAGCCCCCCACCGTGCCCGGCTCGACCGTTGGAGTGCAGGTGGACTGGGACACCATCCTGGCGAGCGCCGCGAGCGTCGAGCAGGCAGAGATCGTCACCTGGGACGACGTGGACCGGCTCGACGTGCGCCCGGGAAAGGGCATGCTCAAGGTCCGGGCCAAGAACCGCTGGGAGGTCCAGATCGACGCCTCGACGGGCGAGGTCCTCCAGGCAGGCTTCCGGCGCTCGGACCTGATCGAGTCCATTCACGACGGCTCGTTCTTCGCCGAGGGCGCGAAGCTGTGGGTCTTCCTCCCCGCCGCCGTGATCCTGCTGGGGCTCTGGATCTCGGGCGTCTACCTGTGGCTGCTACCGCACCTCGTCAGGCGCCGACGCCGAGCTTGACGGACTCGTCGTAGCCGTACCGGCTGGCGACCGCCATCATCTCATCCCGGAGGTTACCCGCGGGCAGACGGTCCCAATCCGCAGCGCTCTCGGGCCGCGAGCGGGCCTTGCCGGGGGTCGACGAGAGGACGCGCTGGACCGTCGAGCGGTCCCGGACCAAGCCCAGGAGCGCGACCATCTCGCTCACGCGGTCCCCCTCGAACTCCTCGGCGAGGAATCGGTGGTAGGTCATGTCGTCGTAGTCGGCGGCGCCCTCGGTCATACGGTTCCACTCGAGCCAGAAGCGCATGCACTTGACCAGCGGGCCGCCGAGCTTGGTCTCAGGCAGGAAGTCCTGCACGAACGAGCGGCGGGCCGAGGGCTTCTGGAAGAAGCCGGAGTTGTAGAGCCCCTGGACCGTCGACAGCGGGTGGCGCACCTGGTGGAAGATGACCGAACGCTCGGGGAGCTTGCCCAGCACGGGCGCGGCCAGCCAGGACGCGTCGCCGGCCAGTCGAGAGGGCCAGAAGAGGGTCCCGCTGCGCTCGAAGCTCTCGAGGCTCAGCACATCCTCGTGGCCACAGGGTGCCCCAAGAGCGTTCAGGGACTGCGAGGTGAAACGCAATCCGGAGCGGGCGCAACCGGTGAGGACGAAGAGGCGGGAAGGCATGTCACTGGAGACATCGACCTCGAGCGCTCCCAATCTGGAATCGAACCCGGATCTGGAATCGGAGCCGGGAGACTGGGCGCTGGGCAGCCGGCGGCTAGATTGGCGCCCATGAGCACCCGCCCCTCCGACGGTCAGCCCGCCCCCCGCCGCATCTGCGTCTTCTGCGCCTCCTCCACGGGGTCCAGCCCCGAGTACGGCGAGCTCGCCACGCAGGTGGGGCGCACCCTCGCTGAGCGGGGCTATGGCGTCGTCTACGGCGGGGCGAATCGGGGCCTCATGGGCAAGGTCGCCGATGCCGCCCTCGAGGCTGGCGGCGAGGTCCTCGGGGTGCTCCCCTATGGTCTCCAGGCCATGGAGGTGGCCCATGAGAACCTCACGAGCCTCGAGATCGTGGACACCCTTCACGAGCGTAAGGCCCGCATGATGGAGCTCTCGAGCGGCTTCCTCGTCCTCCCCGGAGGCCACGGCACCCTGGAGGAGTTCTTCGAGGTCCTGACCTGGCTTCAGCTCGCGATCCACGACCACCCCGTCGGGGTCCTCAACCACGCGGGGTTCTACGACCACATCTTCGCCCACCTGGACCATGTGGTCGCTGAAGGGCTCCTGCGCCCGGAGCACCGCGCCCTGCTCCTGGACGATCCCTCCCTCGACGGGATCCTCGACGCCATGGAGGCCTACCAGTCTCCGCCACGTCCCGAGTGGGCGACGCGCCCGCAGCCTTGAGCCGGACCCGCGCGCTCCGCGCCGTCCAGGAGTGATCCGTTCAGTCTGCGCTGGGTCGGATCCGAGAGACCATCACCTGAGTGCGCGCGGCGAGCTCGGCGGGCAGGCGTTCGGCCACCAAACGGCGAGCCTCTGAGGGACCATGCCGCGCGGAGACGTGGTTGATCAGGAGGTGACGGCACGTGAGCTGATCAGCGAGCGCGGCGAGCTCATCGAGGTGGATGTGGCCAAAGCGAGCCGCGCTCTCGGCGGTCACCCGGCTGTCCAGGAAGGTCGCCTCCACGATGAGCCGCGGCGCAGCCATCACCTCCGGGTGGTTTCGGAGGCCGTCGATCGACGTGTCACCTGTGATCGCGAGGAGCGGCTCGTGCACGACCTGGTGAACGGTCTCGCCCGCCTCACGCAGGGCGCGGATCTCCTCTCGGCTCGCGTCTGTCAGCGAGTCTGCGAGGCGCTTGCCGACACGCTCGAAGAAGTAGCCCTGGGAGGGGACGCGATGGGCGGTCGCGAAGGGCCTCACCTGCAGGTCCGGGCGGAGCCTGAGCGCCTCACCAGGCGGCAGCGGGTGGATCTTCGCGGCGAGCTCACCGCCGTCGAGCCTGCGCCACACGTGGAGCAGCGCCTCCACATCCTCTTCGATACCCGGCGGGACCACGTACGTCGCGGCGGGCAGGCCGCGCAGGCCGCGCTGGGCGACATGCTGGACCAACGAGCCGAGGTGATCGGCGTGGGCGTGCGTGATCAGGACCACGTCTCGCGCGACGGTGCGGTCAAGGATGACCCCGAGGTCGACACAGACCTTCAGCCCGGGGAGATCCACACAGGACGCCACACCTCCCACGGAAACGCCGCTCACCTCCAGTCCGTCGAGTTCAAACACCAGCGCTCCTCCGGGTCGCGGCTCGCGACCTTGGGCCATTGAAACCTATTCGAAGGCGTGGTTGTAGCGGTCCATATCACTCAGTCGGCGCGCGATGTAGTCGGCCAGGGCCCCCCTCGCGCGCCCCAGGCTGCGCCTCGTCCCGGACTCGGTGACCACCGTGGTGGCGACCCCGACCCGCACCCCGAGCGAGTCCACGGTGAGGTTCTTGACCACCGCGAGGCAAGACAGGGTGTGGTTGCTCTCGGGCACGCTGAAGCGGAGTTCGAACTCACTCCCGAGGGTCAGCCCAGCCCCAGGCGACACACGAAGGCTCGCGCCGCCGAGGGAGAGGTCACGGAGCAAGACCTCATGCGTGACTCCCTTGGTGGTGATCGTGCCGCTGAGCCGCTCCCCCAGTCGAGGGCGAGCCCGACGATCTCGACGCCGGTTGAACAGGCGCACGAAGGCCGCGTGGTCGTCCTCGCTCAGGCGGACGTTCTCTGTGAACTTGAACCCGTAGCGACTCGGTTCCTCTGGCGACGGCAAGGACCGCACCACGGCGGCGAGGCGCAGCGGGCGAGAGCTCAAGCAGGTGAACGTCAGCGTCCACTCAGCACCGAGCACAAGGTCCGGCTCCTCCTCGCCGTCCAGTTCGATCGCAGCCCCGCCGACGGACATGTCGACGAGGCGGCCGGAGATCGGCAAGGCGCCGCCAGAGGCCACCTGCACCCCGAGACCACCTGCCCTGGGTGGGGCCACTCGATAGTGCGCCCGGTCCGGGATGGACGTTGCCTTGCTGAAGAGTCGCCAGAGCATGGTTGAGGTGGTTCAGATAGCGCGCCGTCTCACGCACGGTCCCTGCAACGGGTGGGTTCTCCCCCCCCGCCGCTCGATGGTCCCACGGTCAGGAGGCCCCGGGCGGTCCTGGTCGCTTCCCTCGGCGGCGAAGGGCGCGCCTCGGGGCCGGCGGAGCGGCTCGCGGGTGGGAGTCCTGAACCGGCGCCCGTCGCGAAGGTCGTCTCCGTGCCGAGCGGGCGAGTCGCTCCCGTGGGAGGCACGGACGCCCTGACACGCTCCACGCGCCCCCACTCCTCCGGCCAGGTCGGTGGTCACCTCGGCCCTAGAAGGAGGCATGGAACCCAACTGCGACCCAGGAGGGGCTGCCACGACCAAGACTCTCGAAGAGCGGGTCCTCCTGCACGCGGGTGACGGCGGCGGTCCCGTGGAGCCCCACCGCGCCCCGCAGCGGCTCTCGCCAGGTGAACCGAACCACGCTGCTGGAGAATCCGCCGCGGCCCACATGGGTCCCCTCGAGCGGGTGCATTTCGTCGTCGTGGGGAAACTCACCGGCGCCGAGGTCCACCTCCAGGGGCCACCCGAGATCGATCGCGCGCCCGAACACGGCGACAGGTCGAGCTTCGACCTCGATGGAGGGGGGCAAGGCCAGGCGCTTGAGGGGGGCCAATCGAGGCACCAAGGCTGACGAAGGGGCCCGAAAGGAGCCATCGGTGGCGCCATTGAATTCCGCGGTCGAGAAGGCCTTGGCCTCGAGGTGAGCCGTGAGCTGATCGCCGTGGTCAGGCGCTCTCAGGCCGATGACCGCGCGGACCTCCGGCCCCCTGCAGCCCGCGAGCAGCAAGAGCCCCGCGACGAGCGCGGCGAGCGACTGATGACTTGAGATCCCCATGGTCCGCCGAGACCGCCAAGGGCGGCGCCGACGTGTGGTGATCGACCAGATGGCAACGGAGCCTTTGGCGTGTTGCACAGAGGACCCGAGCGTCTCATTTCGGCCCCCCAAAGACGGGATCGGGCGCCCTCTCTCCCCCAATTCGAGTCACCGCGCCGCCCGCCGAGGCCGCGCCGAGAGGAGCCCACCGGCGAACACGGCGGACCACTGGCCGCCTGGCCCCACTGACCCCACTGACCCTCCAGGAGGGCGCGAGAGCGAGCCCGAGCGTCGCGGCCCTCAGGTCGCGGCTTCGCCGAGCTGAGCGCGCAGCCGCCAGCCCACCTGGCGCATCACCTGGTGGGCGATGGCCAACGCGGTCAATTGCCCCGGGAGGCGAACGAACGCGACCTTCTGCTCGAGGCAGGCTTCCTTGAACGCGTTGTACTCCTCCGGCGCGAGGCGAACCCCGAGGAGGAAGAGCGCCGCGTCCCTGGCGGAGAGGACGCCCTCGAGCGCGGCGGCTCGCGCCTCCTTCGGCCCGTCCACATCCACGGTCAGGACCTCCAGGTCCGCCGCGCCGAGGTCCGACGTCAGCGCCTTCGCATCCAGCTGCGCGGAGGGGGGCGCGAGCAAGACGACCCTGAGCCCCCCGATCAGTTGCCGGGTCTCTTCCAGTGACTGACCCTGGCGTTCCTCTTGGAGCTTCTCGTCCGCCGGTCTCGGCGGTGACGTGCGGTTGGACCCAAGGAGGCTTGCGAGCAGCTCACCGGCCTCCCCCTCGGCGCCCCCGGCCCTCGCCCTGAGCTCGCTGAGGGCCTCGGCGAGCCCCCGGTCCCCGCGGTCCAGCCCCGCCTCGGACCAGCGCTTCAGCGCGACCCCGAGAGAGGCCACTTCCGAGCACGTCGTGCCCCCCTCCTCGAGGAGCTTGCCCACGTGATATCGAATCTTGCTCAGCAGCTGGCCTCGCTGCCGGCGGCCCTTCCGCTCACACGTGAGCTCGGTATAGAGCTTCTCTACTCGCTGCCGAATGTCCGCGGACTGCGCGCAGTCCGCGAGATCATCCAGCCGCATGTGGCGATCGACGTAGATCCGGAACCGAGTCGTCTGCTCCTTGAGCCAGAGAAAGACATCCCGCTGGTCGCTGTCACTGCGGACCGGCGCATCCGCGATCGACGCCAGGAGCGCCGACTGTGCCTCCGCCATGAGGTAGAGGAACGCACGCGGGGGTCCATCCTCAAAGACCCCCGCCTCCTCCAGCTCACGGGCCTTTTCGACGGTCATCGAGAGGGCCTCGTAGCAGTCAGCGACGGTCACGAGCTTGGCGGCGATGGCGTCCGGCACATCGAACGCGCCCTCCTGATTCGCGCGGACCCCGAAGGGTTGGTCCAGCATCCAGGGGATCGTGTCGCGGAGCTGCGTCAGCGATTCACGGAGCGTTCGCTCTTGCTGTGAGAGCTGCGCCTCCGCCGCGCTACGCTCCCCACCAGTGAGGTGGCGAAGAGCTTGCCGGCCCGCCGAGACCCGACACGCTGCGGCCTTCCAGCGCGTCCTCTTGAGCACGACGTTGAGGGCGTCCGTGAGCGGCCCCTCGCTCCCGATCGTCGGCTCGGACGCCCGCCCTCTCGCGGCAGGGGTCAACACCCCGTGAGACGCCGCCTTCGAGCCCTCGAGGGCCTCGAGCTCTTCTGTCAGCCAAGAGGTCAGCGCCCGCAAGGAATCACGGGTCTTGTGACTCTTCGCGGCATCCTCGAGGCACACCTTGAGGAGGTGACTCAGGGCCTTGGTGAGGTCTTCTGACGGTTGACTGGGCAAGACGGTTACGTGCGGTTGCGCCGCCTGAGTATGAAGATCGGGAGAACCGAATTGAAGCGGCTCATGGCGGAACCCACCGGCGATCCCAACGCCCGACCAGCGGGCTCGGCCGGGCGCCTTCGAGGCGAGGGGAACCATGGCAGCGCCGCGGGTCCATCCGGACCCTGGACCCTCAGCCCGGGGCCTCTCCATCCCCCCTCGCCGCCTGGTCCCCCCTCGCCCTCTAGTCCCCTGCCCCCTGGCCGAGCACCACAGCGTTCCCGAGGAGCCGCCCTGTGGAGCGCCAAGAGCCCCGATAGACGGGAGAAACGGCAAATGCGACGACCTTGCCTTCACCGAGCGCCTCGGCCGTCAGCCACGCGCTATCTGCGATGCGGCCCCTGGCCTCGGGCCAGAGCAGCCCACCGAGCCGCAATCGATCCTCGGCCGCCAGCCGGATCGCGGGGCGCACCGAGCTCATCAGGACGCTGGAGCCTGAGAAGAGCACGGCCATCTCCTCCTGCCGCACGCCGACCGTGAGCCATGAGTCCGGGTTGACCTCCGCCCGGAGGATCACCCCGGCGGGAGAGAAGCGCCGGCGCCAACGGTCTTGCTCCTCGGCGTCCGCAACCTCTTCCTCTTCATCAGCTTCCGTCGAGTCCTCCTCTGCGACGACACGAACCTCCGGCTGTCCTTCGGTCGTTTCCGCCGGCGAGCCATAGAGGTCCTCGACATCCACCTCGACGCGCATCGAGCCTCGCTCTCGCTCCGTGCGCCACGCGTACTCTTCCAGGTCCTCGAGGACGTCACGGCGGAGCCGGTTCGCGGACAGCCCGAGCTCCGGGTCCGCCAGCGCCAGGCTCGAGCTCCCGATGGTGATCAAGCAGCCCCCGGCACGCGTCCATCGGGCGAGCTCCTCCGCCTGTTCGCGGGCGAAGTCGCCAGCTCCCGGCGGCAGGATGAAGACGTTGTACTCGTCGAAGTCCACGCTCCCGGGCCGCTGTGCGTCCACCAGGGTGACGGGCATTCCCAGGTCCTCGTCCAGGTAGCGCCAGACGTGCCCGAAGTCCGTGGTCGAGACCGGCGAGTTCGACAGCAACGCCACGCGCGGCTGCTCGAGCAGCGAGAAGTGACCACCGCCAAGGTCCGGACCGTCCTCGACGGCCCTGCCGCTGACCACGGCGTAGACCACTGCCGACGACTCGAGCGCCGCCTGACGGACGAGCCCGTCGACGCCTTCGGGGTTCTCATGTCGCCGGAGCAGGAGTGATCCGCGGGGCATGGGGCGCCGCTCCGGTGCCCCCTTCGCTCCGCGCACCCGCGCCTCGAACTCGCGGTCCGAGACGTGCACCTGGAGGCCGAGCTCCATGGCCCGGGCGGCGAAGCGCAACGAACGCCGGTCGTCACCATTCACGACCCACGCGTAGGCCCCGGCCAGGTCCCCGGCGGGTCCGGCGAGGGCCCGGACAGGGCCAGCCAGAGCGCTCTCCACGGCCGGCATTGAGGCCCAGTACCCCTCGACCCCCAGCTGGCGCCCGAGGCACCAAGCGGTGACGTCGTAGACCTTGGACCCCTTGCCTCGCTCGATGGACTCGCGCTCCTTCTGGAGGAAGTCTGCGTCGAGCCGAGGGTCAAACTCGAGGTAGGCCCGCATCATCGCGCCCTGCGGCTGCGCGGCCGGCACGATCCAGGTTCCCGCGGGGAACGAACGGCGGGGCTCGGGGTCACCGAGCGGCCCGGTGACCTCGGTCGCCTCGAAGGCCTCGGACGCAGCGAAGACCTCGATGCCCTGGGAGACCAGGGCTCGCATCAGCCTCGCGTCCACCTCCACATCTGCCGAGGGGACCACGAGATACGCGCCCTTCCCTGGCTCGGCGACCGGCTCGCAGGCGGCCTCACGATGCGCCAGATAGTCGCGCAGGATCTCCTCACGGTTCGCCGCGAAGGTCTTGAGGTTTGCCAGGCTCGCCGCGACCTGGCCGTGAACGGTCTCGCGGTAGGAGACGATCTCCCCGGACTCGCGCCGCAGGGGCGCGCCAATGGTGCGCCCCTGCTCGTAGAGCATCCCGATCGCGCCGGTCAGGCTCCCCCAGGCGTCCGAGTAGCCAGGGTAGAGGGCGTCAGCCCACTCGCGCGTGTAGTACCCCCAGCCATAGCGATCGAAGACGCGCGCGGCGTCGTCCGCGAGGACTCCCTGCCAGTGGAGGAGGCGCTCAGGGAGGTGCGCGTTGCGAGGGGCGCTCTGCGGATAGAAGAGGAACGTGTCGAGCCCGCTCATCTCGTGGGCGTCCACGAAGAGCTGCGGCGGCAGATCGAGCAGGCGAGCCCAGCGCCCCCTCGTCTCCGGCGCCTCACCCGCCATCCAGTCCCGGTTCATGTCAAACAGGTAGTGGTTACCCCGCCCGTTCGGCCAGCGCCCACGCTGCATCGCGCCGCCGTCCAGGTTGGCCCGATAGCCCGCGCTCTGGAGCACCATGGAGCGGATGCGCTCACGACCGTCCGGGTTCAGGCACGGGTCCAGGACGACGACGGTCTCCTCGAGCATCGAGGTGACCTCCTCGTCCGTGCACGCCGCGAGGTGGTAAGCCACCGGCAGCGCCGCCTCGGAGGCGGACGTCTCATCCCCGTGGATCCCGTAGCCCATCCAGGCGACCGCCGGCTGACCCTTGATCGCCGACGCGAGCGTGGGACCTGCCCCCCGCGGGTCCCAGAGGCGGCGCGCCGTCGCCCGGATCTCGTCCATGCGGCCCTGATTCCTCGGAGAGGTGATCACGAGGGTGACCAGCGGGCGGCCCTCGTAGGTCTGGCCGTATCGCTCCATGCTCACCCGGTCACTGGACGCCGCGATGGCCCGCAGGATGCGCAACATCTCGTCGTGACTCGCGAGGCGGCTCCCGACCGGCTGACCGAGGAAGTCCTCGGGCCTCGCGACCGACGAGTCGTAGCTGGCGCCAGGGAAGAAGGGCTCCGTCCACTGGTTGGCGGCGTCGTCACCGAGCCGGATCGGGGCGTGGCCCTTCAGGACCACGCCCTCCGGAGTCGTGCTCTGGGCGACCGTGAGCGCTGAGAGGAGGGCGATGGAGGCGACAAGCATGGCTCGGAGGGCGGAGGACCTGAGGAAGAGAACGCAGCGAGTGTATCGCGCCCGCACGGCGGACTCGGCAAGCTCTGGAAGCCGATGAAGGACCCCTTTGCACCCGCTGGCGCCCTACGCCTCAAGCCCGTGGATGTGGTCGGCTACCCCGCCCCCCTGGACCTCCGAAAGGGGCCTGGTGAGGGCGAAGGCGCCTTCCTGACCGTCGGACGGGCAGAGGACAACGACCTCGCGCTGGTGGACGGTCGCTACCCGTCCGTGTCGAGCCACCACTGTCGGTTCGAGCGTCAGGGTGAGCAGCTATCGGTCACCGACCTCGGCTCCAGCAACGGCACGCTCGTGAACGGGGAGCCCATCGAGGGCCCCGCGGTCCTCGCCATAGGGGACGTCGTGCGGCTCGGGAGCGTGGGACCGAAGCTCCTCGTGGTAGGTGCCCAAGACCTCAACGACACGGTCTTCGTCCACCGAGAACAGCTGCGCCCCGACGCAGACGCGGTCGAGGAGATCGTCGAGCGCAGCAAGCGCGGCAGCCGCCGACGCCTCCTCCTCTTTGTGACGCTGCTCGTGTGCGCGGCAGGCTGGTTCACGTGGGAGTCGCGGCGCAGCGCGAGCCACATGAAGAGCGACCTCGACGCCCGCTCGCTCGCCTACGAACAGCGCCTGACCGACGCCTACGCCCAGATCTCGGCGCTGGACCAGCGAGAGCGGAGGCGCGCGCGTGAGGAGCTCGACCGCTCCGAGGCGCGGCTCGCCACGCTCCGCTCGCTCGAGGGCGAGCTGGTGCGAAGCGCGCAGACCTTGGAGGCCTCGGTCAAGCTCCGCGCCGCCGAAGAGGCTCGGCTGCGGGCCCGCGTCCTGGAGCTTGAACGCACAGGGGGAGAGACGGGGCTGCTGGAGCGGGTCGCGCGCGACCTCGAGACCGCGCGCGTAGACCTCGATGCCACGCGCAGGGAGCTGCGAGAGGCTCGCCAGAAAGTCGACCTCCTCGACCCGGTCAACCTCGCGCAAGCCCGCGTGAGCGGCGTCGCCGACGTCCGCCGGTCCGTGGTGCTGATCGAGAACAAGACCCGCATTCGGAACGTGGAGAGCGGCCAGTTGCTGTTCCTCGACGGGAAGGGGCCGGCAGCAGAGCCGAACTTTGACGGGCGAGGCAGCGAGTTCGTGCTCGAGTCCACCGGGTCTGGCTTCTGCGTGGACGACGGGGGGTGGATCTTGACCAACGCCCACGTGGTCAGCCCGCCCGAGAACGAGCTCCTGCGGGCCATCCGCGGCACGCCCTTGCTCGAGCAGGTCGTGGAGTTGACGGTCGTGTTCTCGGACGAGTCCGCCCAGCACGCGGCCCGAGTCCACTCCACCAGCGACAGAGGCGTCGACCTCGCCCTGCTGAAGATCGCCCCCTTCGCAGGGATGCCTGCGCTCGAGGAGTTCGCGACCGACGTCGCCTTGCCGCCGCCCGGCAGCGACATCTTCCTCCTCGGCTTCCCCCTGGGCTTCCTGGCCGTACAGGACGGCGAGACCGTCATCTCGTCGGTCTTCCGCGGCATCCTCTCCCGCAAGGTCGGGGACCAGATCCAGGTGGACGCTGGGGTGCACCCGGGGAACAGCGGCGGACCGATCACGGACTCCACTGGGCAGGTGGTCGGCATCGTCGTCAGCGTCCAGGCGCTGCCGGACCAGACGGCGGTCTACACCATCGGCTACGGGATCCCCATCGCCCTCGCCGGTGAACTCTGGCCCCCCCTCCTCCCCGGCGAGTCCGACTGATCGTCGCCCCATGGCTGCTCTTCCCTGGAGGCGCTTCCGCCACGAGGTGGTCTCCTCCACCAACGACCTCGCCTTCGCGGCCATCGAAGCTGGCTCGGCCCGCCACGGCGACACCTTCGTCGCGGGCACCCAGACCGCCGGCCGTGGGACCCGTGGCCGCACCTGGGAGAGCGCGCCGGGCGGCCTCTACCTCAGCGTGGTGCTCCGCTCGACCTCGATGCCGCCCCCGGGCGCCTGGACCTGCGCCGGGGCGCTCGCGGTGCACGACGTGGCGCGCTCGGTGGGCGCTCCGGCCGTGATCAAGTGGCCCAATGACGTCACCACCCCAGGCGGCGCCAAGATCGCCGGGGTCCTGGCGGAGTCCCGTGGCCTCCGCGCCAACGCCCCGACGGCCTTCGTGCTCGGGGTCGGGCTCAATGTCACGGGCGCTGGCCCGTCCGGAGCCCTGCGCGCCGAGCGCGCGGTCGCCTCCCTCGACGAGCTCAGCCCCGCCCCCGCCCCTCTCGACCTCGCCTCCGTGGAGGAGGCCCTGGTCGAGACCCTGGAACGACGGACCCGCGAGGTCATCGAGGACGCGAGCCTGCTCTTCTCTGAGTTCTTCGAGCGCTGCGCCCTGGCGCACGCCCGGGTGACCGTCGAGGGCGCGGAGCAGGAGGTGACTGGCTCATGGACGGGGCTCGACCCGTTCCTCGGCCTCCGGATCGACGCGGCTGGCCGCGCCCGACACCTGCCTGTCGCCCACGTCCGAAGCGTCCTGCCCGCCGACTGACACCGGCCCCTCACCGCGGCGGACCGCAGCCTTCCGCGGCACCTCCCTCCCGTGGCGCCACGCTGGGGCCCCTCCGATGTCTCTGGCAGCGACCGAGGCCGGGTTGGTTGGCCTTCAAGCGCCCGCCTTGGGGTGCGCTCCCCTACACTCCTCGCCCTCAATTCGAGGCCCACCCCCCCTCCGACAATCGACTCCCATGCAGCGCAGCGACGGCCGCACCCCTGACCAGCTCCGCCCGATCACCTTCGAGCGAGGATTCACGAACCACGCTCAGGGCTCCGTCCTCACCTGCTTCGGCGAGACACGCGTGCTCTGCACCGCCTTCGTCCAGGAGAGCGTGCCGCACTTCCTGAAGGGCAAGGGCGGCGGCTGGGTGACCGCGGAGTATTCGATGCTCCCCAGTTCGACCCACGACCGCAAGTCGCGGGACAAGGGCGCCCGCGTGGACGGACGCTCCGTGGAGATCCAGCGACTGATCGGCCGCGCCCTGCGCGCCGTGGTCGACCTCAAGGCGCTGACCGAGCGCACGATCTGGGTGGACTGCGATGTCTTGCAGGCCGACGGGGGGACCCGCACCGCAGCGATCAGCGGCGCCTATGTGGCCCTCCATGACGCCCTGACCCGCCTCGATGAGCAGCGTAAGCTGCGCAGCTGGCCCCTCACGACGCAGCTCGGCGCCGTTTCCGTCGGCGTGGTCAACGGGACGCCCATGGCCGACCTCTGCTACAAGGAGGACAGCAAGGCCGAGAGCGACATGAACCTCGTCATGACCGGCGACGGGAAGTTCGTCGAGGTCCAGGGAGCCGCCGAGGGGGCACCCTTTGACCGCGCCGAGCTCAACCAGCTGCTCGACCTCGGCGAGTCTGGGATTCGGAGCATCTTCGACCTCCAGAACGAGGCGCTGAAGGGCTGAGATGAGGCTCCTGCTCGCGTCCGGAAACCGCAAGAAGCTCGAGGAGCTCAGGCGGATCACCGCGCCCCTCGGGGTCGAGGTCGTCCAACCCGCTGACATTGGGGGCCTGCCCGAGTGCGTCGAGGATGGCGAGACCTTCGCCGCCAACGCCGCGAAGAAGGCTCGTGAGGGCGCCCAGCACTCGGGGCTCTGGACGCTCGCTGACGACTCCGGGCTCGAGGTGGACGCCCTGGGCGGCGCGCCTGGCGTCTATTCAGCCCGCTACGCCGGAACCCACGGAGACGACGAGGCCAACAACGCCAAGCTCCTGCGAGCGCTGGCGGAGGTCCCGGACGGGGACCGCGGCGCCGCCTTCGTGTGCGCGCTGGCGCTGGCCCACCCCCAAACGGGCGAGATCGCGCACGAGACCATCGGTCGCACGCACGGGAGGATCCTGCGCGAGCCGCAGGGAGAGGGCGGATTCGGATACGATCCGCTCTTCGAGTTCTCCGAGGAAGGGTTCCCGGTCACAGGGCTGGTGTTCGCGACCCTCTCGGGCGATGAGAAGGCCTCGGTGAGTCACCGTGGCCGGGCACTCAAGGAGCTCGAACCCGCGCTCTCCCGACTCCTCAAGGACAGCTGACCCAGGCGCGCCGCGCCTAAGACGAGTGGACCCCAAGTACATCCGCAACTTCTCGATCATCGCGCACATCGACCACGGGAAATCGACCCTGGCTGATCGCATCCTCGAAATCACGGGGACCGTTCAGAAGCGCGAGATGAAGGCGCAGCTCCTGGACGACATGGAGCTGGAGCGCGAGCGTGGCATCACCATCAAGGCCAGGGCCGTGACCGCCGTACACGAGAAGGACGGGCAGAAGTACGTGCTCAACCTGATCGACACCCCCGGCCACGTGGACTTCAACTACGAGGTCGAGAAGTCCATGCAGGCCTGCGAGGGGGCGATCCTGCTGGTGGACGCCAGCCAGGGCGTCGAGGCCCAGACCGTGGCCAACGCCTACCTCGCCATCGAGGCCGACCTCGAGATCATCACGGTGCTGAACAAGGTCGACCTCGGCCACGCCCGCCCCGACGAGATCGCCGAGGAGGTCGAGAACAGCCTCGCCATCGAGGCCACCGACGCCTGCCGGATCTCCGCCAAGACCGGCGTGGGCGTGGACGCCGTGCTCGACCGCATCGTGGAGAGCTTCCCCGCTCCCCAGGGGGATCCCAGCTCCCCCCTGAGGGCCCTGATCTTCGACGCGGTCTATGACGAGTACCGCGGCGTGATCGTCTACCTGCGGATCATGGACGGCACCCTGAACAAGCGCGACCGCGTGCTGATGAAGGGTACGGACAAGAAGTTCGAGGCCGTGGACATCGGGATCTTCAGCCCGAAGATGGAGTCGCGAGACTCCCTCTCCGTCGGCGAGGTGGGGTACTTCGTGTCCAACATCAAGGCGCTGGGTGACGTGCGGATCGGAGACACGTTGACCCTCGACAAGACGCCCGACGTGGACATGCTCCCGGGTTACCGCGAGCCGCGTCACATGGTCTACGCGGACTTCTACCCGACCAACCCCAAGGACTACGAGACCATGCGGGAGGCGCTCGACACCCTCTCGCTGTCCGACAGCTCGTTCTCCTACGAGGCCGTGACCTCCGAGGCCCTGGGCTTCGGCTATCGCTGCGGTTTCCTCGGCCTGCTGCACATGGAGATCATCCAGCAGCGCCTCGAGCGGGAGCACGACCTGGACATGATCCAGACGGCTCCCTCGGTCACCTACAAGGTCCAGCTCAAGGACGGGACCGAGGAGATCATCCACTCCCCGGGCGCCCTCCCGAACCCCGATCGCTTCGACGAGGTCCTCGAGCCGATCGTCCGCGTATCGATGATCGTCCCCGCGGAGTTCATCGGCGTCACGATGACGATCTCGAATGACCACCGGGGCATCTTCATCCGCCAGGAGCACCTCTCCCCCACGCGGGTCCAGCTCGTCTACGACGTGCCGCTGGCGGAGATCATGTACGACTTCTACGACAAGCTGAAGTCGGCGACGCGGGGCTTCGGGACGCTCAACTACGACCTGAAGGGCTACGAGCCTGCGGACCTCGTGAAGCTCTCGATCCTCGTCAACGGTGACGAGGTCGACGCGCTGTGTGCCATCGTCCACAAGTCCTTCGCCGACCCCCGCGGACGGGCGATCCTGAAGAAGCTGCGTAAGGAGATCCCTCGCCACATGTTCGAGGTGCGTCTCCAGGCCGCGATCGGCTCGCGGATCATCGCCCGCGAGAGCATCGCAGCCCTCCGCAAGGACGTCACCGCGAAGTGCTACGGCGGCGACATCTCGCGGAAGCGCAAGCTGCTCGAGAAGCAGAAGGCCGGCAAGCGCCGAATGCGCCAGGTCGGCAGCGTGGACATCCCCCAGAAGGCGTTCCTCAGCGTCCTCGGGTCGGAGTGACCCCGGAGTGACTCCGGGGCGGCCCGCGGGTCGCTCGGCCCGGGGTGTCCCGCACCAGCACCAGGCTCAGGGACCGACCCGACGGGACCTCACTCCTCCTCGACGCGGACCCACCAGCCGACCTCGCTCTGGAGGAGGCCGCGGTCGTCCTTGAGCACCCAGGGGTGCCGGCTCCCGCGCAGCTGGACGGGGTCCGTCACCCTGCAGATAACCCGATAGCGGCCAGGCTCGACCGAGCTCCGCTTCAGCTTGAACTCGTGTTCGCCGTCTCGCTTGCCCTTGCTCTTCTGAGCCGGCTTGGCATCGATGGGCATGAGTCGGCCTGGCTCGCGCTTGGCCTTCTGGCGGCGCTTGTCGTACGGCCCGTACCCCTTGGACCCGATCTTCGGCTTGGGCGCGTCGGCCTCGGGGAACACCCACCACTGCGCCGAGAGCATGTGGTTCGCGGGCTGCATCGCCGTCACCTCGAAGACCAACTCCTTGCCCTCGAGGACGACCTCCTCGGTCGTGCGCCCACCGTGTGGCGGAGGGCTGGCGCGGTCGATGGGGTCCACCACCGAGTAAATCAGCTTGATGAACTGCTCTCGGCAGACCGGGCAGTAGAACTCGCCCGCGCCCATGATGCAGCCGTTCGCGGTCGGTCGCCACGCGCCACGGGCGCGCCCGTCCGCGCCCTGGTACATGTCCACCCCGGGCACCTTGGCGTCGATGAAGTGCTTCCAAGGAGCCCTCTCGGGGTCGGGGTCGTTGGTGACGTTGACGTTGGCCTTGGTCGGACCCCGCTTGTGCGTCTCGCTCGAGTACTCGTCGGAGAGGCGCCCGAACGAGTGACCGAACTCGTGGAGCGTCGTCTTCATGTTGCGGCCCCCGATGGTCGCGATCCCGCCCCCACCGGACCCAAGGACGCCGAGCTTGGCGAACACGATCGCCTGCCCGTCATGGTCCGGCAGCTCATCAAGCATCTGGCGGACCTCGCCCCCGTTGACCCCCACGTGCCCCGCGTAGGTCCCGAGGATGTGGCCGCCGAGGGCGGTGTCGTACTCCCGGCCGAAGCCGTCCACACCGTTGTCCGCGCTCACGAGGTCTGCGCGGATGAAGTTGAAGTAGCTGAAGTACTCGCCGAGGGTCCGATTCCGCCGGAAGTAATCGGGCAGGTCGTCCGCCAGCTTGGCGAAGGCCTTCATCTCCTTGAGCTGATACCCCTCGCCCATGAGCACCACGTCGACCCGGTTCTCGGAGTCCCCGTGCCGAACAATGTCCGCGGCCCCGAGGAACGCGCTCGGGCGGCCACGCCGCTCACCGACACGGCCCTCTGGGGCGTCCGGGAACTCCTTGGCGAGCTTCCTGTAGAGGCGCTGCGCCTCCCGATACTTCCCGGCCGCGGCCCGCCCCTCCGCCTTCTCGAGGAGCGCGGTCGCCTCTCCGTCCGGAGGAGGCCCTGCGTCCGAGGAGAGGTGCGGGACAGTGAGCAGTAGCGGCAGCGCGAGCAGGGCTTTCATGCCCCCAGACTAAGGGCTGGCCAGCTCCCGCGCTTTCTCGCCCGCGGTCCCACGAGGCGCCTCGACGCGGGGCTGAGACCGACAGGCCCCCGCCCTGGCCGAGAGCGTCAGTCCACGACGTACGCGGCGGCCACCTCTCGATCGACCGCTTCGAGCAACGCCGCGGTCTGGGTCGCGAGGGGCTGCGCGGGGTCGAAGGGCCGGTCCACGCTCCAGGGCGTGACCCCATACCCGTCCCCCCGGACGCGGACAATCAGCCCGACCTCGTCTCCGTAGACGTCGACCGGGAATCCGCGCTCGAAGCGCTCCCGGAGGCGCCGCTTGATCTCGGTGGCCACGAGGTCACACGCGTCATACCAGCTGGTCGACCCGGCCCGCGGGGGAGTCGCTGTCCGCAGCAGCGCCTCTGCTTCATGGAATTCGAACATGGCCCCATCGTGCCGAAGCCAGCGGGCCCGAATCCAGCCAGGCGACCCAAACGGTCGTGATGCCCCCCCGCGACCGGCCCCCTGGGGTCACCGGGATCCACCCGCTTGCCGGGCATCGCGGCTGCTCCTCCGCTATTCTCTCCGGCGTGCCTGATCCCGAGTCCACCCAAGATAAGCCGTTCGTCTCCTCCGCGCCTGCGACCGGAGCGATGGCGGACGTCGCCCCGAAGGAGCGCGAGAGCTCTGAGAAGAGCCACCCGTGGCGAGATAACATCGAGGCGGTGGCCGTCGCGATCGCCACGATCGTCCTGTTCAAGTACTTCGTGGTAGAGGCCTACAAGATCCCGACGGGGTCCATGCAGCCGACCCTCATGGGGAACGCGGAGACCGGGATCTTCGACCGCGTCATCGTCGACAAGTTCTCCTATCACTTCCGGGACCCCGAGCGGTTCGAGATCGCGGTCTTCAACTACCCGCTGGATAGCTCGAAGAACTTCATCAAGCGCATCATCGGGATGCCGGGCGAGGAGCTGACGCTCCGCGGCGGCGACCCC